>JAFLCH010000379.1 GCA_017303775.1 Anaerolineae bacterium | reverse complement strand
CCGCGCAGCTTACCAACCGCATACCGGCTCACCGGCGACCACATCGGCACGCTGTCCCCATCACGCCCCCTGACTTTGCCCCTCGCCCTTTGGCGTGCAGCGCCTTGTGCGCTGTGAGCGAAGCGAATGCACGTGAGCATGGCCTGCGAGTGACCTAACGACTGCGAGTGGGAACGAGCGTGGGGGTGAGGTTCTGGTAACTTGTCACTATAATGCCAATGTCACTGCCGCCAATGCCGCCAACCCTGCCATCTCCCCCTCACCAATTGGCAGCAGCAGCCTTTAAGGGTGATATTCTGAGCTTGTCTGCGCCGCTCTCCTTCATTCCCGCCGCCTTGTTTGTCGGCGACGACGACGACGACGACGACAAACGCCCCCCTCGGCGGCAGTCTCGGCTTCTTCCCGCCGCATTTCACTGCCGCGCCGCCGCCGCTGCTGCTGCAAAACCGTCTCACAAGGCTCTGCTCAATCACCCTTCACAACGGGTAGCGCGACATGATGAACAACCACACCAGCGAAAACACCAGCACCGCCACCATCACCCACCGCGAAAACACCTGCGCCCGTGCCGGTTGCTCCGGGTGCGCCGTCTCCACGTTCTCCGCCACCCCATCCGCCGTATCCGGTCGTGCCACAGGCGAGGGCAGGGGATTAAAAATCGGCGCGCGCACGGTCTCCACATACGGCAGATTCTCATCCGCCAGCACCGTCTCCCGCACCGCCTGTATGAAACTCGCCGGATCAGGCCACCGGCTCTCGCGCGGTCCCAGTGCCCGTGCCAGCAGCGCCTCCAGCCGCCCTCGGTTCACCCCCTGCAAATCCCCCGGCATTTCCAGCGCCTCCAATTGCGTCGGGCGGAACCAGTTGCCCTGTCGCAGTTGCAGCGTCGTCAGCCGTCGCGTTTCGTCCAGCGTCGCCGGCATCTTATCGCCCCCGTGCAGCGCGTGCCGCCCGAACAGCACCTCATACACCACCAGCCCGAACGCGAAATAGTCGCTGTGCTCGTCCAGCGCTTCCCCCAGCGGCGGCATATACAAACTCGTCCCGATGTGCTGCGTCTCCGCGGTCACCTCTGCCCGCCGGATCGCCACGCTGAAGTCCAGCAAAAACGGGCGCGTCACCCCTCGGATGTTCCCCGGCTTAATATCGCGGTGGATGATCCCCTGCCGGTGTACCGCCATCAACGCGCTCCCGATCTGTGCCAGCGCGTCCACCCGCTGCTTCAACGGCACGCTGAAAATCCCCCCGCTGCCGATCAGCCGGTCCAAGCTCTCCCCCTCCACATACTGCATCACCACATAAGGCCGTTCCGCCTCCAAATCCGCGTCATACAATCGCGGGATATTCGGGTGGCGCAGCACCGAAAGCGCCTCCACCTCCGCCTGCAAGCTCCGCCGGTATTTCCCGCTGGGGTCGGGCTGGTCGGTCATGAACTTGATCGCCACCACATGCCCCTCGCGTCGCCCCCGCCACACCTCGCCCGACGCCCCCGATCCGATTCGGGCTTCAATCTGGTACGCGCCGATCATCGCGCCTGCTTCAACCTTCATCACATGCGCGTCACAGCAGCACGCGTCGCGCTCGGCAGCACAAACCGCACCGTTACATTATTCCCGAACTGCACCACATCCTCGTTGTAGATGCGCTCCCGCTGCCCCGGCGTCAGCACCTCGAAGTTATTATCCTTCCGCACCGCCGTCCCGTAAGAGCTGTTCGTGTCCGTCAGGTAAAACTCCCCCAGCGCCTCGTCGCCCATAAAAATCGCGTGCCGCCTCGACACACTCTTCTCATCCATCGCCACCAAAATATTGCTCTCTGGGCTGTAAAACCGCCCGATCCCGAAGTTATTCCCCGGTATCGGGATTTCCTTCTGCCCCGGCAGCCCCCCCAGCACAATCATCCGGCTGCTCCCGATTCGCGGCGTCGGATTCTGGTAATTCGGCGGAATCGTGTTCATACCAGCCGGCGTCGTCGGCATAATCGGCCCCGACGGTTGCTGAACCGGTTTCGGCTCCCGCGTCGTTATCCCCAACCAGAACAGGTAAAAAATCTGCAAGATTGCCATCACCAGCAAAATCACGATCACAATCCACATCAGTTGCGTAAAATCCATCTCACCGCCCCTTATTCAACGCCTCCACTGCCCACCCCATCACGGAATGCGCTGCCCTCGATTCTAGCACCACATCCCCCTTCACATCTTACCCCGCGCCGCCCCAAACCGAAAAAACACAATTAATCCGCAAAAATTCGCGTGCGATGTTAAGATTGAACAACGCGCAATTCACAAAAAGAAGATTATGCACGCCTTACAACTTCTCTTAGGTCGGTTGACTTCTGGCATTCGCGGCATCACCAACCTCCTATCCAGCCCATTTCGCTTTGTCACACAAAGCTTCAGTTCCCTTGTCCAACAATTCTCCCAGCTAGGCCGTTCCTTACGCCTTCCTACTGGCCTCAGCGGGAGCCGCTTCTTTCGTGGCCTGCGTGATTCGCTCCCCGGTCGCACCGATGCCGCCGTCCACAAGCGCGTCAAAGTCAGCGAAACCGCTCAATTCTCCCAGCTTCACCTCATCAACAAAACCACCACCGCCCGCACCGTCATCCACCTCGGCTCAACCATCGGCAGCAGCTTCACCGATGTCACCCTCGGCGCGGATAACCAGACTCGCCTCCGCTTCAGCCAGCTAGACCCCACCCGCAGTCAGGGGCAAATCGGCCTTCATATCATCTACTCGCGTGAAAAAGTGCTTCTCGACGGCACACCCATCGCCGCTGAAGTCACCCTCAACGAAAAATCCATCCTCACCATCGGTCAGCAGGAATACGCCTGCAACCTCTTTGCGTGGGATCGCACCCCCATCGTCATCCGTGTTGACGCCGGTTATGCCACCAGCACCGGCGCGGTTCGCGACATCAACGAAGACGCCATCGGCCTCTACCAGCACAAGCGTGGTTACCTCTTCGCCCTCGCCGATGGGGTAGGGGGTGGGCGCTACGGCGATCAGATGAGCGCCTTTGCCATCCACTATCTGCTCGCCGTCTTTCACCGCAACATTCCCTACGACCTCCCGTGGTCACAAACCCTCGTCCGCGCCTTCCAGTTCATCAATGCCGAAATTCGCTCTTTCGTCCGTCGTTCAGCCTTCAGTTCTGGCACAACCCTCACCGCCCTCATCATCAAAGACTGGGAAGCCACCATCACCCACGTCGGCGACTCCCGCCTCTATCTCTGGCGCGGCCAAACCCTCACCCAGATCACCCGCGATCACGCCTACCGCGAACCCATCATCCGCGATACCCGTCACGCCAACGACACCCGCACCCCCCCGCCCATGCGTGACGTGCTCGAAAAAGCCATCGGCAAAAGTGACCAGCTCCAGCCCGATACCGTCACCCTCCGCCTCATCCCCGGTGACCGCTTTCTCATGTGCAGCGACGGCGTCAGCGGCGTCATCCCCCTGCAAGAATTAGCCGACCGCATGGCCGTCGAACCCGTGCGCACCCTCGCCGATTCGCTGGTTCGGTTGGCAAATGAGCGCGGTACGAAAGATAATTCCTCCGTCATCGTTGTTGAAGTCCTGCGCGAAGGCTACGTCCACGACATCTGGGAAGCGCGTGAAGAAAG
>JAFLCH010000378.1 GCA_017303775.1 Anaerolineae bacterium | reverse complement strand
GGCGGCATGGGCGAGGGCAGCGGCCTGGGCATCGTCATAGGACGGGCCGTGCTTGATGACGTGCGCGCCCCAGTGCTGGATGCGGGCGACGCGGTCGTGGGTGGCGATGCTGGGGAGGAAGATGGTGGCGGGGATGGCTAATTGATGGGCGACATAGGCGACGGCGAGGCCATGATTGCCAGCCGAGGCGGTGACCACCCCGCGCTGCCGTGGTTCGGGGTCAAGCTGGCGCATGTGATTGAAGACCCCGCGCGGTTTGAATGAACCGACGACCTGCAAATTTTCCAGCTTGAGGCGCAGACCGGAGGGGGCGTCGTCGTGGAGCAGCGGCCACGGAGCAAGCGGCGTGTGACGCGTGTAGGGCGCTAATCGGGCGCGTGCCTGCCTGAATTCGTCCAGCGGAATGTCGTAGCTCACGAGTGTGCTCCGGTTTGGAGTGCTGCGATGGACGGTAGTATAACGCAGGCCGCAGACGACTCAAAAAGCGGTGCAAAGCCGTTCACTGCCGAGTCCGCTGATGCAGCAGCGTTCGCGGGCGTTGCTGAGGAGGCGCTGCGTCCAATCGACAATACCTCCATCGGCGAGCTGTAAGACTTCTCCGGCGCGGTTGATGGCGTTGATGTGGAAGCAGAGATCGACATAGTAACCGCGCCCGGACTCGCGGGTGTTGTCCCATGACCAGACGAGCTGCGGGAAGCGCTGCCGGAGCGGGGCGATGACGGCTTCGGCGATCTGTGCCTGCCTGCCGGTAGGGTGGAAGTCGGTCAGCTCAAGCTGGAGCGGGGTATCCGCGCCCAGAAAGGCGGTGAGGGCGTGCAGGTAGATGCTGATATGGTGGACGAGCGCGGCGGACTCGAAACGCAGATTGCCCTCATCCTGTCCGGCGCTGCACAGCGAGAAGATGCTGAAGTGGGGGATGGAATGAGGGTCGTTGTAGCTCTGGGTGCGCAGCAGGCGGTGACGGGCGGCGAGATGCACCGGCGTTTTGGACTTGGGATTGATGCGCAGGAGCTGACGGCGGCGCAGCGCGGCTTCCAGCGCGAGGACGTTGGTGGAATCGGCCACGACTTCGGTGCCGCGCGCAGTGGTGAGGACACGATTCTGATCGACGGCGGCGATGGCTGAACAGGTTCCCAGCGGCGCGACGGGCGACAGTTCGATGGCCTGAAAGTCCGGCGGGAGGGCGGCGAAGGCGGTTTGCTCCCAGCGCAGCAGGCGGAGCGGTGAAGCGGGGGCCGGACGGGCGAAACGGTTGTGTTCATAGTCGGCGAGGACAGCGGCGGGCTGCTGGCGGGCGGCACGCTGGCGATAGACTTCGAGCAAGAGCGATTGCAGGTCAGTGGCGGGCAGCGCATCGACCAGACGGGAGAGGATGTCGGGGATGCCGAGGTCGCGGGCGATGCGCTCGATAATCTTGCTCATGGGGCGTGTCCTGAGATGGTGAACGATCAAGCGGATTGTACTGTAGAACCGTTAAAACCACCAGTGAGCCATCTTCAGCCGGATTGATCGGTGGCGCGGGTGAAGTCCTGCTGGTACTGTGGCGAGAGCGTGCCGAAGAGCCGATCCCAGAGTACGGTGTAGAAGCCGAAGTTGTGGCCTTTGTCATGATGATGCTCGGCGTGGAAGGTGCTGGTGGAGATGGTGCGGACGAGGGGCAGCCGCAGCCATGCACCGGGGGCGGGTTCCACGCCCAGATGACCGACCAGCCCGAAGATGAGGTTGAAGGCGAGGTAGATGAGGATGGCGAGTTGGGAGGATTGGGCGACGAGGATGACGACGATGAGCAGCGCGCCGAAACCCAGCACCTCGAAGGGATTGAGGACGAACAAGGTGAGGGGGCGCGGGTTTTCGTAGAGGTGATGGGTGCGGTGGATGATGGGATAGAGCAGCGGGTGATGGGCGGCGCGGTGGAAGACGTACATGCCGAAGTCCATGAGCAGGATGAGGACGGCGACATCCAGCAGCGTGGCGAGGACATCCCCGTTGGGACGGAGGACGATGATGTTCGCGCGCCAGAGGACGAGGCCGATGATGGCGACGAGGGTGTTGAGCAGGACGCAGATGAGCGCGAGGAGGACTTCCTGCCGCGTGAGGGGTTCAGGCGGCGGTGAATTGGCGCGGTCATGGAAGGCGTGCACCAGCAGTTCACCCAGCAGCAGGGCGAAGGCGAACATAACGATGTTGCCGAGCAGCGACCAGAGCGCGGCCTGTTCCAGCGGGATGGTGTATAAGGCGGTGAAAAAGGTATCGAGGAGATTCATGCTGCCCTCCGTGAATCGATTTATCGCAAAAACAACAGGTGAGGGCAAGTTGATTTCATTATAGCACGAGTATGCGGCGCGGCGTGGTGCAGGCGGTGGTGAAGCGTAGGCCGGCGCGTCAAACCGGGGAGGGCGGCTGCGAGTTAAATAAGTATGACACAAGGAGAAAACGTACATGGGGCGGAAACTGGCAGCGATAGTGGTGAGCGCGGGGCTGGTGGTGATGAGCGCGTGTACCCTTTCAACCGAGCGAGCGCGACCGAGCGAGGAAGCGATTCCGCGAGATGGGAACGCGGTGGCCGGCAGCGCGACGGCCACTTCTGAATTTGTGGCGGGCAGCCAGATGGCAGCGCTGGACATTGTGACATCGGTTCCGACAGTGACGGGCGGGGCGGCTGTACAGCAGGTCTCGGAGAATGCAGCGGGGGCGAACACCGCACCCGTAGGCGTGTGTGCCGCCAAGCCATCCGGCAGTTTTGATGTCAACATCCGCAGCGGGCCGGGGACGACGTACACGATTGTCGGCGTCTTGCAGGCGACGACTTACGCGCGCGTTTCCGCCCGCGATACGGCGAACTGGCTGCGGGTGGATACGGGTAACGCGGGGAGCGGCTGGGTTTCCGGCGCGGTGGTGACACTGGCAGGGCCGTGCGGCGTGCTGCCGGTTGAGGTCTTCGCGACGGCGACGAACACCCCCCTGCCGCTGGCCGCGACGCCGGTGGCACGGTTCGGCAGCGTAATCGGGCTGAACGAACTGCGCCTTGTGACGACGGAGGCCATCGGGGCGATGAGCGCGGGGACGGCGGTATGGGTGAGCGCGGGTATGTATGATGGCCGCGAGTGGATTTATGATGTGATGAGCGCGGACGGCGTGTTTGTGCAAGCGCGGGAGTCGCAGCTGCGCTATGGCGCGGGGCAAACAGGCGAGTTGTCTACCCCCACTCCGCCGCCGCAAGCGACCTGCGTGATCGATGTGGACAGCCTCAGCGGTGGTTGTGCCGGAAGTGTTGGCACACCCAGCGCGACGAGCCAGCCTTAAGGCCGCGAATACCGCTCACGACGAGAGACCCATCAGGGTCTCTTTTTATTTGCTGGCGCTGTACACGGCGAGATAGTCGCGCAGATCGTCCAGCGAACGAGCCAGATGATGCAGCGAGCACTGGATCATGAGGTTGACGGTTTGGTGGCGGAACTGGAGCCGCCAGTCGGTGTAGACGCCGACGAGATGCTTGCCGCGCGCATAGGCATAGCCCAGTTCCCACGCCGTGCCATCATCGCTGGTGATGCCGTTGAGGTTGGCGACCACCAGTTCGGCGGCGTCGATGGCAGCGACATCTTCGGCGAAAACACGGTGGATGTTGTCTT
>JAFLCH010000377.1 GCA_017303775.1 Anaerolineae bacterium | reverse complement strand
ATCCGTTCAGCAGCGTGGTGACGGGCGCGGCGAGATCGTTCGGCTCAGCCCGGACGGTGACTGCGGCGGTGGTTCCTGTTATGGAGATGATGCCGTTGACGGCAGGGCGAACGTCCAGCGATTGACCACCGGATTGTACGATCACAGAACCGGAGGCAGCCGGCAGCGGCGTGGCTGATGGCACGAGTGTCGCGAAGGGTGTCGCAGTCGGTGTTTCGCTGGTAACAGGCTGTAAGAGCGCGTTGTTGAAGGGGCTACCGCCACCGGGGCGGAGCGTGAGCATGAGCAGGCTGAAGAAACCAACGGCGATAACGGCTGCTGCGAGTGTGAATGAGAGCCGGCGCGGTGCCACGAGGGGGGCGCTGGGCTGTGGGGGGTATAAGACCGTGGTGGTCATCCGGTGATCCTCCTGATGATGATTATTCGAGTGGATCAAGGACGGTACGGGTTTCGGCAGTTCGGCTTCCAGCACTGTATTGACCTCGTTGATCATGAGTGCCAGATGCGGGTCATGTTCGGCTTCGGCCAGCACAGCCGCAACCGTGGCAAAGTCACCCCGTTCGAGCGCGCGGGTGTAGCGGAAGACCCATTTTTCGCGCGCCAGTTGACGCGCATCCAGTTTACGCATCGGGTTGTTCCTCCTGTCGCAGATGCAGCGCACGAAGCCGGTTGAGGGCACGATGCAGACGGACGCGGGCGGCTCCGGCGGAAATGCCAAGCTCCCGTGCCAGCGCCGCACCATCTAGCCCGTTGAAGATCGCCAAGCGGACGATGCGCGCATCCTGCGGCATCAGTTCCGTCAGCAACCGGCTGAGTTCATCGTGCGTATCCAGATCGTCCGGCGAGGCGACTGCGGCGACCTCCGCTATCCAGTCAAACAACTCGTCATCACTCATGCTTTCCTCCAAAGCCGGATGCAGATCACGGAGCAGCGGTTCACGGCGATCTCGCTGTGCGAGTTCAGTTTGCTGCCGCCGGACTAGATTGGCGGCGATGCCGAGCAGCCAAGCACGGGGTTGGCTGGAAGCGCGAAACCGTTCTTCGTGAGACAGGGCTTCGACCACGACTGCGTTGAGCAGTTCGCGCGCCGCCGAGTCCAGCGGTTCACCCCGTCCGGCCAAGCCAGCGCGACTCAGGTAGTAGCGCAGCGTGCCCAGCATGGCCTCCGATTCGTGCTCGATGAAGCGACGGAGGCTGTGTTTTACCGTCCTTTGATCCATTTGTGGAATGCCTGCTTTCGGTACCTCAGCATGTCTTCCTGTAGTGTATTCAGTTTGAGGGTATCAGATGTTACAGGGGATGAGGTGAATCGGTTCGATATTCGAGCCGGATTCGTAACGAGCGAGCGGGGCGAGACGTTTAACATTCACAAGAGTATGTTTATAGACGAGGTTTAAGATGCTACCCAAGACCTATCGTAAGGTGATCGCCAGCCACTTCAGCAGTCATTTCCGCGAGGCCGCCACGATTGTGGAGGCGGAACTGCTGCCACCGGCGGCGCACGAGATCACCGTCCGGAATCATTACGCCGGCGTGAACGCAACCGACGTGAACATCAGCGCAGGGAGCTACACACCCGGTTCGCAGCCGCCGATTGACTTGGGGGCGGAGATGGTGGGTGAAGTGGTGGCGGTGGGCGAGAAGGTGACAGAGTTCAAGGTGGGTGACTACGTCACTACGAATTCGCTGGGCGGGTACGCGGAATATGTGACCGTGCGCTCACGCTACGCGATGCCAGTGCCGGAAGCGACACCGGAAGTGTTGAGCCTCGTGATCAGCGGGACGACCGCCGCTATCGGGCTGAAGGTGACGGGGGAGATGCGGACGAACGAGACGGTGCTGGTGACGGCGGCAGCCGGTGGGACGGGGCAGTTCGCGGTGCAGCTCGCCAAGCTGGCGGGGAATCAGGTGATCGGGACGTGCAGCAGCGAGGACAAGGCGGAACTGCTGCGGCAGTTGGGCTGCGACCGGGTGATTAATTACCGGCAGGAGGATGTGGGGGCGGTGCTGAAGGCGGAATATCCGCGCGGGGTTGACCTTGTGTACGAGTCGGTGGGCGGGCAACTGTTCGACACGTGCGTGGACAATCTGGCGGTGCGGGGGCGGCTGGTGATCATCGGGTATATCAGCGAGTATTTGAGCGCGCCGGAGATGGTGACGCGCCCGCGCATCTACCGCACGCTGTTGAGCAAGTCGGCCACGCTGCGGGGGATGTTCCTGCTGCACTTCATCAAACAGGTTCCGGAGCAGATGGCGGAGCTGGTCAAGCTTTATACGGCGGGCAAGCTACAGGCAGCGGTGGACGGGCGTACCTTCCGGGGTGTGGAGCAAGTGGCGGACGCGGTGGAATATTTGCACAGCGGGCGGAGCAGTGGCAAAGTGGTGGTGACGTTCGCGGGGTAAACAATATAAGGGGGATATGATGCAGACGATTGCGTTGATACTGGTGGCGGTGGTGGCGCTGGAGCATGTGTACATTTTGTACCTCGAGATGTTCGCGTGGACGAAGGCCTCCACACGGAAAACCTTCGGGACGACGGCAGAGTTCGCCGAAGCCTCGAAAACATTGGCCGCGAATCAGGGGCTGTACAACGGGTTTTTAGCGGCGGGGCTGGCGTGGAGCATCGTACATGCGGACGCAGCGGTGGGGAGGCAGATCGCGATTTTCTTCCTGCTGTGCGTGATTGTGGCGGCGGTGTACGGCGGGCTGACGGCGAAGCGGTCGATACTGGTGGTGCAAGGGCTGCCGGCGCTGATCGCACTGGCGGCGGTGATCCTGCTGTAGGGTGATTGTTCACCCGAAAGTTGGACGACAAGCGGTAAGGGATGCCCGTACAATACGTTCAAACGCCCGATTAGGTACGAGGGAATGATTCATGAAGCGATGGTGGTGGGTTGTGACGCTGCTGATGCTGGTGACGGTGAGCGCAGCCCGCGCTCAGCCGGACGCGGGGACGCTGGTGCTGCTGATCGACAGCGACATCTACCTGTGGAACGAGGGGGATGCCGCGCCGGTGCAGGTGACGGATTCGGGGTGGAGCCAGATTCCGGCGATTTCACCGGACGGCAAGCAGGTGGCTTACAGCACGGCGGCGCAGGTGACGCTGGACGCACTGGAACGGACGGGGGGATTCGGCGGGGGCGGCGGACTGCCTTCTGATATTTATGTGATGGAGCTGGCGAACGGGACGGCGACGCTGGTGGCCGGACAAGCGGCAGATGCATCATTCATGCTAGAGGGTGTGCCGGACAAGGGGGTGACACGCGGTAATCCGGTGTGGTCACCGGACGGGACGCAGTTGGCGTGGGCGGAATATGATGTGATGGATGAGCAGCAGCGGGTGGTGGTGTATGACCTGACGAGCGGCACGGCGGAGACGATCACGACACTGCCCTTCCCGGCGATGAGCATCCCGAACCCAGTGCGGTTGATGTGGACGCGGAGCGGGTTGGTTGCCCAGACGATGGCGGCGTATGTTGACCCGCAAAGCTTTGATGTTTCCAGCGAGATATTTGTGATGACGTACTTTGTGCTGGAGGCGGACGGCAGCCAGCGGTATTTCATCCAGCCGGAAGCGACGGCAGAACGGTTCGCTTTCGACGCGCTGGTGGCGGTGCGGCGGAGCGACGGGCGCGAGTTCCTGATCGTGGCGTACAACACGGGGGCGTGGGCGGCGTATGATCTGGAAAGCGGGGCGCTGGACTTTATCCCCGG
>JAFLCH010000376.1 GCA_017303775.1 Anaerolineae bacterium | reverse complement strand
ACACCGAGGACGATGAACAGGGCGAAGGGGATGAGGCCGGTGAACATGTAGCGCCCTTGAAGCTGGAGAAAGACGAGGTTGTAGTAGAGATACTGCAAGACGGCCAGCAGCAGGGTGAACAGCAGCGGCAGCCAGAGCAGGCGGCGATGCGGCGCGGGACGCTGAGCGAGGCCGCGCCAGAGGAGGCCGGTGAGCGCCAGCGCACAGAGGATGAGCAGGAGGGTATAAATCCACGCGGGCATCGGTACGCCCATCCAGCCGAACTGCCCCCAAAAACTGTTGAAGGTGGTTTGGAGGGCGCGCCCGAGATAGGGGACGAAGCCGATCTGGTCGATGAGTTCGGCGGTGCGGGGCTGACCGGTGACGACCAGATCATGCTGGCGCAGGCCGAAGAGATCGGGGAAGCCATAGACGCTGATGCTGCGCAGCCACCAGAGGCCGCCGAGCAAGAGTGCGGGGAGCGCAAAGGCGATGAGGCGGCGGACGAGAACGGTGAGCGCGACGCGCTGCACCCACACGCCCTGAATGATGAACATGAGCGGGACGAGGCCGGCGAGGAAGATGGTCGAGACTTTGGTGAGCAGGCCGATGCCGACCAGCACGCCCAGATGCCACGGGCGGACGGCTGCCCCTTGCAGGTGGTGGAGGAGGGCGAGCAGGGTGAGCGCCACGAGGAGGTTGCCGAGGGCGTCGTTGTTGATGGAGGCGAGGATGGCGACATGCTGCGGCAGGAAGGCGACCAGCGCGGCGGTGGCGAGGGCGAGGGTGGGCTGCTGTGGCAGGAGGAGGCGGGTGATGGCATAGGCGGCGAGGACGATGCCCGCGCCGAGGATGACCGAACCGAGCCGCAGGGCGATGACGCTGCCCTGTGTGAGCAGGAAGAGCGGTGTTTGCAGCAGGTAGTAGAGGGGCGGTTGATGGTCTTCGTACTGGATGCTGCTGAGATCACCGGCAGCGGCGAAGCGTTCGGCTTTGAGCGAATCGAGCAGCGCGGAGTCCCAGTCGCCAAGCTGGATGGTGGGGCAGCAGCCGTCCTGCGCCAACTGGCGGATGTAGTTGTAGTGGGCGGGTTCATCCGGCGCTTGCCAGAGGGGTGTGCGGACGGCGAACAATGCGCCTACGACAAGGTAGGCGATGAGCAGAAGGCTGATGGGTAGGGCTGCTTGACGGGTCATCACAGGCGCTCCGGTTACGATTCCGGAGGTGGATTATACCTGATTGAAGCGGTTCGTTGGAACATGATACAATCGGGCTGAAAGCGTGATGTGATGAGGGGAACTCCTGATGGCAAATCCATTTCCTGCATCCACAAGGGTTGATCTTTCCAAGTACATCGAAACCCGATTGATGGAGCAACGGCCACATATACGCGGGAGACGGCTGCCGGTGGCGCTGGTGGCATACAGCGCTCGCAGCGAACGGTGGAACGCTGCCGATCTTGCCTATCAATTTTCGATCACGGAAGCGGAAGCGCTGGCCGCGCTGCTGTACTACGAAGAACATCAGACGGAGATTGATGTTCAGGAGGCGGCTGAACAGGCAGCACTAGACGAGATGTATCAACAGGCAGCGTTATAAGATGGCGGATTTGCAGCAGCTCATTCAACGGTTGGCCGATCCGAAGCAGGGACGCGAGGCGTTCAAGCAGTTGCAGGAGCAAGGCGCGGCGGCGGTAGAGGCGCTGATGGCGGCGTTCGAGTCGCCGCAGGATGCGATCCGGCGGCAGGCGATAACGCTGGCGGCCTCCACCAAAGACACGCGGGTGATCGAAGCGCTGATCAGGCTGACGACGCACGCGGATGCCGCGACTCGCAGCGCGGCCATCGCGGGATTGGGACACTTCGGGGGGCAGGCACGGGTGCGGGAGTATCTGATGCAGATGGCGCGGGGGACGGGCGATTTGCACCAGCGCAGCGGGGCGGTGTTCGCGCTGGCGCGGACGGGCGAGGTGGAGGCGGCGCACGGGTTATGGCTGGAGATGCTGAACGATCCGGCGGCGGATATTGTGAACAACGCGGCGTCCCAATTGGGCAGTTCCAAACGGGCGGACGCGGTTGAAGCGCTGATCGCCACGCTGCAACGGGTGGGCGAAGGACACATCGGCTTCGGGACGATTGTGATGGCGCTGGGGAACTTGAAGGATGAGCGAGCCTTCGAGCCGATCGCGGCCTATCTGCGTTCGAGCAATCCGGTCAAACGCTCGGCGGCGGCGCATGCGCTGGGGCAGTTGGGGGATGCGCGGGCGCTGGAACTGCTGGAAGGGCTGCTGAAGGATAAGACAGTGGTGGGCTACGAAGACCGGGGCGGGCCGAGTTACACGGTGGCGGACACGGCCAAGCTGGCTATCGAGGCGCTGCGCAAAGCCCGGAACCCTGATGTGCCGACGACCAAAGCCCATGACAAACCAGCAGTCAAGCCGCGCTGGAAGTTCTGGTGATGGGCATCAATTGATTGATGCGGCGGCGTCTTTGAGCACGCGCAGGGCGCGGAGAGTCACCCACTTACTTGGCTTGTTTTTGGTCCCGACGTGGAGCCAAGTTTTGTTGTTGTAGTGATATTCCAGCGCCCAGCGTCCGCCTTCATCCTGCTTGCGGCGGATGATGTTCAGCGCGTTTTCCAGACGCGGATCGTCGCTATAACCCAAGCCGACCAGCGCTTCGACATTTTGCAGCAAATCCGTGACATAGAAGACCGGGAAGCCGAATTTCCACCAGTTGCCGCTCGGCTTGTCGCTCCACCCTGTTGGATACAGCGCGAGCGCTGGATCGACACTGAACAGGAAATCGCGCCCTACTGCAATCGCACGCTCGATGAGGGGAGTCCAGCGGTCTCGCGGCAGTTTGCTGAAGGCCAGCATGACTTTGACCGCGCCCCACGCGCATGGGAGTTTGTTGTTGGCGGAGCAGGCGAAACCGGGCGCGCATTTGCCCGACGCATAGTAGCGTACCGGCGCGTGACGTTCCGTGGCTGGAGCGATGCCTTCACCCGTGACGCTGCGCGCCATCCACTCGAAGGCGCGATCCAACCGCTGGTCGGTGCAGCCCAGATCGATCAGCGCGGCGCACAGATTGCCCTGCAAGCAGTCGATGTTACCCGTCCCTGCCGATCCGGTTGCGGTGAACTGCCCGTCTTTGAGCAGCGCGTGTTCAAGGAGATAGGCGCAGGCGTGCTCGATGCGCGCATCCTGTGACGATTCGGCGCCAAGCTGACCGAGCAGAATGAGCGACCAGACGGTGCCGTGATACTTGGGGGCATAACCGTAGCCGGGTTTGATCCAATAACCTTCCGGCTGCATTTCGTCGAGGATGTGCGGGATCAGGCCGCTGGTGTGCGCGGCAGCCCGCGCCGCAGCGAGTTCGGCATCAAGGGGCGGGCGATCGAGCAGGTCACGCAAGGTGAGGTAACGAACGATGGGATTTTCGGGTTCAAGCAGCCAATCGAGCAGCGAGGTCGAGATCCGGTCGCGCGTGGTCATGGTCGAGTCTCCTACAAAACCAATCAGCGACTCTTCTATTATACACCTTATTCATAAGCAGCGGTTGCCCTGTGGTGCGCTTTTACTTACGGGGCGAAATATGGTACAATGTGTGTTAGTGGCGTGTTTATTGCGACCCAGTTGTTCAACCTGAACAGACAATTGACACCCCCTTTTGTCTCCAAGCCTAGTTTGATGATGCCTGTTAAATCTGTGCTCCGTCTTGGCCGGATTTAGGTT
>JAFLCH010000375.1 GCA_017303775.1 Anaerolineae bacterium | reverse complement strand
TCATGAACCTGCGTGAACGTGCTTCCCGCCTCAAAGCGCGGGTTGATCTGCGTGACATTGTGTCCTATTTTTGGGGTACACCCGCCCGCCGGCAGCAGACTTATGACCAGTATTTCTCTGCTTGGCGCGACGATGGAGGTCACCCATCCTTCACCGTCTATGCTGCCAACTACTATGACTTCGGTGGCGCTAATGACTTCGGTGATGTCTACAGCTTCGTCCAGCGTGAACTCAACCTCCCTTACTGGCAGTCTGTTCACTGGCTGGAAGCACATCTGGAGGGAACACCCCTCCCCCACCCACCGCCGCGCCGCTACCATCCTCCCCTCACGGCGACAACTTCACCGCCATCCGCCGCGTGGATCAAAAGTGCCAGCGCCGCCGCCGCCGCCGCCGCCAACTACCTGTGGTCAGGCCGCACAGACGCAAACCGTGCCCTCGACTACCTCCGCACCGTGCGCGGTCTGCGCGATGAAACCATCCGCGCCGCCGGTTACGGTTATAATCCGGTTTGGCGTCAAATCGACTTCCCCAATCCCGAAACCGGCCAGCCCATCCACCTCGCTCCCGGCATCACCGAACCGTGGTACAGCGACGGCCATCTCTGGTCGCTGCGGATTCGCTGCCGCGTGGGCAATCTGGCGCGGCATCTCGGCCTGAAGGACGACGAATACCAAGACGGGCTGCCCATGCCTAAGTACATTAACCTCATCGGCAGCAAGCAGGCCGGCGCGCTCTACAACGCCGACTCGCTGCGCCCCGGTCAGGATGTGCTGGTGGTGGAAGGCGCATTCGACGCAGTGCTCGCCCGGCAAACCCTCGCTGATGCCGGCTTATCCCTCCCCGTTGTCACCTTTGGCAGCGCCACCAGCCGTCCCTCCCCGCTGCGGATTGACCAGCTTCGCGCTGCCCGCCGTGTCTTCCTGCTCTTGGATGCGGACGAAGCAGGTCGCAAAGCACGCCAGCAACTCACAGCCCTCTTGGGAGATCGCGCCTACCCTATCGCCCTTCCCAAAGGCAAGGATGTCACTGACTTTATCCTCCAGCACAACGGCAGCCTCTCCAGTCTGTTGAACATCACTAGCCGCCAGTTGTGGTGGCCGCAGGGCGTGCCGGATTCCGTCCGCAGCATCCTACTCACCTACTTCCGTGACTCGACCGCCCCTGTCATCGAAATGGTCAACCGCGCCGCCTGCGAGAACCTCATCAACACGGACTCGTTCACTGCTGCCCAGTTGATAGCCGCCAGCCGCACACTCAACTTTGACCTCACCGACGCGACGATTCGCCGTGTCCTCAACGACCTGACCGATTATTTTTTTGCAAAATTAGAGGCAGGAATCCATACACAAGAAACTGTACTCAAATCTGGAAAAAATGCCGGACGCCGCCCCGATTATTACGCCCTCTGTCCTCTCGAAAGCGTTCAAGCAGCCTTGCTCGCGTGGGTCAGGCCGCGTCTTGTGGAAGAAGTCCACCCTACCGCTGACGGCGATGATCCCCTCCTCGCCAAGCTCACGCCGGAAATGATGACCGCGCTCGGCTGTGATGCACAGCAAGCCGAGGCGTTGAGTACCGAACTAACTGATGTCTTCCGCCCCGTCTTCGCACAGCAGGAGCATCGTGAACGGCGGGCGGCTTGGTTGGTGGAACGGCGCTATCAGAGCATCGTAACCAGCCTCAAGGATGATTCCAGTACACCGCTTCCCTCAGCGTGGCCGCTCAAGAATGCCGCCACTTACCGCGCCGCTTTCCTCCGCGCCACCAATGACCCGCACCAGCGCCGTAGCCGCCGCAGCCTGCGCCAACTGCTCGGTGTCAGTGAAGGCAGCCTCGGCCATCTCATCAACCTCGCCGGATTAGAACCGGTTAACAGGGAGGGCGAGTTCGAGTATCTTCCCCTGCCGCCCTGCCCCGATATCAGCCGTACTGTACAGGACATGGCGGGGCATGTGGGTGGTTATCCTCGTGGGGTTTCCGTAGAGAGTCCGGTGCGCGGCAAACTGGAATGTGTCTATGAAGGTGCGGCCACTGAAGATTTCATTCGTGATCATTGGGCCACCGGCTCAACCGTTTACGTGCGTTTTCAAGTCGCCAACCGTTATGTCTCGGTGGCTGACGAACCAGTACTAACCGCTGCCCCCCCAGCGCCACCGCAGCCTCGCCCCGCTGCCTCACCCCCTCCAGCGCCCCCGGTGCAGGACTCCCCTGCCCCCGGCGCGTACTATGGCCCGACCTATAACCCCGACTGGGTGTATGCCCAACTCGTTTTGGCGCTGCGCCTCCTCGCCTCAGAGCGCTGGCGCTGGGGGTCTGTTGCCGGTCAAGCCACCCTCCTCGACCTGACCACCGGCGAACTCATTCCCGATCCATCCGCTGAGCTGCTGCTTGGCTGCCTGCTCAACCGCCCCCCTCCCCTGCCCCGTGCTTCGCCTCCCGCTTGAGGAGGTTCGCATAGCCAACGAGGGTGTGATTTATTCTGTTGGCGGTGGCTGCTGCTGCTGCAAAAAAATACCCCCGCCGTCTGTCGGGCGAGGGTATTGTGCTGCGATCTTGAGTAAAGGTTGCTTATTGCGGCGGGCGGCTCACCAGCACCAGCGTACCGGGTTGGTACAGCGTGCCGCAGGTGAAGCCGGGGAAGGCCGGTGTCGTCCACCCTGTGATGACCTGTGGTGTGCGCGGTGACTGGTTGGCGTTGAAGTAAATCAGCGTGCCTGTTCCGCGTAAGCAAATCACCACATCGCCCTCGAACTGCGCTCGTCCCACCGGGCTGAACACATCCACTGCCTGCGTTACGCCCAGATCCAGCACCGACTGGTTGCCGATCTGTCCTGCGTTCGTCAGCGGGCCGCCGTTCCAGTTGAAGTACTGCCCGTTCTCGATCAGCATACGGCAGTTCACTTCCATCGAGTCGAACGGTGCGTGTGCCCGCAGCCCTGCATTCTCGTCGAAGTTCACGTTCGTGCACAGCGGTGCGGGTGGTGCAGCGGGCAGCTCAACCACCGCTGGTGCGACTGGTACCGTGCCGATCACAATCGTGAAGTTCTGGGTGGCGTCCGGCAGTGTGCCGTTGGTCGCCGTCACCGTGCCGGTGTAAGTTCCGACCGCTGTCGGCGTGCCGCTGATAACGCCCGCGCTGCTCAGCGTCAAGCCGGTCGGGAGTGCCCCTGCGGTCACGCTGTAAGTGATGGGCAGCGTGCCTGTGGCGGTATAGGTGTGGCTGTAGGCCACGCTTTCCGTTCCATCAATGGGTGCGGCGCTGGTGATGACCGGTGCTGCTGTCGGAACCGCGATGGTGATGTTGAAGTTCTGCGTCGCATCGGGTGCCGCGCCGTTGGTGGCCGTCACCGTACCGGTGTAGTTACCGGGGACGGTGGGCGTGCCGCTGATGACGCCCGCTGTCGAGAGAGTCAAGCCGGTCGGGAGCGCCCCTGCGGTCACGCTGTAGGTGATGGTGGCACTGCCGGTCGCCGTGTAGGTGTGGTTATAGGCCACGCTCTCGGTACCGTCTCCCGGTGCGCCGCTGGTAATCACCGGTGCGATTCCGCCAATGGTGATATTGAAGTTCTGGGTGGCATCGGGTGCCGCGCCATTGGTCGCCGTCACCGTGCCGGTATAGTTACCGGGGACGGTGGGCGTGCCGCTGATGACGCCCGCTGTCGAGAGAGTCAAGCCTGTGGGCAGTGCGCCTGCCGTGACGCTGTAGGTGATGGTGGC
>JAFLCH010000374.1 GCA_017303775.1 Anaerolineae bacterium | reverse complement strand
ACGCGATGGGCCTGCCGGGGACGTATTATGAAGAACTGCAAGCGATGTACACGGTGAAGCGTGATTTGATGATGGAGGCGCTGAACGGCGCGGGTTTGAAGGCGAAGACACCGGAAGGAACCTATTTCGTGATGGGGGATTTTTCGGAGGTGTTTGACGGGGATGATATGGCGTTCACACAACACTTGATCCGCGAGATCGGTGTGGCGTGCATCCCGCCCTCGCCTTTCTACAGCGCGGAGCATGTGCATCTGGCGGGGAAACAGGTGCGGTTCGCGTTTTGCAAGAGCGATGATACGCTGCGAGAGGCGGGCGAGCGGATGCAGAAGTTGAAGCGATTGGGGTAAATAACAGTTTGAATGAAATGCTGGCTCACAGGGGTGACCAGCATTTTTTATCAGGCGAAATATGAGTGCAAGATTAATGAAAAACGGTGGCAAATGTGATGGCCGATGATCTTGGGGCGATAAAACGAGCGGTTATGAGGGGAAAAATGACGACTTATTAACTTATGTAACTCTCATTATTTAACCACTGTTTAACTCAATGAATCGTGTTATAATGTGATGCATACAACCGCGGTTATACACAGGAGAAAAACATGGCTACGAGTGTCAAGCAGATCAAGGTTAATGACGGCCTGAGCAGCAAGGAACAGGCCGGTGTGGTGAAGCTGTTGAAGCATGTGCTGGCTGACCAACATGTGCTGTTCATGCGGATGCGGAATTATCATTGGAACGTGACCGGCCCGCAGTTCCAGACGCTGCATGCGCTGATCGAGGCGCAGTATGACCAGATCGCAGCGGCGATTGATGATACGGCGGAACGGATTCGCCAGTATGGTGAGTTCGCGCCGGGGACGCTGAAGGAAATGCTGGAACTGACGCGACTGACGGAAGAACCGGGTGTTGTGCCGACCGGACGGGAGATGGTGGCGAATCTGGTGGCTGACCACGAAGCGGTGATCCGGCAACTGCGCGAGGATACGAAGGCGGCAGGCGAGGACTTCGGCGATGTGGCGGTGGAAGATTACTTCACCGGATTGGTGCAGGATCATCAGAAGATGGCGTGGCTGCTGCGCGCGCATCTGGAAGGCCCCGGACTGTAAGCGCACCTCTGAACCCAATTTGTGATCGATAAACTGAGACAGGCTGGTTAGTGTCATAACCAGCCTGTTTTATTTAATCGCCGTTAAATCTGATTTGTGACAGCGAGAACAATACGCTTGATGGTTGTAAAAGCGAAATTACCGGATTGAGAGCGGAGAATTAATCAGGCTTGTAGAATTCAGCCCATCCCTTCTGATATGGTTACGAGGTTGTAAATTGTGAAAATTGGTACATCCTCAAAGACACTATGAATCAGAAGCACCTCGCAACCATTTCTCCTCAGCGCCATATTAGCCACGAAGACGGGCGATTGATCCGTGTGCAGTGGGATGAACAGTCCTTTGAGATCCGGCGGGAAGCCTTCGCGGACTTCGTCCACGCGCTGGAACGCGGGATGCTCCTGCCGTATGCTGAGATCGGCGATTTCAGCGTCGTCCATGTGGATGACGAGAGGCGCGAAATCTGGTTGGGCAAGGCGTGTTTGCAGGTGAGCCACGCGGAATACCGAACGCTGTTGAACGCGGCGCTGCGAACCGAGACACGGCTGCATGGATTCAAGCTCAACAGTGAGACGCAGACGGCTGACGCCATTGAGCTGCGCCCGTTCGTCCAATTCCAGAGACCGCAGCCGATTCGACTGTACTGGAATTAGACCGTGAGAGCTTACGCACAACACTTGATCGCCTGTGAGGGGAAAGATTGTTCCAAGCACGGGGGCGGTAAGAAGATCATCAAGCAAGCACGGAAATTGATGGGGGCGGCGGGGCGCGAGGTGAAGTGTTCGACGGTTTCGTGCCTCGGCTACTGTAAGCAAGCGCCGGTGGTGATGGTGTATCCGGACGGCGTTTGGTATCAATGTCCGGACAAGCGCAGCGTGAAGCGGGTTGTAAAGCGGCACGTGATGGGCGGGAAGCTGGTCAAAGAACATATCCTGCTGAATATGGCGCAATACGGCAAAGCAAAACACAAATAGCCTTCACCTGAAGGCCGAGGGGATGGCGGTTTGCACTTGTAGCCATTCCGTGTTTCCCATACACTTTAAACAACTGATCAAAATCCAGTAGAAAGCCAATGTGATGGTCTTGAATGAACAGATGCCCTCACCTTCTTCATTGATTCCCGCAGAACCTCAGATTCACAGCAACATTCTGGGAGCGATGGGCAACACGCCGCTGGTGCGGTTAAACCGTGTGGCGCGTGGGGTGAAGGCGCAGATGGTGGCGAAGGTGGAGTATTTCAACCCCGGCGGATCGGTCAAAGACCGAATCGGGATGACAATTATCGAGGCGGCTGAGCGCGAAGGACGGCTCAAACCGGGGGGGACGATTGTCGAATCGACGAGCGGCAACACGGGGGTCGGGCTGGCAATCGCGGCGACGATCAAGGGATACAAGTGTGTGTTCGTGCTGCCGGATAAGATGAGCGAAGAAAAAATCCGGGTGCTGCGGGCGTATGGGGCGCGGGTGGTGGTGACGCCGACGAATGTTGAGCCGGAAGACCCGCGCAGCTATTACAGCGTGGCGAAGCAGATTGTGGCGGAAACCCCGAACAGCATTCTGGCAAACCAGTATCATAATCCGGTCAATCCACAGACCCACTACGACAGCACCGGGCCGGAAATCTGGCGGCAGACGGCGGGTAAGATTGATGTGTTCGTGGCGGGGATGGGAACCGGCGGGACGATCACGGGCGTGGGCAAGTTCCTGAAGGAGATGAACCCGAAGATTCAGATCGTGGGGGTTGATCCGATCGGGTCTATCCTGCATGACTACTTCTACACGGGGAAGATGACCGAGGCGCACAGTTATAAGGTGGAAGGGATTGGGGAGGACTTCATCCCGTCGGTGTATGACTTCAATTTCATCGACGATATGGTGAAGGTGAATGATAAGGAGTCGCTGCTGATGACGCGGCGGCTGGTGCGGGAGGAAGGGATGTTCGTGGGCGGATCGTGCGGGGCGGCGGTGGCCGGCGCGCTGCGGTATGCTACGGAGCGCAATCTGGGGCCGGACAAGCTGGTGGTGACGCTGCTGCCGGACAGCGGGTCACGCTACTTGAGCAAGGTGTTCGACGATAACTGGATGCGCGAAAATCAATTTTTGGAGAGCGAATGGGTCGAGATGCCGGTGGCGGATATTTTGGAACGCAAGACGCGGCACGAGATGGTGGTGGCACAATGCAATGAGCCGGTGTCGGCAGTGATCGCCAAGCTGAAGGCGGCTGATGTGAGCCAACTGCCGGTGGTGGGCGAGCGGGAGCAGTTACTGGGGGTGGTGACCGAGGTGAGCCTGCTGAATTATCTACTGCGCCAACCGGGGAGTGACGCGTCGAATGTGGCGATTGAGGATGCGGGGGTGATCAACTCGAACGTGCCGACGCTGACACCGGAAACGCCCGCCGAGGCGATGATGAGCGTGTTTAACACGGAGAAAATCGCGCTAGTGGTGGAACGTGTGCCGGGGAGCGATGACCGGCGGGTGGTGGGGATCATCACGCAGATTGACCTGCTGGACTTCCTCGCCAATCGTCAGGGTTAATTGAGGTGAAAATGAACGGGGCGAAGCGGAGAGGCTTCGCCCTTTTTGTTTCGGCGGTTCATCAGCGGCTTTT
>JAFLCH010000373.1 GCA_017303775.1 Anaerolineae bacterium | reverse complement strand
TCCCTGCTCTTGGGCAGCTTCGTCGCCTGCATCCTCCTGCTGCGCCTGCCCGCCTACCAGCAGCCCGACCTGCTCACGCTCTTGCAGCCGCCGGACTGCCCCGCGCCCTGCTTCCTCGGCATCCGCCCCACCATCACCGCAGCCTCAGACGCCATTCGCATCCTCGCGGCGCATCCATGGGTCGAAGCGGTACAGTCCGGCGAACACGCCATCTCGTGGCTGTGGAACGGTCAGCAGCCGGCCTTCCTCTACAACCTCGACTCGCCGCGAGCAGGGCGCTTCGGCGGTGTCATGCTGCTCTCGCGGCAGGTAGTACAGAGCATTTCCCTCGCCAGCCGCGTCTCGTTCGGTGATCTGGTTCTCACGATGGGAGTCTCGCCTGACCGTGTTACCAATGTCTCCATCAACTATGGGCGGCAGGTGCGGCTCACCGTGCCCTATCGCGCTTATGGCTTCGTGGTCGAGGTGCAGCTCGACTGCCCCATCAGCCCCACCAGCTACTGGAACAGCGCCAGCAGCCTCTCGTGGGCCGTCCCGCGCAGCACCGCGCCCATCACCGCCAACCCGCGCTTTGGCGAACTGCTGCCCCTCTTCCGCCGCTATCAGTGCTAAAATCAGGCATATGCGGCGCTTCATCCAAAGCTTGACTCTCCTCCTCCTGTTCTTCACCAGCCTACTGACGCTGGTCGTGCGCGCCCGTCCGGTGGATGACAGCGGCCTGCGCCAACTGCTCAACCCGCCGGACTGCCCCGCGCCCTGCTTCCTCGGCATCCGCCCCGGCGTCACCACCATGACCGAAGCCTTCGCACACCTCAGCCAGCATCCGTGGGTGGGGACGGTTGAACACAGCGATAACAACATCACATGGACGTGGAACGGGCAGCAGCCGAGCATCTTCGACCACACCTCACGCGGCAGCCTGACCAGCCTCAAGACCGACATTTTCGGCTACCCGCTCGGCACCGTCACCGGCATCAACCTCACCAGCCGCCTCGCCTACGGTCAGCTTTACCTGACGATGGGCGGCGGGCGCAACAATGAGTACTACGCCGTCCGCAGCAACGCCGTCAACCGCCGCCTATTCACCTACTACGAAGCGAATCGCATGGCAGTCGGCGCGCAAGTTCAATGCCCCATCAACCAGCGACTCTACTGGAACACACCGGTTTTCATCTCCTACGGCCTCATCACCTTTGACCTGTTTGGTGTCGCCTGTCGCCGCCGCTTTTGAGCGTGCGCTATAATAAACCACACATCGACGCATCATGACCGCATCTCTGGCCGCTTGAGGTAAAGGATGTACAGTGATGGTTCGACTCCTCCTCCGCCTGACACTCCCGCTGCTCATCAGCTTCTCCGGCTTGATGATGCTCATCCGCGCCCAATCCCACGACAACCCCGAACTGCGCTCATTCCTGCTGCCGGAGGACTGCGCGAAACCCTGTTTGATGGGCATCCAACCCGGCGTCACTTCCACCAGCGAAGCCATCCAACGCCTGCGCACCAACGCCCGTATCGCCCACGTCGGCATCAGCGAATCGCTGGAAACCGTCGCGTGGTTCTGGCAGCCCGACCAATCCTCGCTTATGGATACCGGACAGATTTCCGGCCTGTTCTATGACCGTGACCGCGTTTCCCTCATCCGCCTCTACACCCGCATTCCGCTGGGTGAACTGCTGCTGCAATTGGACGCGCTGCCGGGGAATTCACGGGTGGTCTTCCGCCGTTCGCCGCCGTTCGACAGGTATCATGTTTCGTTGTACTATGCAGGGGATGGCTACGTCGTCAACGCGGTGGTGGACTGTGACGACTTCTGGGGTAGCCCCGCCCATCTCATCATCGGCGCGCGCCCCCAATTCATCAACGGCTTGGGGCAGGCCGCCGACGGACTCAATGAGGCCAAACACTTGATCGCTACCAATTGTCGCAACCAGCAATATTCATGACGCGTTCGCTGCTCATCATCGCCCTGTACCTCACTGCGCTCTTTAGCCTGCTGCCGCTGGTGATGCGCGCCCAACCCACCGAAGACCCGCGCCTCGGCCAACTGCTCCAGCAGGATACCGACTGCATCGCCCCCTGCTTCATCAACATTCGCCCCGGCAGCACCACGCTCAACGAGGCGCTGGACTCCTTAGCCCGCAATCCGTGGGTCAACACGGAGACCATCCAGCACGTCACGCTGCCGCAGTCGCCCAGCAACTTCGACAAGCTGGATGCCATTCACTGGGAATGGCTGCCCGCCCGCCCCGATTATCTCGTCGTCGTCCCCAACCTCCCCGACGGCCTCATCAACCTGCGCAACAACCTCGTGGCCGACATTTTTATCATGACGCCGCTGCACCTTGGCAGCCTGCTCTACCGCTTCGGCGCGCCGTCCGACCTGCTCTTTTACTTCAGCCGCACCGACCCCAAGCCGTGGGGCTTGGATGTGTATTACACCCAACCGGCCTATCGCTTCGTTTTCCGCGTCCGTGCGCCGGCCTGCCCGGATGTCGCCTCGGTGCTGCGGCAGGCGGTTCAGATGCAGTTCAGCGCCCCCACCGACCGCCGCCCCTTCACCATTGAAGCGAACGCCGAACCGGTACGGCTGACAACCCAGCTCATCCGGCGCAAACACCTGCTGCTCTGCGAGAAGTAGAACGCATGACACCCTTTTTCGTTCGCCTCTCCATCCTAGTGACCTTTCTATTCACGATCCCGCTGGCCGTCATTCATGTTCAACCTTATGACGACTCAGATTTACGTACCATCCTACTGCCCGAGGACTGCCCCGCACCCTGCTTCCTCGGCATCACCCCCGGCATAACGCCAATAGATGAAGCCCTTCAAATATTGGAGACGCATACTTGGGTCGAGTCCTATGAGTACAATCCGCCGTCATCAATAATCATAGTGGAGTGGAATGACACCAGCCCGGACTGGTTCACCAATGAGGCAACCATCCGGATCGACGAAAACCATATAACTGAGATTGGGCTGCAAACATCGCTGCAATTAGGTCAGGTACAACTGCTCTTGGGGGAAACATCGCTGCGCGCTATCAGCTTA
Organism: Anaerolineae bacterium; assembly: GCA_017303775.1. Lineage (GTDB taxonomy): Bacteria > Chloroflexota > Anaerolineae > Aggregatilineales > Phototrophicaceae > CFX2. The sequence goes on along the minus strand of JAFLCH010000373.1, from coordinate 668 downwards.
GGGCAGTTTGAGGGTCATAACTATCTAGCCTATAGCACATTCTACTTTGATCGGGAGATAGCCGCCGCCGTATTCAAGGTATGTGAACAAAAAGGGATGCGTATCACATTCAACGATGATACTTTTTTGATATTTATCGATTACGGGGAAGTTAAACAGTCCGACCTATCGAAAGCTTATCCACATACATGGGCTGATGTTGTCAGGACAACTTGCCAGTAGGGTATAATCCTTCAGTAATCAATCCATTCGGAACCGGAACAATCAGGCAAGGACATCCATGTGCGGTATTTGCGGAATCACCGATTTGCACGGGCAGCATCGCGCCGAACCCGCCTTAGTGCGCCATATGGCGGATCTCATCCGGCATCGTGGCCCGGACGGCGACGGGTTTTACGACTCGGCTGACCACAACACCACCCTCGGCATGCGCCGCCTCAGCATCATTGATGTGCAGGGCAGCGACCAGCCCCTCTACAACGAAGACCGCAGCATCGCCCTCGTCTTCAACGGCGAAATTTATAACTACCGCGAACTGCGCGAACAACTGCGCCGCCGCAACCACACCTTCTGGACGGAAGGGGACGGCGAAACCATCATCCACCTCTACGAAGAATTCGGCCTCAACCTGTTCAATCATCTGCGCGGCATGTACACCTTCGCCCTCT
>JAFLCH010000372.1 GCA_017303775.1 Anaerolineae bacterium | reverse complement strand
GGCGTGAACCCGCTTTCGGCGGTCTGCTCGTCTATCCCGATGGTTCCACTCGCTACCTCGCCAGCGCCGACTTCACCTTCAACGTCACCAGCACATGGGCAAGCCCCCACAGCGGCGCGGTCTATCCCGCCACATGGGAAATCACCATCGACATCGGCGAACCCCAACCCCTCAACCTCACCATCACCCCCCTCCTTGCCGATCAAGAACTGCACGGCAGCGGCAGCATCGACTATTGGGAAGGCGCAGTCGCCATCTCCGGTGATGCCACCGGCTACGGCTATGCCGAACTCACCGGTTACGTCCAAACCATGACAGGTCGCTTCTAAATCATCGCTCAAAACACATGTCCCATATGACATATATCATCCCGCCCGACAAAAATTGTCATTTGGCGGCATGATAAATTGTACGGATACATGTGTGATCACTCATATACATACAGGTGATCTATCTCACTACAACACCGCCCCGTTTTCGGCGATTATTATGCATGTAACGTTAAACACCTGAATATGACACAGAACAACATGACACAGCGCTTTTACACAACGACTTCAGGGTGTAGAAACTGTGAAAGGAGCATGAAATAGGGTAATTTTTTCATTGTTAGGTGCGAGGATCGGAAATTTCTTGTCTTGTGTGCCCTTCACGAGGTCGTTAGACAGGAAATCGGAACAACCTACGGCAAATAGCACAATTTCAGCCGTGACCATTTACAAGTGTCTCAGTTTCAAACAAAGGGAGTAACCTCATGAAGTACCTAAATCATCGTCTTTCAGCAGCTATGTGGGCCAGAGTTCTGGTGTTGTGGCTCATCCTCGCCGTCGTCGCTCTCGCAGCAGGCGCGGTCGCCTTCGGCTTGGGTCGTTTCGTACAGGATAACATTCGCACTGAACTGACAGCCCAGCAGATTTCCTTCTCGCCCGCAGAAAACATGACCGATGAAGAAAAGGCCATCCCCGGCATCCTCGACAACGCCGGCCAACCCGTCACCAGCGGTAATCAGGCTCTTATCTACTCGGAACTCATCGGCTTGCACATGCGCAACGCGGCTGAAGATGCCGGCTACCCCGGTGAGGTTTATGCCACCTTGGGCGGCATTCAGCGTGGGTTCCGTGCCGCCGTCGCCGAAGCCACCGAATCGGGTGATGAAGAAGCCCTTGCCGAAGCGCAGGCCAGCTTGACCGCCGTCACAAATCTCCGCAACACCATGTTGACGGGCAGCAACCTCCGTGGCAACCTGCTCTCGGCCTACGGTTGGGACAATTTCGCCACCGGCATCATTGCCACCGGAGCATTCATTCTGGTAGCCGCCGCGCTCTTCTTCGTCCTCTTCTTCTACGAATGGCGTCGTGGGCACCTGCCTCCCACCGAAGCCTGATCGATCACCCTCTCATTAAACCCCCAAAGTCCTGCGGCGTGTCCCGTACACCCCGCAGGACTTTTAATTTCCTCGCCAATGGCGCATTCGCCGGAATCACGCCACAATCAACTCAGTACCCCAATGAGTGCTGAATGGAGGAATACGATGCTTCGTGTCCGTTTGCTGCTCACCCTACTCGCTGCCGCCCTTGCCATCGCCCTCCCCACAACTGCTGCTCTGGCCTGTTTCAATCCCAATAATCCCTCAATGGAGGAACGCTTGCAAACCGTCGATCTCGTCTTTACCGGAACCGTATTGGGCACTGACTACCGTAGTGAGTTTGCGATGCATCTGATACAGGTAGACCAATATCTCAAGGGCAGTGGCCCCACCATGCTCATGGTATCCGGATTTACGGGTTCCTTCATCTCTACTTGTTCAGTTCCGCTTTATGTTGGCGATACAGGTCTCTTCTTTATCGATGGAAACCCCTTAATCCATGACACATTCTACGCCACCTATGGAACAGCGAGGGGTGTGGTTCGCCCCATCACAGCCGAAAACATCAATGAGGTGATGCAGTTCACCACGCAGTTGCCAACCGCCCCTACGCCAACCCCGCTTTCGCTGCTCCTACAGTCCCTCTCCTTGTTCCCCTCGGTTCAAGTGATACTGTTCTTCATGATTCTCGTCAGCTTCAATCTCGCCGCGATTGCGGTTGCGAGGCATCACAATAAAGTGGTCAACATCAAAAATCAGCGCGAAGCCCTGCTGGAATTAATGCGCTAACCCGGCGTCAAAAATGCGCCTACCATCGTCATAAAGCATGCCCCATGACTTTATGACGATGGAGTCGCCGCCTCCCAATCTTCAATTTTGAGTCCGCTAACACGGTTGAATTCACGGGTGTTGTGGGTCACGAGTATCAGGTTGTTTGCGAGTGCAATTGCTGCGATGAGTAGATCATGACTGCCAATAGGTGTTCCTTTTACAGTGAGATCAGCTCGAATCTGCCCGTAATACTCAGCAGCACTGTCATCAAACGGTAAAGAAATGAAAAGGGATAGAAATTGTTTTTGTCCTGCCAATGTTTTGATAGGGTTTTGACTGCGCAGTGCGCCAAAAAATAGTTCCGCCTTTACCACCGAACAGACGACAGCATCTCCTTCATCAAGTGCATTGAACCGGTCAGCGACTTGTTGAGAACGCCCATTCAGGTAACGAATGCACGTGTTAGTATCCAACAAGTATTTCATTCCACCATCTCGCGGTCTTCAAGTGGGAGTTCAGGCGGGCGCTCAATGGGATCGTCGGCGAGGATTCCATATGTGGATTGAAGCGCTGTGTGCCAGTCTGCTTGACGGGCGAAATCGGCCTGAAGTGTCGCAGTCAACAATTCCATCATGCGCAGTCGTTCAGCCGTCGTTAGCTTTTGTATCTGATCGAAGAGCGCCTCAAATGCCAAATCGCTCATCACACTCGCTCCTGCATTTTTGAAGCCTTTGACGAAAGTATCATACTGCAATCAGCTTTCAAATACGATGAGAACTCAGTTCAATGGGTACGGGCGAGTCATAATACCCCATACCGGAAAAACAGCCCTCATCACATACTTGAACGGCTGATAATGATTGCGACCATTTTCACCCTGATTGTGTACTTCAGCCCCCACAAACCATTTTCTAACCATCCCCCAACCGTCTTAACAATCTCGCTCCCTCAAATGGTTAGAAAATTCGTCGCCAAATAGTGACCATTTGGTCACCCTAACCTCGCTCATTTGTGCTATGATATATGTGGCGTTCGTTCCATGAGCGTGACGTGTGTATCTTAACAACCGCATACTGGCCAACCGGGGAAATCCTTTGTCTGCGCCAGTCTCGCTCACTCCCGCCGCAATCTTTGTCGGCGACGACGACGCCGACGACGACAAACAACCCCCTCGGCGGCAGCCCCGGCGCGTTCCCGCCTTCTTTGACCACCACGCCGCTGCCGCTGCTGCTGCAAAAAGAATTGGCAGCAGGATGCCAATGCCACTGCCGCCAATGCCGCCATTTCCCCTCGGAGATGGCAGAACAGGACACGATCCTGCGTAACTGACGCTCACGCCCGCCGCATTTTGTGGCATCGCCGCCGCCGCCGCCGCCAGCCTATCCCGCCGGGTCTAAGAAGTACGTCCCGCCCTGTCCTTCCGCCGTCCAACCCACCACGCCGTTATAATCCACCTGCCACCACACCACATCCCGGTCGCAAATCGGCCCGTACAGCACCGTGACCACATCCCCCTCCGCGATCAACCCGATCTGCGCGGATTGTGCGCTCGCCTCGCTTCGCAGCCGGTTCGGCCCGCCCCCCGGAATCACCCGCGCCA
>JAFLCH010000371.1 GCA_017303775.1 Anaerolineae bacterium | reverse complement strand
TGGCGGCAGATCGAAACCATCCTACTTGAATCGGTGCAGTTGGCGATCACTGGCGAGGGCGACGTTGCCGCCATCATGGCCGACGCCCAACAGCGTGCTCAAGCCTTGATGCCCCAATAATCTGCCGCACCCTCCCGACCCCGCGTGTGCTTTCGTCATGCGCGGGGTCTTTTTCTCTGACGCTGATTGATGGATGGAGTAAACAGGTCGTGGAACAGGAATTGATGTCGCCCTCCGGAGCCGTGTACGCCCGAACGCGCACCCGGCTGCTGCCGCGCTTGAACATCGCATGGCCGCGCCGCCTTGAGCCGTATCTCTACGTGCTGCCGGCGGTCATCGCCATCGTCTTCTGGATTTACCGTCCGCTGGCGCAAACCTTTGAACTCAGCTTCTACGAGTGGAATCTGCTGCCCACCGCCCCCAAGGTATGGGTCGGGCTGCAAAATTACAGCCGCATCTTCAGCCTGCCGGATATGGGCGTGGCGCTGCGCAACACCTTCGTTTACATGCTCGGCCTGCTGCCGCTTTCGGTGCTGCTGCCGATGGCGATTGCCATCGTCACCGACAACATCGGCAAGCGCGCCCGCACCATCTACCGCGCCCTCGTCTTCCTGCCCATGATGATGGCTCCCGTCGTCGTGGCCGTCATCTGGCGCTGGATTCTGCACCCCACCAACGGCATCGTCAATCTGGTGCTGGAAGGCCTGTTCAGCCTCGAACCCGTCCGCTTCTTCAGCGACGGCAATCTGGCCATCTGGGCCATCATCTTCATCACCGGCTGGAAGCTCACCGGCCTGAGCACACTGGTCTTTTCCGCCGCCCTCACCAACATCAGCCGCGAATATTTGGAAGCCGCCAGCATCGACGGCGCATCCCGCTGGCAGATCGTCCGCTATATCCTCATCCCGCTGCTGTCGCCCACCATCCTGTTCATGACCATGCTCAGCCTGCTGCTGGCCTCGCAGTGGACGTTCGCCTATATCAACGTGCTGACGCAGGGCGGGCCGCTCGGCTCGACCACCAATATCTACTATCTCCTCTGGAACTATGGCTTTCAATCCTTCGCCATCGGTTGGAGTTCCGCCGCCGCCATGTTGATGTTCGTCGGCTTTGGCGTGCTGGCGCTGGTCTTCCTGCGCCTCAGCAGCCGCCTCGCCTTTTATGATAACTAGGACACGCGCATGACTTCGCTCGCCCACCGCCGTCCCATCGGCAGCCATCTCATCCTCATCACGCTCAGCTTGGTGGCGGTCTTCCCCATCTACTGGATGTTCGTCACCTCGCTCAAGCCCGCCAACGAAATCTACAGCGCCGCCCTGCTGCCCATGCAGCCCACCCTCGACAACTACGCTTTCGCATGGAGCCGCATCCCCATGCTGCGCATGCTCGGCAACACCTTCGCCATGGCCGGGGCGCAAACGCTGCTTCAGCTCATCACCAGCGTACTGGCAGCTTACGGCTTTTCCCGCTGGCAGTTCCCCGGCAGCCGCCTGCTGTTCGGCTTGTTCGCCCTCACATGGCTCGTGCCGTTCCAAGCCACCATGATCCCCAACTACGTCACGCTCACCCAATTCGGCTGGCGCAACACCCTCATGGGACTCATCATCCCCAACATGGGGTCAGCCTTCGCCGTCCTCCTCCTCTACCAGACCTTCAAGTCCTTCCCGCAGGAACTGGTGGACGCTGGACGTATTGACGGAGCCAGCAGTTGGGGTATCCTATGGCAAGTGGTGCTGCCCAATCTGCGCGCGGCCATCGCTTCGTTGGGGATTCTCTTATTCATTTCCGCATGGAATGAATATTTCTGGCCGCTCTTGGTGACGAGCCGCGTCGAAGACTCGGTCATTCAGATCGGCTTGCAGATGTTCCTCACGCAGGACAGCAGCCTGTGGGGGCCGTTGATGGCCGCCGCCAGCAGCGCCAGCTTACCCATACTCGTCGTTTACATCATCCTGCAGCGGCAGGTGATCGAGTCCTTTGTGAAGTCAGGATTACGCTCATGAACCCCAATCCCCGTTACATCGCGCTGGAAGGCGCTTACAACGTCCGCGACATCGGCGGCTATCCCACCCATGACGGGCGGCAAACCCGCTGGCGCACCCTCCTGCGCGCCGACAGCCTGCACCGCCTCACCCCCACCGCCCAGCGCCAACTGCTGGATTACGGGCTGGGGCAGGTGGTCGATCTGCGCTATTCCGGCGAAGTGTCGGCCTCGCCCAATCCCTTCGCCGCGTCGGAGGCCGTGCGCTACCACAACATCCCGCTCTTTCAACCGCCGCCTGCCAATCCAACCGCCGCCACACCGCCCCCGCCGCCCTCGTTGGATGGCCTCTACCGCATGATCCTCGACTACTTCCCCGGCCAGATCAAAGGGGTGATGGAAAACCTGCTCACCCACAACGGTGCAGCCGCCCTCGTGCATTGCAGCGCCGGCAAGGATCGCACCGGAGTCATCGTCGCGCTGCTGCTGGATAACGCCGGAGTCCCCCACGAACAAATCGTACACGACTACGCGCTGACCGGCGCTTATCTCGCGCCCATCATGGATGATCTGCGGCAGGGTCGCCCGCCCACCCTCACGGTGGAACAGTACGAGAAGATGCTGGCCTGCGAACCGGAATACATGCAAATCACCCTCGACTATCTCACCGTTCAGTTCGGCGGCAGCAGTGCCTATCTGCGCCACATCGGCCTCACCGACACACAGGTGCAGTCGCTCCACGACTGGTTGGTGGAGTGATCCGCCGCGCCAGAACTTAAGCTCCCTCGCAGCCGATTCCGGTATATCATGAAGTCACACGACGAATTGCATGTACCGGAATCATGAACATGATATTGTCTCGTTTGCGCAAACGCTCTCCGCTGGAACGCCTCATCCTGCTGATGCTGGTGACGGCGCTCATCTTCCTTGTGTTGGAAGTGTTCTGGCCGTCCGTTCATCTGGGCGCGGCGGGTTACCTCATCATCATCGTGGCCGCTGCCGCTGCCCTGTGGCTGCCGCCGCTGCCGGATGCCGTCCCCGCGCATCCGCCGCAGCCGCGCCCCATCAGCAACCAGCTTGAGCACACCACACGCATGCTCGTGTCGTCGCTGTCGTCCATCAACGAAGTCACCGCCCGCCAATCCAGCGCCACGCAGGAACAGGTCGAACTCATCGAACGCACCAACAAGCTGCTGATCGACTTCATCGACCTTTCCAGCCGCGTGCAGGATCAAGCCCGCTCGCTGACCAGCGCCGCCCGCCAAGCCGCCGAAAGTTCCAGCAGCGGCAGCACCGCCCTGCATCAAGCCATCATCGGTATGTCCGGCATCCGTGACAAAGTATCCGCCATCGCTGGTACCATCCAATCCCTCGCGCAGTTCGCCCGCCGCATCGACGACATCATCGGTTCGGTCAGCGAGATCGCCACCCAATCCAACCTGCTCGCCCTCAACGCCTCCATCGAAGCTGCCCGCGCCGGTGTGCATGGGCGGGGTTTCGCGGTGGTGGCGGATGAAGTCCGTTCCCTCTCGCACCAATCCACGCAGTCCGCCGCACAGGTGCGCGCCATCCTCGAAGAGATTCAAACCGCCATGCGGCAGGCCATCCGCGCCACCGAAGAAGGTTTGCAGGAAGTCGAAGCCGGTTTGACGGTCGTCGGGCAGGCCGACAGCGTCATGATGCAGTTGGCGCAAAATGTCAGCGGCGCACAGCAGGCCGTTAATCAGGTGTATGAGGTCATCCGCCAGCAGTTGGCCGGCCT
>JAFLCH010000370.1 GCA_017303775.1 Anaerolineae bacterium | reverse complement strand
TTCGAGCAGGTCATCGTTGAGGAGCAGGTCGAGGCCGCTGGTGTAGTGATGTGGGAGGGCGGCGCGGCGGGGGATGAAGCGGCGGGCGGCGTGGCGCTCGATATGAGCGGTGGCGGATTCGAGCGCGTCGATGAGGCGGGGATCGTCGGCGGTATCGGTGGGAGCGAGGCCGAGATGGGCGCGCAGTTGGTAGAGGGTGGCAAGGGTATGCATGAGATTCTCCTGTGTGATGAACAGTGCGGGTGATTTTTGGGGTGAAAACAGAGCGTGTTAAAATCCCTGCGGGGTAAGCAGGGAGGTGTCAGCAGACAATGGACAAGCTGAAGTTGAGTGCGCTGATCGGCGCACAACCGGACGGGACTTTCACAATCAACTCGATACAGGTGGATAGCTGGGGGCGGACGCTCCGGTTGGACTGCGCGTATGCGTTGGGCAGCAGCGAACCGGAAGTGCGCTTCACGATGGTGCTGGATGACTGCCGCGAGTTACAGTGGCGGGTGTACGCGCACCTCAAGCATCCGGAAGACCAGACGCTGCCGATGGCGACACTGGTGAATGTGCGGCTGGGGGCGCAGGGGCATCATAAGCCGCTGCACCTGCTGACGGATTTCTTCGGGCTGACGGTGAATTATGGCACGCTGACGGTGATGGTTCAGCCGGGTTGAGCGGTTTGTGATGATCTGTCAAGCCCAGTGACGGGGGTGTTGTGGGGATGTCACAGCGCATAGACTCAGCATAGGTCAAGTTCAAACGAGATGAAGGGGGTCGGCTGTGCATATACGATTACTGGCATTTGGTTCACGCGGGGATGTGCAGCCTTATGTGGCGCTGGGGTTGGGGCTGCAAGCAGCGGGATATGATGTGGCGCTGGCGGCGGCTGCCAACTTTCAGGGCTTCATCGAGGAATACGGGTTGAAGTGCCTGCCGATGACGACGGATATTCAAGAGGTCATCCAGAGCACGCAGCAGGGCAAAAGTGGCAGCGCCCGCCAAGCCAAATGGATCTTTTTGCAGATGATGATGGACGAGACGCTGCGGCTGGCGGAAGGGGCGGACGCGCTGATTTATGCGCCGGCGGCCATCTTCACCGCGCCGCATGTGCTGGAGAAGCTGGGCATACCGGGGATCGCCACCATGCTCCAGCCGTTCCTGCACGCGATGGACGAGATGCCTGCGGTGGGAACGCCGACATGGAATCTGGGCACGGCTTACAACCGCTTCACCTATTCGTTCGTGGAGTGGATGACATGGACGTTCACCAAGGGGCGCATCAATGATTGGCGCAAGGCCAAGCTGGGGCTGCCCCCGGCCACACAAAGCCCGTATGCCATGGTGCGGGCGCAGGGTATGCCGACGCTGTACGGGTTCAGTCCAGCGGTGCTGCCCAAGCCTGCCGATTGGCCGGCGAACGCGCATGTGACGGGCTACTGGTTTTTGCCGCCTGTGACAGGATGGCAGCCACCCGCCGCGCTGGAAGCATTTCTGGCAGCGGGTGACGCGCCGGTGTATGTGGGATTCGGTAGTATGGCAAGCCGCGACCCGGAACAGACCGCCGCGATTGTGCTGGAGGCGATTCAACAGGCGGGTGTACGGGCGGTGATCGCGTCCGGTTGGGGCGGGTTGGCGGCCAGTGATGTGCCGGAGACGGTGCATTTGATCGAAGGCGCGCCGCATGAATGGTTGTTCCCACGGATGAGCGCGGTGGTGCATCATGGCGGGGCGGGGACGACGGCGGCCGGTCTGCGGGCGGGTGTGCCGACGGTGATCGTGCCGTTCAAGAGCGACCAGCCCTTCTGGGGCAAGCGGGTGTGGCAGTTGGGGGTGGGCACGGAACCGATCCCACGGCGAACACTGACCGCCGAAGCGCTGGCGGCGGCGCTGCGGGCAACCCAGACGAACGACGACATGCGCGAAAAGGCCGCCGCGATGGGGGAAGCTATCCGCGCGGAGGACGGCATCGGCGCGGCTGTGCGGGTGATCGGCGCGGCGCTGGGTTCGTAAGCGATAGGCGATAAACGGCAGGGCGTGGATGACACGCCCTTTTTTGATGGGACAGTATGACCTCATGATGATGATTCTCCCCTGAAAACACTCAATTAAAAAGCAATTTCCACCAATTTCGAACACAAACGGCTGATCTTCCGTAAAGGGGTATAGAAGCGAGGAGAAAAGCACGTTGCAGCACGATCTGACCGAAATTGAACTGCTCAAGCAGGCACAGACGGGGGACATGGATGCCTTCGCTGATCTGCAAGCACGGCTGGATTCGCCGATGCGGCGGTTCGTTTGGCGGTTGATCGGCACGAGTATCGAAGAAGATGACATCGTGCAGGACTCGATGATCGCGCTGTTCTTGAATCTGGATCGCATCCAACCCGCCGAGAAGCTGCGCCCGTATTTGTTCCGCATCGTGCGCAACCGGTGTTACGACCTGCTGCGGAAGCGGCGGCGCTTCGACCCGGTATCGTTGGATGACGAGCTAACGGAGATGTGGGCCTCGCTGCACGAGCAGACGGCCAGCGACCAACCGGAAGAAGTGGCGCACTGGCTGATGCTGCGGCTGGAAGTGGAAACGGCGATGCGACGGCTGCCGGAATTGCAGCGGCAAACGCTGATCCTGTTCGCGGAAGAAAACCTGACGTATGAGGAAATCGCCGAGGCGATGGACACCAGCATCGGCACGGTGAAATCGCGGTTGTTTTACGCCAAGCGAACGCTGCGCCAACTGGTGAGCGCCGAAACACAGGCGCTGCTGGCGGCGGAGTTCGGCAGCGATGCGACAACACAACGCGCACCAGCGGGCAAATCCGCCGGTGAAACCGAAGTGATGCAGGAGGCTGGATGATGGGACGTAAGAAAAGCGGCACGGCGGACAGCCAACAAGCGGGCAGCCGTGAAAAGGGACGGCAGAAGCTGCCGAAACTGCCGGATGAAGTGCTGGAGTGGGTGCTGCCGGACGAGCGCCCGCTGACGGAAATGTGTCTTTCGCCGCTGCTGCTGACCGAAGCATTCGGGCTGCTGGGCAGTGATGTTCGCTAAACAAGCAATTATTCGGATGGGTTTTGAGGGAAACGTGGAGGATTGAACGATGAACACGTATCATGATCATGTGGTGCAGGCGAACCAACGACAAACTCATCTGCTGCGTGAAGCAGAAACCGAGCGGCTGCTGCAAAGCAATGCCGGCGCGAGCAGCGAACCGAACGCGGCTGACCGGCTGCTGGCCACGCTGGGCGATTGGATGGTGAGTCAGGGAGAACGCCTGAAGGCGCGCATCCCCAGCCCGGAATATCGGGTGCTGCGGACGGAATAATGAGCAACCGAACAGCGGTGTAATGACAACCGCTGCGGACAACGATTAAGGAGTGGGATTGATGATGAACGAAGAAACACGACGCGGATTACGCCAACTGCTGCCGCCGCTGAAGACGCTGGCAAGCTCGGTGCAGCGCGCCTATGAAACCGAACTGTATAACGGAACCGGCAATATGGCGGTGAAGAGCTACCGCAATTTGCACGGGCGAATCGTGGCGCTGCTGGCGGACGATACGTATGTGAGCGAGGCGCTGGCGCTGGATGTGGGCGACGAGGCAGATGAGGCGCAAAAGGTGGCGCAGGTTTATCTGGCCGCCAGCCAGCTTGTGCCGTATCTGGAAGGCATGGTGCGCGAGGCTTATCCGCCGCCACCTCCGCCGCCCATCCCGCCTGTTCCGCCTGTTCCGCCGATGAACGAGGAGGGTCACCCC
>JAFLCH010000037.1 GCA_017303775.1 Anaerolineae bacterium | reverse complement strand
GTACCCGCGTTCGCCTCGTCTGTCGCATACGCCGCCGCTTGGCTGATGAAGTCATCCAGCGACGCCTTGCTCTCCTCGCTCAGCGCCTCGCCGGCGATGAACCCGATAGCCGATGTGTCCTGATTATTGATGTCCGACCAATCCGGCCCGACATAATCCCACGACCGCACATACGTTCCCGCAGCAGCCGCTTCAATAATCTGCTTATACACCGGCCCCCAGTGGAAGTACGGCACGCCGAGGCACACTTCCGGCGCGATATCGCACGACCCTTGGAAGTCATACGGCACAGCCCACACCGCTTCACCTTCAGCCGCGCGCTGTCCCGCCACCACAATCGCTTCCGTCGTGTCGATGCCGGACATCACCACGTCCGCCCCGCTGGCGAAGAACGCGGTCGTTTCTTCCGTCGGGTCAAGCGTCACGCCCGGAATGTTGAACCAGAAGCCGATCCATGTCACCGTGAACTTCAGCTCACCAGCGTCCATCCCACGGTAATTTTCGTAGCAGTATCGCGCGCCCAGATACGCCGAAGCCGCCAGACGCCGCGTCTCACCGTTGATCAGCGGCCCAAGGTAGCCGATGCTGCCCGTCTGCGTCGTCAAACCGGCGGCGCATCCTGCGATCAGCTTGCCCCATTCCATCTCCCCCATCACGTTGCCCACGTTCTCCGGCCCGATGCCCAGATAAGCATCGTCGCCCGACACATTAATGAACGTCACGTCCGGGAAGTTCGCGGCAACCGCAGCCGTATCTTCTTCAAACGAGTCCGAGGTTGTAAAAATGATCTTCGCCCCGCTGTCCACCATCTCCGCCACCACATCGGCCAGCGTCGTTTCCGGTGAATCCGCCGGATTTAACTTTTCAAAAACCAGCATCTTTGCGCCCGGCACATTCGCCTCAACATACTGCCCGCCCTCGAAGTGCGCTTGGCTCCAACCCCGGTCATTCTGCGGGCCGACCAGCACCACCCCGAACACGAACTCATCTTGTGCCGCCGCAGGCATCACAGCCAACAGCGCCAGCACCATACAACAGAACAGTACAACTTTGCGACTCATACATGAACCTCCTGAAGATGTTTAGCATCCAACAACGAGTCTACCTTGTGGCCAAACATCAGCAACGGTCACTTTGTACAAAAAGGTGCAAGTACCTTTTCTGTGGACTTTGCTCAATTCACTTCCACCGCAGCACATATCGCCCCCGTGTATTCTCGCCTGTTTGGGTATACATGTACGTTACCCCCTCCACTACGATTAGGTCAGCATGACCAATTCCCACGTTGAAACCCGCTGGTTGAATCACCGGATTGTGCGGGTACTTTTCCCACGCCCCATCAATCGCCTCGCCCACCGACCGCGCGAATCCCAGCGCGAACTGCGTGTCCATCCCCCGCTCCAACACATCCGGCCCCCGAATCCCTTCATAGGTCATATAGTAATGTCCGCCCACCTTCAGCACTTCCGCCGAACTCACGTAGCGGAAATCAAAATACGGGTCAATCGCCCGTCCGCTGCTAATCTCCATCGGCCCATATTCCGCCGCCCCTTCGAACAGCGGATCAGTCGCGCACCGTTCCAGCGCCCCCAGATCACCGTGCCGGTTCCCCTTATAACAGCGCATATGCCCCGGTGATGACCCCGCCGCGACGAACACATACAGCGTGTCCCCTTCCACATATAACCCCGGCGGCGCGCCCACCAAACAATCATGTACCTCGCCCCGGATATTCGGGTGCGCGCCGATCTTCTCCGTCGCCGAACAGGGAGCATAAGAACTCGGCCACGTTCCCCCCGGCGTCAGCAGATACGACCACCCCGACCAGTTCACCCCGTCCGCCGAACGCCGCAGCATCACCTGTGCGTGCCACTCGTAAGCCATATAGTAGGCGTCCGCCGCTTGGAACACGCGCGGATACTGCTGCGCGGTGATGTGATCGCGCTGGTCGTCGCACGGGCACGTCTGGCACTGCATCAAACACACGGGCACATCCAGCCCGAACGAAACCCCGCCGTCTGTGCTCCGCCACAGCGTCAAACAGCCGGGGAACGCGACCGGCTCCCCGCACTGATCCATCACCCCCGCCGACTGCTCGCTGGCGTGCAAATACGACCAGTATTCGCCGTCTTCCCGTATCAGCGTGTCACTCTCGCCCACCGGCAGCCCCACATCCGCCACATCAACCACCCACTCCGCTTGCCCATCCCAGAAATCCGCCAGCGTGGGTGCGGCCTGCGCCATCACCGTGAGCGTGACCAGAATGAACCAAACACCCACTAACAAAACCCGCTGTCCGAATCCAATCGCTTTGTCCATCACCAGCCTGCTTGTATCATCATTTGGACGAATCGCATGAGGGTTTTTCACTTCAAGATTAAGATGCGTTTTGCGCGTTCCGAATTCGGTAGTATGCTATAATCATTACATTAGCCGTTCGCCGGGGTATATTCCCTTTTTCTGGCGACAGGACGAGACATGGCCGAAATCAGCTTACGTGAGTATCTCGCCAAACTCGATACCCTGCTCAAGAGTAGCAACGCGCCCGAAGTGATCCTCCACTGTCGGCATATCTTACAACACTTTCCCAAAGAGGCGCAGACCTACCGCATCCTCGGTCGCGCTCTGGTGGATGTGGCGCGTTGGCCGGAAGCCGGTGAGGTCATGCGTCGGGTTCTCAGTGTGTTCCCGGATGATCGCTACGCCCACGCCGGATTGAGTCAGGTCTATCGTGCCGAAAAACGCCCCGATGATGCCATCTGGCATCTCGAACGCGCCTATGAACAAGCGCCCAACGATCAGGAAATTCTGGACGACCTGCGCGAACTCTATCGCAAGTATCGCAAAATCGAACACGGAAAAGTACAGCTCACCGCCGGTGCAGTCGCCCGCAGCTACATCCGTAATGGGCTGCACGAACAAGCTGTCGATACACTCCAGCAGGCGCTCGCCTCCACCCCAGAACGCATCGACCTTAAACTGCTGCTCGCCCAAACCTACTGGGACGCTGGCAAACGGGTCGAAGCAGCCGAAATCGCCCTTCAGGTTCTCAAGGTGCTGCCGGATTGTCTCGTCGCCAATTCTCTTTTGGCCGCCCTCTGGCTCACTGAAGAACGCCCCTCGGATGCCCAGCGTTACATCGACCGCATCCAATCGCTCGATCCCTATCTCGCGCTGGACTTGGCACAGGGGCAGGATGTCCCCGACGATGCCTTCAAGCTCGAAGAACTCGATTATCAGCGCGCCGCCGAACGCGAAGTCCTCGTCAACGCACCGGACTGGCTGCAAGGCATGACTCATCCGGACGCCAACGCCGGCATCATCGAAAACCCTGACGAAATCGTTGCCGCTGAAGGTCTGCGCCGCGCCGAAGAAACACCCGAATGGTCAGAAGAAGATAGTGACAGTGATTCTCATGTCCCCGGTGGCAAATCACTCTTCGGCTTGCGTGGCAAAAGCGAAGTCAATCCATCCCCCACCGGCAGCCTCTCAGAAACAGGATCTATTCGGCCTGTTCCCGGCGCTCGTCGTGGTCTCACCGGACGGCTAAACCCGCCCCAAGAACAAATCACGCCGGAAGCTGAAGATATTCCGTCCTTCATGGCTGATCTGATCAATACCAGTCAAGAAGAAGCCCCTGCCGAAGTTGAAGTCGACCAGCCAGCAGCGGCTGAACTTCCCGACTGGCTGCAAGCCAGCATTGGTGCGGATGAATCACTGGATGACGAATTACCCTTCGCCGCCAAGCCGCCTACCGGCTCTACCGAAGAAGATCCGCTCGCGTGGCTGCGTGGCAGCGGTGTCGAAATTGTCGAAGGCGTTCCCACTCGCCCCAACGACAGCGATCTCTTCGATGCCGAAGATGATCACCTCGGCTTGCAAGCCGCCGATGAAGTCGATCCTTTAGCATGGCTGCGGGATACGGGCGGTGACACCCTCATCGTCGAAGACGAATTAGATGAAGAGCCTGTAGAATCATCCGCACCCCGTTACTTTGATGAAGAACCAGCCGACGACCCGGAAGGTGATCCGCTTGCGTGGCTAAACGCGCCCCCCGCTGAACCGGTTCCAACCGAAGGGCACGGACTAGCATCCTTCGATGAAGCAGATGAAGATTCGCTCTCATGGCTGGCAGATGACAGCCTATTGGATGAAGCGCTAAACCTTGAATCACTGGTAAACAACGAGGAGCCTTCAACCCCATTGGAGGTTTCGCCTACGGCTTACGAGCCAGATTGGCAGGAAACAATGGCCGACGAAAAAGATCCATTGGATTGGCTGTCATCGTCCGACTCCGAGCCAGAAGAAGAATTCACTTGGGCTGATGAGGAAAAATCACCGCCTCAATTACCGTCTGAGGAAGACTTCCCCGATTGGCTGGGTGATCCTAATCAGGATGCGGTTAGCGACGATAACATTGATTGGATGTCCGCGCTTCCCGAAGAACCTGAAGCGGCTGCCCCCTCGACGGGCAACACCGGCATGTTGGAATGGTTGAATAAAGCGCCGGTTAGCGCTTCCGAACCGCTTGACGTTCCCGCAACTCCAGATTTCCCGGATTGGTTGAACGAACTAGAAACCGAAGCCCGGCCCGATACCTCCGCTGAAGCATCTCTCGGAGATGGGGGTTTCGAGTGGCTTTCGGCTGCGGACGAAGTTTCGCCCGGGGCAACCTCCAGCGAAGTTCCGGATTGGCTCACAGGCTCTGGCTTAACCGAATTACCGGAAGAAGAAGCCGAGCCAGAACCCGTCAGTGCCGAGATGCCCGATTGGCTCTCCGAAGCCGCGCCTGTTGTCGATGATGAACCGGAAGCCGAAGCTGAACCGGCTTCTCCTGATTGGCTCGCCGCTATGAATATCGACGAACCACAGCCAGAAGCGCAGTCTTCAGCTTCTGATGACTTTAGTTGGATGTCAACCGAAGCCGGCGTTCAAGATGAGCCAGAATCCGTCAGCGCCGACATGCCCGATTGGCTCTCCGAAGCCGCGCCTGTCGCCGAAGCCGAACCGGAAGCCGAAGTTTCGTCGCCCGACTGGCTCAGCGCCATGAGCTTCGACGAACCGCAGTCCGAACCCGAACCGGCGGTTGATGCGCCTGATTGGCTCTCCGAAGCCGCCCCCGTCGCTGAAGATGAATTCCAGCAAGACGCCGTCATCACCGATGAACCCGATTGGCTGCGTGATCTCGAAGCACCGGCACAGGCTCAACCTGAGCCTACGCTGGAAGCAGGTGTGCCGGAATGGTTATCAGAAGAACCTGAACTGACCGAACCGCCAGAAGCAGATACGGTCACCGCTATTCCGGATCAAATCCGCAATTGGGCTGCAACCGTGCGATCAGAAGCGAGCATGACGCCGCAACTGGATGATGATACGCCCGATTGGCTCGCGGCCATGCAGCCTGAACCTGAACCAGAAGATGATTACGCGCTTGCCAGCGATGAACCGGATTGGTTGGCAGCCGCTGATACTTCAATCGAGTCCGCAGCTCCGATCACTGAACCGGAGTGGTCAACTGAGGTAGAGCAACCGACAGCCGTAACTGAAGAGCCTGATTGGCTCACTTCCGAGCAGCCCGCCGCGGAATCTGAATTTGATGATGAACAGTTGGCAGCCGCCGACTCGCCGGATTGGTTAGCCGCCGCCCAGTTGGATCTGGAACCTGAATCTACCCCGGCTGCGGTCGTATCCGATGATACGCCTGATTGGCTGCGTGATGTTCAGCCCGAAGCTGAGGCCGAACCCGAGCTTGAACCTGTCGCCGACAGCGCACCTGACTGGCTCTCCAGCCTCGAACTGGACGCCGAGCCTGCTCAAGCCGATGCCTCTCTCTCCGATGAACCCGACTGGCTGCGTGATGTTCAGCCCGAAGCTGAGGCCGAACCCGAGCTTGAACCCATCGCCGACAGCGCACCCGACTGGCTCTCCAGCCTTGAACCGCTGGACGAGGCAGACGAACCCGAACCGGCTGCTGCCGACGAACCGGACTGGATTACTGATATTGTTCCAGCCGATACTGAAGAAGAACCATATACCACATCCGAGTGGTTAAGCGATCCAGAATTGGATGCTCCGCCGCCCCAGCCTGACCGCAGTTTTGCGCCGCCGGGTAATTTCGGTGCCACTCGCGATCTTTCTGACTATACCGGAGGCTCAGCCCACGATGATGATCGGGACTGGCTGCCCAAGACCGATGATGATCTCATTTCGCGCGTCACCAGTGATGCACCTCAGTGGCTAGATGAAGTGCAGATGGATGCTGTTCCCGAACCGGATCAATCCTATTCCGAGTTCTCTGAAACGGATGAAAACGGGGATATGCCAGACTGGATTCAGGCGATGAAGCCAGCGCCAGCCGAACCGGAATATGCTGAGCCAGAGATCAGCATTGAGGATGCGCTGCCCGGCACACCCGCGCCAGCAGAAAATGCGCCGGATTGGCTTAACGCGATGGTTCCGGGGTTGGATGTCGATTATGATGCGCCGGAAGATGAACAGATCGAGAAGGACTTCATCGCTGGCCACGAGAATCGCATCACACCGGGCAGCAAAGCTTCAACAGCCGAATCTCGCCCACGGCCTGAGTTTAGCTGGCTGACCGATATCGTGGATGAAGAATCACAGCAAATCCGTACCGTAGGCGAACGCAGTCGCCGCCGGTTTGTGTTCTCGCGCCTCCCTGCTTGGCTGCGTCAGCCAACCGAAAAGCGCGACCAACCGCAGTCCGGTGATGAATCGAATGATGTGGATATACCGCCCTGGTTGAAATAATTCCGGGCTTATCACAATGCTGAGAGGATTTTGGAATGGCGGATAACACTCCCAATTTCGACGCCATGACCCCTGAAGAGATCATGGCGTGGATGGAAAGCCTCGCTAAACGGCAGGGGGCGGCAGAGGGTTTCACGACGGCAGCTGATGTAGAAATTCCGGAGATCGATCCGGACTCGGTTGTCATTGATGAACCCGGCTATGTGCCATCCGAGGGTAAGGATCGTGGCAAACGAATTAGCCCGGTCATACCGTCGAAGCCGGCTGCCACAACATCGCAACCACCGCCAGCGCCGGAACCAGTCGCAGCCAAACCTGCTCAACCGGAGCCGGAACCCGAACCGATTGTCGCCGAACAAACGTCAATTTTTGATGATCTTGAAGACGAACCGGAATTGGGTGAAATTCCGGATTGGCTGAGCGATATGAAACCGGCAGAACCGGAACCGGTTGCTGTGCCAGTGGCCTCTACACCTGCTGCGCCCCCTCCGCCCGCTGCGCCTGCGCCTGAACCAGAGTTGGGCGGTCTTTCATGGCTGGAAAGCCTCGCGGTCGACGCGGGCGCGAGCACCGGTATGCCGGAACTCGATTTGTCGTCATTGGCCAGCGAAATCACGGGTACACCTGCCCCCTCATCCGAACCGGTTGCCAACCCGATTGACTGGCTGGAAAGCCTCGCCCAAACCCCACCCGAATTGGAACCGGAACCTGAACCGGCGCTCGCCGATCCGGTTGATTGGCTGGAAACGCTGGCGCAAGGTCAAGGTTCCGAAACAGTTGCAGCGCCCGAACCGGCAGCTTCTGGAGAAAACCCCATCAACTGGCTGGAAAGCCTCGCCAAACGGCAGGGTGCGCGTGAAGAAGAACTGACCACGACGGCAGATGCTGAACTGCCTTCCGCATCCTCTGCATCATCCTCCGCGCCCGGTTACAGCGAATATACATACGACACACCCGGTATCGCCAAACCCCCTGCGCCGGTTGAAAGTACGCCGCAAGACCCGGCAGCGTGGTTGGATTCGCTAGCGACACAGGCGTTCGAAAGTAACCAGCCCCGCAGCGCAGCATTCACACCATCTGAGCCAGAAGCGTCTGACCAAATGTCAGACGATGAAATTCAGCAGGCGCTCAAGCGGGGTGAAATCGTCCCGCATGATCAGATGGAAGCATGGATGCAGCGCCAGCTACAGGAAGGCGCACGCCGGCCTGAGCCAGAAGAACTGGCCGGAGACTACGACCCCGATGCGCCACCCATTAAGGCAGAACTGCCAGATTGGTTGATCGAACAAGTTGGAGCGCCTACCTCATTTGAAGAACCGGATGAGGCAAATCCGTTCATTCCAATACCACAAACACCTGCGCTCATCGAAGATATTGTCGAGCCACCAGCAGTAGCGGATATGCCCGACTGGCTGCGCGATGACGAGCCGCCGGCTGATGAACTGGACAGCATTTTCGCGACACCGCAGCAGGAAAACTGGAATGAAACAGTTGGCTTCACACAATCGAGTGCTGTCGCCAAAGCTCCGGTTGACCTCGACCCCAATGACCCGTGGGTCGAAGCACTCGAAATGGAGTATGCACAATCGCATGGTGAACAAACACCAGCGCCCACCGCGCCGGTGGCTCCACCAGCCGCACAAGTCCTGCCTGCGGACACGAGTTTGCAAGACGCGGCGCTCCCGGCTGAAACACAACTACCAGCCGGTCAAATCGAGCCGGTTCCGGTTTGGTTGACCGACACCGACTCCGAGCCGGTAGAAGCGGCACTCACCGAAACCGTTTTCAGCGAACCGGATCTGGTTGCGGATATGCCGGATTGGTTGAAAGATGATTTCGAGGACTCACAACCCGTTACGCCGATCAGCGGGGATGTGCCGGACTGGTTAGCCGATGTCGAGATTGAACCGGATGAGATTCCGGATTGGCTTAAACAGAGCATCACTTCAACATCAGATCAACCGGCGATTGTCATCAGCGAACCGCCTCCGCCCGCAGCGATTACAGCACCTCCTGCTCCCCCGCCGCCCGCCGCCATCGCACCGGTACGCGCTTCACCTGCGCCGGTACCCGTATCAGCCCAAAACATTGATGTAGGGGCGACCTTGAGCACCGCGCGCAGCTTCGCCACGGCCAACAATGTAGAGGGCAGTCTCGCGAGCTATGAATCGCTCATCCGCGCCAATGCCGCGCTGGACGATGTCACAGATGATCTGGCTAAAATGGCAGATAAAATCAAGACCAGCGCGCCAATTAACCGTGTGTTGGGCGACGCGCTCATGCGGCAGGGCAAGCTCCAAGCAGCCCTTGATACTTACCGGAAGGCGCTGAATCAGCTATAATTAGTTCAGGCAGAATCATATTGCTGCCTCGCTCTCGTACCAAAACGGGTCGTCACTGGCCCGTTTATTATGTATCGAACAAGATTCATCTGGAGAAAAGTATGGAACGCACACTCATCATCATTAAGCCGGATGCCGTCCAGCGTGGGCTGACCGGTGAAATTCTGCGCCGCTTCGAAGCGCGTGGTCTGCGCATCATCGGTATGAAGTTCATCTCGGTTTCACAGGCGCTGGCGGAGAAGCATTACGAAGTCCACAAAGGCAAGCCCTTCTTTGAAGGACTGGTGAAGTACATCATCTCTTCACCGGTGGTCGTTATCGCCCTCGAAGGCACGAATGCGATCGCCGCAGCACGCAAGACCATCGGCGCTACCAAACCGCAGGAAGCCGAAGCCGGTACCATCCGTGGCGATTTCGCGCTCGAAATTGGCCGCAATTTGGTACACGGTTCGGATAGTGTGGAAAACGGCAAGATTGAAGTCGCGAACTTCTTCACCGAAGCTGAACTGGTGTCTTGGCCGCGCAACACCGATCCGTGGATTTTTGAATAAATCCCCACTGAAACAAAACGGGCGCGTCTGGAATAGACGCGCCCATTTTATTGAACTTGCATGATTGACCGTGCGCAGGACTATCCGCCTTCCGGTTGTCGCCGCTCAATATCAGCCAGCGTTTCCCCGGCAAACCGGCACAACAAACCTAGCAGCGCCAGATCGGACTCCGAAAATGGCGCATCCCCCGGTTGGTTGAGCACCTCGATCACACCCAATATCCGGCCATCTCCGATCAATGGAGCGGCTGCAATCGACTGCGTTCTGAATTTAAATTCGTCGTCGATTGTTTGGGAAAAACGCGGGTCACGGCGCACATCGCGAACCAGAGCCGGTTCACCCTGCCGGATCACCCATCCTGCAATCCCTTCATCAGCGGGAATACGATACCCATTGAGATTGGAAGCCAACGAACCTTTCACGACCATGAACACCAGTTCATTTGTCTCATCATCCAACAACAGCAAAGACCCATCGGGCGCGTTCAGCAGCCCTAATGCCTTCTGGAAGATTCGTTCCAGAAGCGGCAGCAGTTCTTCGTCACTGGTGATGGTCGTGGACGCGGTAGAAAGATCGTTTAACACCTGAACAAAGTCACGCAGGTTGCGGACTTCCGCTTTAAGTCGTTCATTTTCATCCTGCAAGCGTGCGTTTTCACGCTGCATGATGGCGACTGGGTTCATAACCATCTCCCCACCTCCCGACTTATCCAACCTTTGTGACTATTGTAATATATTTTGTATAGAGAAACTTGTCAAAATCGATTGACAAGTCAACGGCTTATCGGCGCATTTCCTCCGCCGGGTCTTCAACCACTTCCAAAACCTCTCCATCGTCGCTCAAGGTCAGGCGATCCCGCTTGGTTTTGTAATCGCCCGTCGTCATGCTGCGCCGCAGCTCACGTTCTTCAGAAATAGCCCGTTCCAGAGCGCGCTCCTGTACCTCTTTCATGAAAGCGACCACGCCATGCACAACCACCCCGATGAACCAACCGACACTCCCTAACGCCAAAAACATGCGTAAGTTCTCGTCTTGTGGCTGCCAGATCACCCACACAACCGGCATTGTCGCAACAAAGGCAACCAGATTGCTAAGGATCTCAGTGCGATTGCTATAACGACGTTTGATGCGCGCTTCCAATTCTCGGAAATTCAATTCTTCTTGCATCAATAACCCCCTGCATCAAAGTTGGCTTATAAACGTTGATTACGTTTTTCAGCCCACGAAGTTGCGTCGTCATAGGTTGTTTCGATCTCGCCATCATCATTGAGAGTCAGTCGTTCGCGCTTGCGTTTCATCTCCTGTTCCGGCATATCGCGCCAGCGGCGTTCGGCTTCAATCGCCTGTTCAATGGCGTTCTCGCGCGCTTCGGTCATGATGAAGTTGATGGTATGAATCAACAATCCCAAGAACCACGATCCGCTAACGAACAACGCGGCATAAAACAAAATACCGGGCAAAGGCCAGAGCAGCAGCCAACCCAAACCATTCACAACAACAAAAGCGGCCAGATGCCCGAAAAATTGGGTGCGGTTCGCGTATCGCTTGGTGATGCGCTGCCGGATTTCCTCGAAATGGGGATCGCTGCTCATAATACCCTCTAGCGCCGCTTTCGTTTCAATTCACGGCTGATTTCATCTTCTTCGCTCAATGCTTCTAGTTCACCATCATCCGTAAGGCGCATCCGCACATCGTTCTTGGGCTTCTCGGAAAGTCCGCTCAGTTCGCGCGCACGTTCGATCTCGCGCCGGATGGCTTCTTCCTGCTTTTCCGCGCCCGGCCCATATTTATGGTAGTAATCTAAAAAGTGCAGCACGAAACCGATCCCCCAGAAAAAGGTGACGAAAATCGGCCACGGGAAACCTGCCCCGTTACTCAACCAGATGAACCACAGCACAGCATTCACGACGAAATAAGGGATCGCATGGCCAATTAAGCCCTGCCGTTCCTCGAACCGTTTTTCCATCCGTTTACGGATGTCATATTCCAGTCGTTCTTCAGGAGTCATATCGGCTTTGGGGTCACGTGTTCCTGATCCCCAATTCCCATCTTTCGCCGCTTGTTCGATGCTGGCCGCAATACCTTCCACCCAAGTCGCGCCCTTTTCAACATTTTGCTTGACGCGTTCGCCAATCTGTTTCCAATTTTCCGAGTCAAAGTTGAGTTCCCACTCCACCTGCCGGCCATCACGAACACTCACGCGGGGTTGGGATGATCGCGGTGGAATAGGCGAAGGAATTGAGGCAGCGTTCACATCCTGTACACGCTTTGCGAAAGACTGTTCTGCGGTTTTATCCCGGTCAGCCGGCAGGGTAATCAAACCAGCCTCGTGACACGCCGCATGGAAGGCCTGCATCATAGCATTCGGGCTGGAGTAACGATCTGCCGGTTTCTTCGCTAGCGCCTTGACCAGCACCGCTTCGACCTGTGTGGGGATGGCCGGGTTTATTTCACTCGGTCGTGGAAGCTCCGTATAGATGTGATCATGGACAACAGCGTAAGGGGTATCGCCCGTGAACGGCACACGCCCGACCACCATCTCATACAAAATCACGCCCAACGAGTACACATCGGTAGCCGGACTGAGTTCACCCTGTCCGCTGGCCTGTTCAGGGGAGATATACTGTGGCGTCCCCAGAATCATATCCGCGCTCATGGTGGAGGTTCCGGCGGTGACGATTCGCGCTAACCCGAAATCAGTCAGGTAAGGAACACCGTTGGGATCAATGAGGATGTTGGAAGGTTTGATGTCACGATGCAGCACCCCTTGTTCATGCGCGTAGGTCAAAGCGCCTGCCATCGTATCCATGATGCTGATGACCCGTTCCAACGGCAGCGGACCGCGGGAAAGCACCTTCTTGAGGGTTTGCCCCTCGACGAACTTCATAACCAGATACGGCTGTCCATCGTGTTCATCGAAATCATAAACCGGAACAATATGTGGGTGTTCCAATTTGGC
This sequence comes from Anaerolineae bacterium, assembly GCA_017303775.1. Taxonomy (GTDB): domain Bacteria; phylum Chloroflexota; class Anaerolineae; order Aggregatilineales; family Phototrophicaceae; genus CFX2. The sequence continues at coordinate 10,906 of JAFLCH010000037.1, read as the reverse complement.
GACAATTTGTGCTTCCCGTTCAAAGCGTGAAAGAAAGTCGGGTTGCTCCAGAAATGTCTTATGGAGCATTTTGATGGCAACGTGGCGATCCAAACGCGCATGATACGCTTTATAGACCGACGCCATCCCCCCTTGTCCCAATGGCCCGATAACTTGATACGGCCCAACTAACTGCCCCTCATTCAATGCCATGAACGCTTACTCCAACATCCTGTGTGTTAGGGGCAATTATAACCCGCTGTTCATAAACGTGTGTATGACGGGAAGAATCTTAATACTCTGTACGCCGGTAAACACTGACCGGTTCAATCTTGGGAACGCCGGCGGAGACTTTCGTCACCAAACCCGTGTTCATCAAGATCTTCACGCTCTAACAAGCGTTCCACATCCGGGAAATCTCGCTTCCGTTTCTCGCTTGATGCTTGAGGGGTAATCTGTCGTTCACGCCAGCTCACATACAACCCGTGCAGTAAAAGTATCATGAGCCACAGAGGATAGATCCACAAGCCTTGACCTTCACCGGGCTGCTGCGGGCCGGGCGGACGAGCCACCAACCACCACAGCAATACAGCAGGGCCAAAGGCAAGGTAAAATGCGGCGTGCCCCGCCAGCACCAACCGTCGGCGGAAGCGAACATTCGCGGCATGGGCGTCACCGAACTGCTGTTCATGATCACGCAGCCGCCCCAAGAACAACATCATCCCATGTATCAACCAGACAGCGATCCACGTGAACCAAAACACGCTCGACCCCACAGGCAGACGGAAGCCCACCCCTTCTAACAGCAGGAACAAGGCCAGCATTAAGGTATGAAGCGCCCAAAAAGCGTTCGTTCCGTTCAAGAACCGTGGTTGTGTGTATCCGCTTTCTTGCATTCGCTATGTACCTCCCGTTTTCAGTCAGATCGCTGCTGGGCTACCGTTTCTGGCCGCACATCGTCCAATCCGTCAAGCGCTTCTAATTCGCCATCATCCGTCAACCGCATCATGGTCTTGCGTTTCTCGTAGGCTTCAAGCGAATTTACCCCTAAACGTTCCATCTCTTTATTGATTTCACGCCCCATCACCCGTTCGCGTATCTGCCGTTCACCCAACCGTGTATCAAGAATCATAGAAACAACATGAAATAGGAGGGCAATACCCCAACCCGCACTTGCCATCATCAGCGCTGAGGTATTCGGGTCTACGTTAGCGCGAGGTATCCCCGGTAAATTGATAAAGTCTTCCCAACGCGGCAGTGCTCCTCCAGCGACAACATGGGTTTGCCACGCCAGCACCATAAATACAATAAACAGCGCGAAGTTCAAACAAAACAGAACGAATTTCGCCAGAAGTTTCTCTTTGCGAATACCTTCCTCAACACGCTGCCGAATTGCCTGATAATCCATTTCCGGCATCATCACATCCCTACCTTAATCACTGCGCATCCGGCGGGCACTAAACACCTCTTCCGGTATATCAACGAGTTCTTCGAGTTCGCCATCATTACTCAGCCGCATCGTCCGCTTCTGTTTGTCGGAGTTATTGGAGACCGACAAACCCTGTCGCATCATCTCGGCGGTGATGGCTCGCCCGATTAACTGCTCCCGAAGCTGGTCTTCGCCGCGCTTCTCGTTCGCCAGCGCGATTCCCTGCGTCACCAGCATGATCGTCCAACCGAGTGTCAGCAGCGTACCGATGTTCACCCCGATTTCGTTTATCCCCGCGCCCCGATTAACGGTCGGGAAAATGAACCAAGCCAGTATCACAAAGATCAGATACAGCGCTAGATGCACACCGTACAAGACCAAGCGATTCCGGCCTTTGATCCGTTCGATTTCGGCTTCGACCTGTTGTTGAACCGCTTGATAATCCAGTTCTGATGACATAACACACCTTCAAATCTTTAACGATACATTGGCCGAGCCTCATCCGCATCAATGAGCGGCTCGTCCTCAATCGCTTCCAATTCGCCGTCGTCCGAGAGGCGCATGGAACGCTTGCGCTTATCGTCTTCAAGGCTTTCATCCAAACCCATCGCCAGCATTTCCCGGTTGATTTCACGCGCAATCAACTGTTCGCGGATCGACTCTTCACCCGATTTTGTATCGAGTGCCAGACTGATGGCCTGAAACAGGATGCCCATGAAACCGGTCATGCTCGCCATAATCATGGCACCGATCAGAGGTGAATCACCGCCGCCTACATCAGCGCCGCCGTTCGAAAGAAAGATGCCCCAACCAATTGCCATAAATACCACGAAGATGAAGCATGTGACGATCAAAAAGGTCACGCGTGTACGAAACTTGCGGATTCGTACACCTGCTTCGACACGGCGGCGTATCGCCCGGTAATCCAATTCCTGAGACATAGTTTTGACCTCGCTGCGCTCATGGATATATACGTAAACAGTACAACAAAGTTGCGGCTGGAACAAAGCAACCGGAAATCAAAAAGGGGCATACACAGCCCCTTTCATGTTGACTCTATCGAACGACTAGAAGCCGCTCAAGAAGCTCAAGTCGGCACGTCCGCGCTGCATGGCGCTAATCGTCTGAAGCAGCCCCAAGCGATTACGACGCACGGCTTCATCTTCGACATTGACCATGACCTTCTCAAAGAAGTCGCTGATGGCCGGAAGCATCGGCTCGAAGGCGTTCAGGAACGCATCAACATTATCGGTGGGTTCCAGACGCGACCATGCTTCGACATAAACGGTGTAGAGATGTTTCTCGGCACCCTCTACCAACAGATCCGGATTAACGCCATAGCGTTCGGTTTCGGCACGGGTGATACGCACGCAGCGCGCGAATCCATCAAGGAGTGATGACCAGTTGTTGCGTTTGACCCACTCGCTGAGCTGGCGGATACCTTCCAGCGCGCGATATGGGTTGGCGCTTTGCTCGGCCAACACAGCCGAGATGACATCACGCGGCCAATCCTGTTCCTCGACCCAGCTTCGCAAGCGTCCGGTGATGAAATCCAGCACTTCAGCCTTGTTAGCGGCACTCACGTTGACAGGCTGCACTTCCGCCACCGCGTCCAAGGCCGTTTGTAGATCAAGATCGATCTGCTTGTTTACGAGAATCTGGACAATTCCCAATGCCGCGCGGCGCAAACCATAAGGGTCGGCGGTTGACTTTGGGGCGAGGCCGACCGAGAACAAACCGACCAGACTATCCAAGCGATCCGCCAACGCCAGTACCGTCCCCGGTTTGCTGACCGGCAGTTGATCGTTCGCGCTGCGAGGCAGCCAATGCTCGAAGATCGCATCAGCGACCTCGGCGGGCTGTCCGTTCAAACGGGCATACTCACGCCCCATGACACCCTGCAATTCGGTGAGTTCAACGACCATCTGGGTCGCCAGATCCGCTTTGACGATGCTGGCCGCCCGCTGCGCAATGTTGACCTCAGACGAACCAACATCCAGTAACTTCGCCAGCGGTTCGACCAATTCAACAATACGTTCATTCTTGTCCTTCATTGACCCCAGCTTCTCCTGAAAGGTCAAGGTGGACAGACGCGGCAGGAAATCCGCTAACGGCTTCTTGATATCCTGCGCGTAGAAGAAAGCCGCATCTGAGAAGCGCGCCCGAAGCACCTGTTCATTACCATGCGCGACTTTATCGAGATGTTCCGAGTCGCCGTTACGAACCGCGATGAAGTAGGGCAGCAGGTTGCCGTCCTTGTCTTCAACCGGAAAGTAACGTTGTTTCTTGCGCATGACCAATACCAGCACTTCACGCGGAAGTTCGAGGTATTTTTCCTCAAAGCGTCCGAGCAGCGCGGTGGGGGCTTCGACCAGATTGGTGACTTCATCCAGCAGGCCGGGATCGTCCGGGACATGCCCGTTGACGCCAGCCGCCACACGCTTCACCTGATCCAAAATGGTTTCACGCCGCTGCTCATGATTGAGGATAATGCCCTGCTCTTTGAGGGTATCGATATAGTGCTGCACGCCTGAAACTGTGAATTCCGGCGAACCATAAGGCCGCAACCCTCGCGTGGTGACTCCGCTGACCGCACCGGCATAGGCAAACGGGATAACGGTATTCCCGAACAGTGCCGTCAGCCAGCGAACCGGGCGCGAGAAAGCGATGCGGGTGCTGTTCCAGCGCATGGCCTTACCGAACTTGATGCTGGCGATGACTTTGGGCAGTTCTTCGGCCAACACTTCCAAAGCCGGTCGCCCAACGGATTTGACGAGAGCTGTCACGTACTGACCGCCGTCAATTTCTTCGACCTTCAACGCTTCGACGGGTATGCCCTTTCCTCTCGCAAAGCCTTCAGCGGCTTTGGTGGGCTTGCCATCCGCATCAAAAGCGCGATTGGCGGGCGGGCCTTTTTCAAGACGTTCTTCGTCCGGTTGATGCGCCGGAATGCCCCACGCAGCTAACACCAAGCGCCGGGGGGTACTGTAGACCATCACACCCTGTGAAGGGGTCAAGCGCAGACGATCAAACAAGGTGGTGGCAATATCTTCCAACTGTTCCTGCGCGGCATCGACATCATCGGCGGGCAGTTCTTCGACACCGATTTCCAACAGGAAATCCTGCGGTTTTTGGATGCTCGCGATGACTTCGGCGGTTGGAGGTACCACTTCGGGCAGGGGCAGCGCTTCCCAGCCTTTGTTACGATGCAGGAGAGGATGCCCCATCGCTTCACGCTGGGCGGCAAAGGCTTTCGCGACTTCGCGCGTCATGTTGCGCATGCGATGGAAGTAATAAGCGCGTTCGGTCACCCCGATTGCGCCGCGTGTATCCAGCACATTGAAAAGGTGGCTGCACTTGAGGACATAATCATAAGCCGGGATGAGCGCGCCGGCTTCTAACGCCCGTTTACTTTCGTTCTCGTAGACATCATAGACCTTCTTCAGGCCATCAACATCACCGATTTCAAAGTAGTACTTGCAGTGTTCCTTTTCACTTTCAAGGAACACATCCCCATAACTTAAGCCCTGCAACCAATCAATGTCCCACGCCGCGTTCTTATCTTGAAGCGCCAGCGCGATTCGTTCCAGACCGTAAGTGATTTCTACGGAGACGGGTTCAAGTTCAAGACCGCCAGCCTGCTGGAAATAAGTGAACTGGGTGATCTCCTGTCCATCCATCCAGACTTCCCAACCCAAGCCCCACGCACCTAAGGCAGGGCTTTCCCAGTTATCCTCGACAAAGCGAATGTCATGTTCGCGGGTGCTGATGCCCAGCGCTTCGAGAGATTGAAGGTAAAGCTCCTGCGGATTACCGGGGTCGGGCTTCAAGATAACTTGATACTGAAAGTAGTACTGCATCCGGTTGGGATTATCGCCATAGCGACCATCATCCGGGCGGACGCTCGGCTCGACATACGCAACGCGCCACGGCTCCGGCCCCAACACACGCAGCAGAGTCGCGGGGTTATTCGTTCCCGCCCCAACCTGCACGTTGTAAGGATTCCAGATCAGGCAGCCTTGCCCGGCCCAGAATTCATGCAGCTTCATAATCATTTGCTGGAAATTCAACGGATTCGCCATATTTATGCCTTTGTTCGGTCAACAGCAACGCTAGGTATTATAAAAAAGAGGGAACAACTTAGCGAGGGGCGTGTGAGCGGGTGTGAAAAAATCGTGAATAATCGTCAAACTTTACGAAAATCACAAAACATCAATTCACATCTCAAGATTGCAATATACCCTAGAACATATAGCGATAGTGATTTTGTTGTGTTATTTTTTTCTACTATCGGTAAAACGTTCAATTGTTCAGAGCAGTTCATGAGGGACAGCCATGACCACCACAACGCGCAACCGACCCGGATACTATGCACGAATGATTTGTGAGTATTTGAAGCGGATGCCCAATTACGCTGCTGACGATCTCGACAGCGTACAGGAAGCACTCGGTCTGTCGGACGGTGCCTTCCATATGGGACTGGACTGGTGTGTTGAACGCGGGATCATCGTGCTGGAAAACAAGAAGCACAGTTCGGTCTTCACAGAAAGCTACGAAGAGGTGGCGATGAAGGATACGGCCTCCAAGTTAAGTTCGATGCTCAAGCAACCCGCCGCCGTCTAAAAAGACACCTGTTCAACTGATAAGCTCAAAAGGCGCTGGATGATATCCAGCGTCTTTTTATTTATGACTCTCTACAGATTGAGTACGCTGGCTGTGCAGGATAAAAAGCGCGGCCAAGATCAACGAGCCACCTATGAGTTGGAGCGGCGTGAAGGACTCGCCTAAAAACAGCACTGACCCTAAAACACCGAAGATAGGGATAAGCGTTAAGAAGGGGGCTGCCGTTGTGGCAGGAATGCGCTGGAGCGCGTACAGATAGAGCGAGAAAGCCAACGTATACTGCACGACGCCGTTGAGCATGGCCCACAACCAAGCGGAAACCGGTACCGCTTGCAGCAATTGACCTTCACCGTTAAGCAAACCAAAGGGCAAGACCAGCAGTGCGAATAACAATCCGGCGCTCTGTTGAAGGGCGGCGAGCGGCATGGGGGCAAGCCGTGTGACGCTGCGGCTGCTGAAGACAACGTAGAGCGCAGCCGACACGGTTCCCGCCAGCACCAAAAGATCCCCCCAAAGCGAGTGCACAACACCTTCACCTTCTGCTGTGGCGCTGATGAGGAGCACCCCGATTAAGGCAAGCAGCATCAGAAACAAGGAACGCCTGCTGATGCGTTCCTTGAGCAGCAGCCACGCGAGAATGATGATGGCGAAAGGTTCGAGCGCCATGATGAAGGAAGCGCTGCTGGCGCTGGTGATGGATAGGCCGATAAGACCGAGGATATAGGCAAGGCCGGGTTCGAGCATCCCTGTCCAGCCGAGTCGGATAACCGGCCAGCGAAAAAGCGGCTGCTCGCGGCGTATCAGCGTCGCCAACCAGAGAGCGATAACGCTGGCGATCAGTTGAACGGCCAGCAAGGTGAAGGGAGGGATGACGCTCAAGGCTGATTTGCTCATGACCGTGCCGATGCCCCAGCAGGCTGCGGAAGCAACCATCAACAGCGCGCCGAATTGATAGGCGGTGGTTGAGCGTTTGAGCCTGAAGGTTGTCATAAGGAGCTGCTTTCTTTCATCAGGATTTTGTATAACCCTCAAAACAATTTATACTGGTTATGATAGTAGACGGATTCTTCTAACCTGTCAACAGGTGTATAGTGGTTACACAAGTGAGGAGATATGACGCATCAGGCGGAGGCGATAACAGAACTCAAGCGATTGGGCGGGTGGCTGTGCCTCGACTTCATGAATACCGCAGAACGTGCTGGTGGTGAGGTTGTAACTGACTTCTTGAAGTCGAGCGGAGATGTGCTGCTGTGGGGGGAACAGGCGGGGATTCTGACGGCGAACGAAGCGCGGGAACAGGCAAGCAACGAGGCTGCGCTGAACGAAGCGCGGGCGATGCGGGAAATGCTCTACCGGATTTTTTCGGCGTTCGCGGGTAAACGCCCACCGGATCAACGGGATTTGGAAGGGTTCAACCGGTGGCTGCGGGAGGCGATGGGGCATTTACAGATTCAACTGGCAGAGGGGATGATCCAGAATAACTGGTACCAAGCGCCGTCATTGTACCGCGTGGTGCTGTGGACAGTGATTCGTTCGGCGTTTGAACTAATGAGCGCGCCGCAGTTGGGGCTGCTGCGGGAATGTGCGGCGGCGGACTGTGGATGGTTATTCCTCGATACCAGCCGCAACCACAGCCGGCGCTGGTGTGATATGGAGGATTGTGGCAACCGCGCTAAAGCCCGACGGCATTACCAGCGGGTTAAACGCAGCGAGGGCTAGGCTGCAACACCCACCCCCGCTGCCGTACAAACGTGATTAGACCAGCGCCAAGACGCGGGCGGGGCCGCCGGAGCCTTCTTCCCAACGGGGTACGCCGACCATGATGGTCGCCGCTTTGCCGATGAGTTGGCCGAGGTTGGCGACGTTTTCGATGCCGTACTTGCCAGCGCCGAGGACGGTCAGATGGGTATCGAACGTGGCGGAGTTACCGGGGTCGAGGCTGAGGGTATCGACCGCGATACCGTGAATGTCCCGTTCTTCGACAAGGAAGGCCGCCGCTTCACCGCTGAAGCCGGGGTAATGCTGGACGCCGTCGGCATCGGCATTACGGAACTGGACGGCATCCGACCAGCGAGCATCCCAACCCGAATACATGGCGACGACTGCCCCAACCGGGATCGCGCCGTTAGCGGCTTCCCACGCTTCAATATCGGCAAGGTCGAGGGTGGCATCGGGGTTTTCGGCAGCTTTCGCGGAAATATCGATCACCACAGCGGGGCTGATATAGCTGGCGGGGGCGTAGTTATCGACCGTTTCGCCACCATCTACGAAATGGGCGGGAATATCGACATGCGTTCCAGCGTGTTCGTAAAACGACCATTTTTGAATGTAATAACCGTTCTCTTTTACGCTCACAAAGGTTTCACGGGTGGGTTCTTCGCCGGGGGTATAGACGGCAGAAGCGGGCGAGAAGACATGCGAAAGGTCGATCAGTTCGGTGGCTTCTTCATGGGCGCGGGCGACGCGGGCGGGTAAGCCAGCCGAGGCGATGGCTAAACCGGCGGCAGTGAAACCACCTAACTTCAAGAAACCGCGACGGCTGACGCCTTCTTTGGCTGATCGTTCACGAACAACACGAGCTATTTCCGGAGAGCACATCCTCACACCTCCACAGAACACGCATCAGAATAAAAAATATCATGCGGGTTACGCTGATGGGGAGATTGTAGCGAAGATTCCGCGCTGTGCGTTCATGCAGAGTTTACGAAGTTTGGGCGGTTGTACACGTCTACAATGCGTGAGAGGCAGCGGGAGGATGGGTGACACCCTCCCGACGGGTTATTGAATCTGGAGGAGGACGTGGGCGTTACGCCACATGCCTTCCAGATCGTAGTAGGCGCGCTTTTCTTCCTGAAAGAGGTGGACGACGACATCACCGTAGTCCATGAGCATCCAGCCACTTTCGGGCGTGCCTTCCACGGAGAAGGGCAGCTTGGTGAAGCGTTCTTTGACCTGTTCGCGGACGGCTTCGGACAAGGCACGAAGCTGACGGTCGCTGTTGCCGGTGCAGATGACAAAGTAATCGGCGATGATGGCATCCGGTCGCAGATCCAACAAAATAATGTCTTCGGCTTTTTTATCTTCCACTACATCGACGATATAGCGGGCTAGTTCGATGGGTTCCAGAAGTTTCTCTCCTTCAGCGCGTGCGGTGGGCGGTGATGGGGGGTATGACGCGCTACTTTACGATTTTGTCCATTAGTGGCATTGTAGCACAAGGCGGAATGGAAACAATGTTCGCTTTAGGCGGCAAGGAAATCGGCGATGGCGGAAACGACCTGCTGCGGCTGTTCATCCAGCGGTTGGTGGTGGGCGGTGGGGAGTTCGAGCAGGTGACCGTGAGGGAGTTCGCGGGCGGCGAGACGGGCTTCATCGGGGGGGACGGTGGTATCACGGCTGCCGACGATGACGAGGGTGGGATGGTGGACGGCAGGGAGATGGGGATGCAGGTTCTCGCGGGCGATGCTCTGGAGGGCGTAGGTAGAGGCCTGCCACGAGGCGCGCTGGAAGTCGATGAGGATACGTTGGGCGGCTTCTTCGTCCAGATACCAATGGGCGGGGCGGGAGAAGATGGGGCTGAGGACGTTTTGCGCCAGCATCCAGAAGGGTTTGGAACGAGAGAGGGTGAAGTTTGCCCAGTCGGTGGAGAGCAGACGGTTGAGTTCGAGGGGGTAACCGAAGCGTCCGGTGACGACGGGCGAGATGAGCACGAGGCGTTCCATGAGAGCGGGATTTTCCGCCGCGAGTTTGAGGGTGAGCATGCCGCCCATGGAATGACCGATGACGAGGCGGGGGCGCAGGCGATAGTGGTCACAGAATTCGAGCAGCATGTCCTTGTGATGATCGACCTCGATGACTTCATCACCGAGGGGGCGGGGCGACTGACCGAAGCCGTAGAGATCCACTGACCAGAAACGCGCCCGATGTTGAAGGTCGCGGGTGAGGCGTGACCACATTTGACCGGAGCTAGCCCAGCCGTGAATGAGCAGGACATCGGGGCCGGTTCCGCTGGTGGTGTAGTGCAGGTTGGTGGAGGTTTGGATTGCAGTCATGTGGGAATTATAGCACAGGTCGGGGCGGGTATTTGCGAGAGATTTGGGCGGTTTTGCAGCAGCGGCAGCGGCGGTGTGGGACGAGGTTTGTCGTCGTCGTCGTCGTCGTCGCCGACAAAGAATACGGCGGGAACGGGCGAGAGTGGCGCAGACAAGGGGTTTCCATTGGGATCGACTGCCGTTTCTGCCGTTTGGTGAGGGGGAAACTGGCAGGGTTGGCGTCTTTGGCGGCAGTGGCATTGGCGGTAGAGTGCCAAGTTACCAGAACCTCACCCCCACGCTCGTTCCCACTCGCAGTCGCTATAGTCACTCGCAGGCCTTGCTCACGTGCATTCGCTTCGCTCACATCGCACAAGGCGCTGCACGCCAAGGCGAGGGCAAAGACAGGGATGCCTGAGTGGGAGGGGTTGGCGGCGGCGGCGGCGGCGTGGCGGTGAAATGCGGCGGGAATACCCCCTCCTACGCTTCGAGCTTCCTCCCTCGAATCATCAGGGGAGGAAAAAGACAGGTGGCGTTGACAAGGCCGCCACGGATGCCAGAGATGATCTCCATAGGGTGGTCACCGGTGAACCGATATGCGGTTGTTAAGATGCACAGCGTCACCCCCTCCGGCACTTCGTGCCACCCGGCAGCAGCACAAGGCGCTGCACGCCGAAGCATCAGGGGAGGTTTAATGCGAGTCTGGTGATGCTCATTACAGTGTAAAGGAAAACGAGGGCGTTAGGGTGACCATTTGGAAGAACATTTGGTAACTCTTTGCCGCCGTCAGCACCAACCTTTTCCCCCTCACCAATTGTTAAATCGGTTGGCTGATGGTTAGAAA
>JAFLCH010000369.1 GCA_017303775.1 Anaerolineae bacterium | reverse complement strand
GCTGTGGATGTGGGAAGGAACGATGCACAGCTTTGTGCGGACGCTGAAAGGATTGGTTGCGCCGGAACTGGTGACGGCTTACCGCCGCCGCAGACCTTATATTCATTATGGGGTGGTGGAAGCGCGGCCTGCCGAACAGGACATTCATGGGGCATGGGCATTGGGTGAAGCGGTGAACCTCTACCTGATGCCGCGTTACCTGCTGGTTTTGCAGGGGGTGACGGTGCAGCGGGTGATGCCGCTGGAGGATGTGCAGCAAATTGGTGCGCTGCGACGGCTAGACGCGCCTCAGGCTGATGGGCTGGTGCGCTTCCGAACACCTGATGGTGAGATGGCGTATGCGATGCGCCCGCACGAAGCCTTCGCGCAAGCACTGGCGGAAGCCGCCAAGCGCACACTGGAAGCGCCGTTGGAGCAGAAACAAAAAGGCAAATATGAGGATTGGGAATGGGAAGAAGACTGAACACTCCCCTGACCTGACCGGAATGTCACGAGATTATGCCTCAAAGCAGTCACCGTCTGAAGCTTGACCCGACCACACAAATCAATTATCTGCTGTATCTGCCGGACGCGTATCAGCGTGAACCGCAGCAGCGATGGCCGTTCATTCTGTTCCTGCATGGGAGCGGCGAGCGCGGTAACGTGATAGACACAGTGCGAACAGTTGGATTGCCGAAGCGACTGGAGGTTATGCCGGACTTCCCGTTCATCGTGCTCTCGCCCCAATGTCCGAACGAGGAACGCTGGCCGGAGCAGGCAGACAAGGTGATGCGGTTGGTGGATACGCTGCTGCCCTCGCTGCGGGTGGACAAACGGCGCGTGTACCTGACCGGCTTGAGTCTGGGGGGCGAGGGTGCGTGGTTTCTGGGTGCGCTGCATCCGGAGCGCTTCGCGGCAGTGCTGCCGATCTGCGGACGCATTCCGGCGGTGGGAGGATTTCCGCAGCAGGTGTGCGAGTTGAAAAGTGTGCCGGTATGGGTGTTTCATGGGGCGCAGGACGCCCAAGTACCGGTTGAAAACTCGGTGACGCTGGCGAAGACACTGGCAGATTGTAGGGGCAATGTGACCCTCACAATCTTCGAGGATGGCGATCACTTCTGCTGGGGGCGGGTGTACGAAAATCCGGCGACATGGGAATGGCTGATGCGCTGGCAGAAGTGAACGGTTAGGTTCGATCTTTTTTGTAGTACTTACGTCCTTTTAGAGCCTCCGGCAGCAGGTCGTCGGTGGTGTACATCTCGTAGCCTTTGCCATAGCCCAACTCCTTCATGAGTTTAGTGGGGGCATTACGCAGGTTGAGCGGGATGGAGAGGTTGCCGTGCTGGCGAACATCATCAAGCGCGGTGAAATAAGCGTCTCCGGCGCTGCGGTCTTTGGGGGCGAGCGCCATATAAACCGTTCCCTGCGCTAAGGTGAACTGACATTCGGGCAGACCGATGGTTTCGACCGCGCGAAAGACTTCGTTGGCGACGACGAGCGCGGTAGGCTGGGCGTTGCCGATGTCCTCACTGGCGAAGATGACGAGGCGGCGGGCGATGAACTTGGGGTCTTCACCACCGTTGACCATCCGCGCCAAATAGTAGAGTGCGGCATCGGGATTGCTGGCGCGCATACTCTTGATGTAAGCGCTGATGGTATCGAAGTGTTCTTCCGCGCCTTTGTCGTAGCGCAAGAACTTGGATTGCAGCGCGTTCTTGAGGTTTTCGAGGGTGACAACGCGCGTTTCCTGAGCGTAAAGTTCGACCGTCACTTCGAGCAGGTTGAGCGACTGGCGCGCATCCCCATTGGCGAACTCGGCGAGGAAGGCTTCGGCTTCCGGTTCGACGGTGATTCCTAACTCGGCAGCACCCTGCTGAATGATTTGTACGATCTCTTCGGAGGTCAGCGCTTCCAGCACAAACACACGACTGCGCGAGAGCAGCGCGGAGTTAACTTCAAAGCTGGGATTCTCGGTGGTCGCGCCGATCAGCACCAATGTGCCATCTTCGACATAAGGCAGCAGAAAGTCCTGCTGGGCTTTGTTGAAACGGTGAATTTCATCCAGAAATAGGATCGCGCCGTGACGGCCTGAAGTGGCGGCAGCAGAGAACAGATCACGCTTGCCTTCGCTTTGCACTTGTTCGACGATGGCACGAATCTCGGCTTTGCCCGCCGAAACCGCCGACACCTCAAAGTACGGGCGATTGGTCTGGCTGGCGATGATGCGCGCCAGCGTGGTTTTGCCTACTCCCGGCGGCCCCCAGAAGATCATGGAGTAGATGCGATTCTGTTGAATGGCAAGCGCCAGCGGCTTGCCCGGCCCAACCAGATGCTTTTGACCAATGAACTGTTCCAGCGTGTGCGGGCGCACACGGTCGGCAAGTGGTTGAGAGGTGGTTTTGGTATTCATATGTGTTGACAACCCTTTTCAATCCGGCTATATTGTAACCTATGAATAGGATGAACCTCTACTCAGGAATGACGTGTTGTCGGATGTGTTGCGCGTGTTGTACATGCGCTTTTGTCATTCCTGCGGCGGAGAAGATGTTGGTTCACTAGGCGATTAACGCCCATTCAAACCGGAAATGCCAACAAGCCAATCTCTCGCAGGTTGGCTTGTTTGTTTTCCGGGGTTGTTTCACCGTAATGCAGCGGAAGAGAGGAAATTCCGGTAACGGTAACAGAGTAAATTCCACTATTCAGCAGACTTGTTTAACCAGAGACCTGTGAAGTTCTACTAGAGGAGCAGAAAAGATGAGTGATATTGCAAGCCGTGGTTATGCTAACCCTGATGTGCTGGTTTCCACCGACTGGGTGGCAGAGCATCTGAACGATCCGGACATTCGACTGATTGAATCCAATGAAGATCCGCTGCTCTACCCCTCCGGTCACATCCCCGGCGCAGTGCAGGTGGACTGGACGAATGACCTGAACGATCCGGTGCGGCGGGATTACCTGAACCGTGAAGGATTCGAGAAACTGGCGTCACGGATCGGGATCACGAACGATACAACGGTGATTTTCTACGGTGACAAGAACAACTGGTGGGCAGCTTATGCTTACTGGGTGTTCAAGCTGTTCGGGCATAAAAACGCGAAGATCGTGGACGGTGGCCGTTTGAAGTGGGAAAAGGAAGGTCGTGAGCTGACACGCGAAGTTCCCAGCTATCCCGCTACCAGCTACAGCGCGCCGGAACGTGACGATAACCAGATTCGAGCCTTCCGTGATCAGGTACTGAAGCATGTCGAAGCGGGTCTGCCGCTGGTGGATGTGCGCAGCCCGGATGAATACAGCGGCAAGCTGACTCATATGCCCAATTACCCGCAGGAAGGTGCGCTGCGCGCCGGCCATATCCCCGGTGCCAAGAGCGTGCCGTGGGCAAAAGCTGTCAACGCTGAGGACGGAACCTTCAAGACGGCGGAAGAACTGCGCGCCCTCTACGAAGGTGAGCAGGGACTCAAGGCGGACGATAACATCATCGCCTACTGCCGCATCGGTGAACGCAGCAGTCACTCGTGGTTTGTGCTGACGAACCTGCTGGGGTATAAGAATGTGCGCAACTACGACGGTAGCTGGACGGAATGGGGCAACTCGGTCGGTGTACCCATCGAAAAGAGTGTGTAAGCGAGACGGCGAACGCTGCGTCTGAAGTGTATCAGGCAATTCAGGGGAGGGATGGCGCATCAACAGCCAGACCCTCCCTTTCATGTGAGGCTCCGGTGCAGCATAATATGCCTGATAAACTGCTGACCGCATAATTTGAGAGCAAACCGATGACCAATTATCCTGA
>JAFLCH010000368.1 GCA_017303775.1 Anaerolineae bacterium | reverse complement strand
GGCCCGGAAGTCGAAGCCTTTGAAGCCGAATTCGCGGCCTTTCACGGCGTCCAATATGCCATCAGCGTAGCCAACGGAACCGACGCGATCGAGCTGGCGCTGCGAGCGGGCGGCGTCGGGCGCGGTGATGAAGTCATCACCGTATCCCATACCGCGGTGCCCACCGTATGCGCCATCGAACGAACCGGCGCGCAGCCCGTCTTGGTCGACATCGACCCGGATCGGTACACCATCAACCCCGCAGCCGTCGAGGCCGCCATCACCCCGCGTACCCGTGCCATCGTCCCGGTACATCTCTACGGGCATCCGGCGGACATGACTGAGCTTGCTCGCATCGCCGAACGTCATGGGCTGCTGCTCGTGGAAGATTGCGCGCAGGCGCACGGCGCACGGCTGCATGATCGTTGGGTGGGAACGTGGGGGCATTTGGCGGCCTTCAGCTTTTACCCGACCAAAAACCTCGGCACCTATGGAGATGGCGGCGCGATCATCACCAACGACTCCGCATTGGCCGAAAAACTGCGCCGGCTGCGCAATTACGGTCAAGTCCAACGCTATATCAATGTCGAGCGGGGGATCAACAGCCGCTTGGACGAGATTCAGGCCGCCATTCTGCGCGTCAAGCTGAATCATCTCGCCGCCCATAATCAAAAACGCAGGCAGTTGGCGCAGCACTACCATGCGGGCTTGGCTTCCGTCAAAAAACCCGTTCAAGCGGAGGGCTGTGAACACGTTTATCACCTGTATGTCATACGGCACGCACAGCGAGACCGGTTGATGAAACTACTCAATGATCGCGGCGTAGGAACCTTGATCCACTATCCAATCGCTGTTCACCAGCAGGAAGCCTATGCCGACCTCGGTTATGCCAGTGGCAGTTTGCCCATCACAGAAGCCATTACGGGGGAAATTTTATCACTTCCCATGTATGTAAGCCTTGAACCGGAACAGATTAAGCAGGTCAGTCAAATTGTTAATGAGTGTGTGGAGTTATTAGGTAATGGATGATGATTCAAGCCTGTCTCATTTTTATAAAGGAAAGGAAGTTTTAATTACCGGTGGACTGGGTTTTATTGGAAGTAATCTTGCCCTCGCATTAGTCAATCTGGGGGCGAAAGTAACGATTGCGGATGCCATGATCCCCGGTTATGGGGGTAATCTCTTCAATATTGAACCCATCCAGAATCAAGTCAGTGTGAACTTCTGTGATATTCGTGACGTGAACGTCATGAACTACCTGATTAAGGATCACGAGTTCATCTTTCATCTTGCCGGACAGGTTGATCATATTCTCAGCCAGACCGACCCCTTCCCCGATATTGATATGAATATCCGGGGCACAGCCGTTATCCTCGAAGCCTGTAAGCACTACAACCCCAAAGCCCGTGTCATCTACTGCGGCACGCGCGGCGAATATGGCAAAGCGGCTCAAATGCCGGTCAACGAGGACGCGCCCACCAATCCGCGCGGCATCTATGAAATCTCCAACCTCGCCGCCCAAAAAATCACGCAGGTTTACCATGACATCCACAACATACAAAGTGTCATGCTGCGGCTGACGAATATTTACGGGCCGCGCGCACAGATGATGCATCCCCGTTACGGGGTGGTCAACTGGTTTGTGCGGCTGGCTGTGGATAACGAGGCGATCAGTGTATTTGGGGACGGGCAGATCAAGCGCGACTTTTTATATATCGATGACTGCGTCGAAGCCATATTAACCTCCGCCACTTGCGAAGGGGCTTATGGGCAAGTTCTCAATGTGGGCAACGACACACCCACCACCTTTCTCGAATTGGTCGAAACGCTCATTCAGGTTGCCGGCACTGGACGCTGGCACTACGCCCCCTTTTCACCGGAACGAGCCGCGCAGGAACCGGGTGACTTCTATTCCGATATTACCCGTATTCGCACCATCACCGGCTGGCAGCCCAAAACGGCGCTGGAAGATGGACTGCGCCAAACCGTGGAATACTACCGCCAGCACAAACCGCGCTATTGGTGAACGATCTTCTCCCGCCCCGGTCGCCAGACAAGGTCGATGTTGGGCGGGAGACCACTGCGCGTCAGCCGCTGCACAGCGCCGCTGGCAATCTCCACGAGGAAAAGCGCATTCGTCCCGCCCCAATCAGCCGGATAAACAATCTGTGTCCCATCCGCCGACCATGCCAGCCCCGTCACATTGAACGCCCCGCTGACGAGCGCCCGCAGGCTGAGCGTTTGCATATCCATCAGGTACAGGTGCGTCTTGCCGGAGATAAACGCCAGCCAGCGGCCATCCCCCGACCAAACAGGCGCGAGATCAAAATCCGGCGTATTGGCGATGATGCTCGTATCGCTAACGCAGCGTTCGACCCGCTCCAAACAGCGCACGCGCGCTTGCTGAATGCGCGAATCGTCCAGCGTCAGTGAACTGAATACGAATGCCTCCCCATCAGCTGACCAATCCGGCAGCCCCGTCAGGTAAACCGACGGCATAATCAGTTCTTCGTTGTAGCGGCAGCCCCGCGCCAGCGTCTGGCAGTGAATGTTGACCGCGTACAGGCGCGGGTTGCCGTCGCGGTAGGAAATGTACATCAGGTGATCCCCGTCCGGCGTCCACATCGGTTTGCTGTCCGCCGAACCGGACAAATTGACCACCCACGACGACTCTTCACCCCCTACCGCCAGCACAGCCAGCTTGGGACTCCCGTTCATGAACATCCGCACCGCCAGATAATCCCCGCGCGGTGACCACACAACCGCGTTCGGCACATACGCCAGCGGGATCGCCCGTTCATGCTGCCCCGCCGCGTCCATCACAAAAAGTTGAGCCGCGCCAGAACGGGTCGAGACAAACGCCAACTGCCCACCATCCGGTGACCATGTTGGCGAGCGGTTATCCCCCTGCTGGCGGGTCAGCGCGGTTTCCAACCGCCGCCCCACATCAACCAGCATGAGATCGCTGCCCGTGCCTGACGCGCGGGTATACACAAGCTCAGGCGGCGGCGCGGAAAACCGCCCCATCCCCAGTGCCAACCCCGACAGCAGCATCACGGGCAAGCTCAGCGTCAGCGCCAAACGCCCAAATAAAGGGAGCAAAATCAACCCGGCCTACCGATCCCGAAATAGTCACCTCTAGCATAACCGCATCAACCACTTGCAGCCAAAGAACATATGTGCTAACCTGTGAGAATAAGCAAGGGGGCATCTATGGAGACAGCAATCATCCACCTGCAAGTCATCTGCCAGCCGCCGCCCGATCAGCATGACGGGCAGCCAATGGTATTCGGCTTGCAGGATAAAAAGAACAGCTTGGTGGCGGGGGAAAAGCAGCCCGACGGCAGTCTGCGCTTCTGCTGTGAAGTCGTCGCCATCCTGCAAGACGACGAAATCGACTTTCGCGGCTCACAGGTACACGGTGGCCGTGTGCTGCGCTTCCTCTACCTCAGTTGGGGATACGCCAGCGGTGGCTGGGTGCGGCGCATGAAAATACCGCTTAGCAACATCTCATGGGCTATGGTGCAGCAGGTCATGACCGAGAAAGCTATGCTGGAAGCCACCATCGAAACCAGCACCGCCTCAGCCACCGTGCGCCCTAAACGTGGGTGGCAGGTAACCAGCGCATAAGAAGCTGCTGAGATTCCATCCGGATTCTAATAACCCGGTCGTATACTGTGAACCTATACAGCCTTTTAGAGAAGCAAGGGAATCATGACGACCGGAATGCAAGGTAAAACAGTACTGATCAGCGGTGCCACCAATGGCATCGGCCAGATCACCGCCATCGAACTGGCGAAACTCGGTGCGCG
>JAFLCH010000367.1 GCA_017303775.1 Anaerolineae bacterium | reverse complement strand
GCCTGCCCCTGCTGTGACGCAGGCTGCCTCGCGGCTGCGGCTGCATGGCGGGTTATTGCTGCTGCTGCTGGTGGTGCTGGTGCTGGTTTTCCTGCTCAGCCTCGTCGTCGGCTCGGTTTCCATCCCGCTGACGGACATCCTGACGATTCTCGTCGGCGGTGAACCGGCGCGCGCCACATGGACGACCATCGTGCTGGACTTCCGGCTGCCCAAGGCGCTCACGGCGCTGCTGGCCGGGGCAGCGCTGGCGGTTGGCGGCTTGCAGATGCAAACCCTGTTCCGTAACCCGCTGGCTGATCCGTATGTGCTGGGCGTCAGTTCCGGCGCGAGTCTGGGGGTGGCGCTGGTCGTCCTCAGCGTGGGTACGACTGGCTCGATGCTGCTGGCGGGCTTGGGGCTGAGCGGCGACTTCGGCATCACACTCGCCGCGATACTCGGCTCCGGCTTCGCGCTGCTGCTGGTGATCGCGGTTGCGGCTCGCGTGCAGAGCGTCATCACGCTGCTGGTGCTGGGGTTGATGTTCGGCTATGCGACCGGCGCGCTGGTCAGCCTGCTGATGTATTTCAGCGTGGCCGAGCGGATTCAGATGTACATCAACTGGACGTATGGCAGCTTCAGCGGGGTGAGCTGGCGGCAGATGCCGATCTTCATTCCGGTAGTCATCGTCGGGCTGCTGCTGACGTTCCTGCTCAGCAAACCGCTCAACGCGCTGCTGCTGGGGGAAGCCTATGCCCGCAGCATGGGGTTGAACGTCCGGCGGGTACGGCTGGCGATCATCAGCAGCACGGCGCTGCTGGCCGGTTCCGTCACCGCGTTTTGCGGCCCTATCGGATTCTTGGGCTTGGCCGTGCCGCATCTGTGCCGGGCGCTGTTCGGTACCTCCGACCACCGCATCCTGACTCCGGCCACGCTGCTGCTGGGTGGCACGCTGGCGCTGGTGGCGGATCTGGTGGCACAGATGCCCGGCAGCCAGATCGTACTGCCGCTCAACGCCGTCACCGCACTGATTGGCGCGCCGGTGGTCATCTGGGTCATCCTGCGGCGGCGCAGTCTGCGCGGGAGTTTTAGCGCATGACGGCTGTGACGGTTCTGGCGGCGTCCGATCTGAGCATCGGTTATACAGCCCTGCGCCGCCCACCCAAGGTGATCGTAGACGGCATCAACGCCAACCTCAAAGCGGGCGAGTTGATCTGCCTCATCGGCCCGAACGGCGCGGGTAAATCCACGCTGATGCGCACATTGGCGGGTATGCAGCCGCCGCTGGCCGGTTCGGTCACACTGTTGGGCGGGGAGGTGCGCCAGCTTGCGCCTGCCGAGTTAGCCCGCCGCCTGAGCATCGTCCTCACCGAACGCTTCGACGCGGGGATGCTCACGGCTTACGAACTGGCGGCGTTGGGGCGTTACCCTCATACCGGCTGGATGGGCAGCTTGGGGACAGCCGATGCCGCCATCGTCCACCAATCCTTACAGGCGGTGGATGCGCTGGAGCTGGCAGGACGGCAGGTGAGCGAACTCAGCGACGGTGAACGGCAGAAAGTCATGATCGCCCGCGCCCTTGCGCAGGAACCGGCGGTCATGCTGCTGGATGAGCCAACCGCCTTCCTCGATATGCCGCGCCGCGCCGAAATCATGACCATGCTGCGCCGCCTTGCCCGCAGCACAGGCCGCGCCATTCTGCTTTCAACCCACGATCTCGACCTTGCGCTCCGCACTGCCGACCGCCTCTGGCTGCTGCCGCGCGGCGGCCCGTTCCAGTCCGGCGCGCCTGAAGACCTCATTCTCAGCGGTGCATTTGAGGCCGCTTTCCGGGGGGAGGGTGTTATGTTTGATGCGTATACCGGTTCATTCCGCAGCACCATCGACGCTGCCGGGATGATTGACTTGCATGGGGAAGGGCTGCCCGCCCTGTGGACGCTGCGCGCGTTGGAGCGCGAAGGTTTCTGTGTGGCGCGCTGGGGGACGGATTCACCTGTCCGTGTCGAAGTCAGTGGGGAAGCCAACGCGCTCCGCTGGCAGCTTACACGCGCCGCTTCCACCACCGTTTATCACTCACTTTACGAACTGCTGGCGGTTCTCCAACCGGATTAAGCCAGCCAGCCGCGCAGCATCCCGGCGCTGATGCGCACATCGTCGCTGGGATCGTAATCGTGCGGCTCATGTTCGACAGCAATCGCGCCCCGGTAGCCAATGCGCTTGAGCGTCCGCGCGCAGGCCTCTACCGGGACGACTCCCTCACCGAAGCGGCAGGTTTCATGCCCGCCCGGCGCGCGCACATCCTTCAAATGCACATGGAACAGGTAATCCTTCAATGTCTCTAGGGCTTCGGCGGCGTTGAACCCGTAGGTGCCGAACCAGCCGGTATCCACCGCCAGCCCGATCGTCCCATCCCCGCCATCCCCGACCTTTTCCATCATCTCATCGGGATTCTTTTCGGGGTGATTTTCAAAGCCGAACTTGAGGCCGTGAGCCTTCAAGGTATCGACCATAAAGGCGCGGTCACTGTAGAGCAGGCCGGTTCCGCCGCCCAAGATGGTGGTGTCCAGCGCTTTGGCGAGGCGGCAGCTCTTTTCAAAGTGTTCACGGGTATCGCCGAAGCCGCCAGCCAGACTCACCACTTTCAAGTTGTGGCGTGCCAGCGATTCTTTGGCGGCAGCGATGTGTTCCGCCGTCGCCCACACCGGATTCAAAATCGGAATCCAGATGTCCACCGCGTCGAAGCCTAATCCGCGCACATCCGCCATATAGCGGTCAAAGCGCGGCGCGAAAACCTCCACCGGTTGTTCAAAATAGGCGTCGGTTGCCTCCTGCCCCTGCATCCAGCCGTCGGTCATGCGGTAACCGATTTCCCGCGCGACATAATTGGCGGTCATAAATGAAATGGTGTTCACGTCTGTTTATCCTTCTTTGATGTATCAATGAACGAACGACATACACCAATCATAACCCACATGCTTCAGACCGCCGATCCCACTTCTTCGGCGGCCAACAGGGTACGTGTGCCGCTCGTATAATACAGGCGGTAGCGCCGTCGCCCGTCAAACGCGCCCAACAAACCGTTATGCGCGCCGAACACCTCGCGTCCGGCTTGCAGTTGGTATCCCAAGACGGGCAGCATCCGCACGCGCGGTTCTACCCGCACCTGATCCACCACACTCAGCACGCGCCCGTTCAAGTCATCGCCAATCTGAAACCAGCCTGCCACGATGAACGACATCAAGCAGGCCGCCCCGAACATCAACATCATCGGTCGGGCGTTCAGTGCCGTCGCGCCCATCGCGAAGGCTATGATGCCAGTTCCCCAGCGTGCCACACGTTTCAGCCGCGCCTGCCGTAACGACAGCGCCTGCGCCGGGGAAAGTATACCGGCCCGGTTAGCGAACAGATCATCAGCCGAAAACTTCAGCCGATTCGCCAGCAGCAGGACGGAATTGGGTTGCATCATCATTTCCCCACTCCTTCCACACGATGCTCAACCACCGCTTGGATTGTATGATTTCCATGCCCCCATGATTACCCCAGACTCTGGGGGAGTTTTGCGATTCCCCACAAATGCCGTAATGAGGGTACAATCAGGGGATGTAGGTGGGGAAACGGAGTCTGCGATGGAGTCGGCGGTTCTAGTCATTGTCATCGTGCTGATACTCGCAACCGGCATCGGCTGGTTTATCCTGCGTCGGCGTCCCGGTGGAACATCGACGGCGGTTGGCGTTCAAACCGTTGGCAGCAAGTTCGATGCCGCCGCGCCATCCCCTCCACTGCGCCAGACAGCCCCGCCCATGCCGCAGGGCGATGCGTTAGCCG
>JAFLCH010000366.1 GCA_017303775.1 Anaerolineae bacterium | reverse complement strand
CCGAGCTGCTTCTTCAACGCCAGCACCAGATTCCGCCCGTCAATATCCGGCAGGTCAAAGTCCATCAAAATCAGTCCCGGTCGTTCCTGCCGCGCGTACTTCGCCCCTTCCAATCCGCGCACGAAGTGCCGCACCTCATAACCAGCCGTCGTTAAGATATGGATCACCATATCGGCATTTTGTTGATTATCCTCAACCAGCAGTACGTAGGACATAAAACTTCCTTTCCGGCATCACGAATAAAATACTGTTCACAAAATGACCCGCTCACGATAATGTTTTCGGTAAAGTCAGATGAGCGGATGTCAAAGCCTGTGCCATTGCATGTAGAACCTTGTCCGGCGTCGCGGGCTTGGCGAGATAATAAAGATGTTCATGCCCGCTCTCGCTGCTCCGGTCATGGTCAGCCGTACACACCACCACCGGAATCGCCGCTGTCTCCGGGTTCGCGTGCAGCAGCCCCACCACATCCCAACCATTCACGTCCGGCAGATAAACATCCAGCAAAATCGCTGCCGGCAGCAGCCCCAGCGCCAATTCCAGCGCTTCTTCGCCCGAATGTGTATCCACCACCACATAACCCGCGATCTCCAGCGTCTGGTGCATCAACTGCCGTGTGTTCACATCGTCTTCCACCAGCAGCACCATCTGCGGATCACCGGCCTCGCCCTCGCTGTTCAACAGCGGGTTAGCGCTCACAGTGACCTCGTCTTCTTGCGCGTCGCTCTCGTCCTCGCGCCGTTCAATCGGCAGCCGCACCATGAACGTGCTGCCCCGTCCCACCGCGCTTTTCACGGTCAAATCGCCGCCGTGCATCAGGCTCAACTGCTTGCTAATGTCCAACCCCAGCCCCGTGCCGCCGTACTTTTTATCCGTGTCGCTCTCCGCCTGTTGGAAGCGGTCAAAGATCGCCGCCAGCGCGTGGTCAGGAATCCCGATCCCCGTATCCGTCACGCCGATATTCACATACTCCCCGTCCACCGCCGCCGAAAGCGTCACGCTCCCCGTGTCCGTGAACTTGATCGCGTTCGACATCAAATTCAGGATGATCTGCCGCACTCGCATCGGATCAGCCCAGATGCGCGGCAAATCCGTCGGGAAATCCCCTCGTATCTGCACCGGCTTCCCCTTCAACAAACCCACCGATGTCGCGATCACGCTGCGGAACAACTCTTCCAGATCCGTCTCCGTCCGGTGCAGTTCCAGCTTCCCTGCCTCGATCTTGCTCAAGTCCAGCGTATCGTTGATCAACCCCAGCAGATAATGACCGTTGTCCTCGATCAGCTTCAAATAGGGGCGGTGAACCTCCGCCACCTTCTTGTTCTGGAACATCTTCGGCATATTCAACATCGAATTCGAATATCCGATGATCACGTTCAGCGGTGTCCGCAGTTCATGACTCATGTTCGAAAGGAACGTGGATTTCGCCTTGCTCGCCTGCTCGGCCTTCTGCTGCGCCTGTTCCAATTGCTTATTCAGGTTTTCCAGCCGCGAACTGTAATGCTGCACTTGCAGCAGCGCCTTCTGTAACTGTTCGCTCTGGTCATAAAACATTTCCGCCCGCCGGTTATCTTTATGCTGGCTGTCCAGCGTCCAGCGAATCCGCTCGTCGGCGTCCGCGCTCTTCGCGTACACCACCGCCGCCACCAGCCCGTAAAGAATCACCGGCCCGATCGTCGGGATGATCGCCCCGCCTAGCCCCACACCCAGCGCCGTGAACACAAACTTTACGATGCTCACAATGATCGTCACATACAAAATTTCATCATGCTTCAGCACCAGACAGCTCAGCACAATCGGGAACGCCAGCAGCATACTGATCGCCACGTTCGGCCCATACACCCACAACTGCGAGCCAATCGTGAGCGTTAGCCCCACGAGGTACACATACCCCGCCGTATCGAGGTTCCCCCGTTTCAGCAGCACGTATCCCGCCCCGCTTGCGCCCAACAGAATCAGCATCGCGTTCTGGTGAAATCCTATCCCCCCGCGCTGATTCACCTGCATCAGCACGATGAACAGGATGATCGCCATCGCTGCCGATGCCATCACCGCGAACTGCAAGTATTCACGTCGTTCATCACGTAAGTCGTGGTCGAGGTTGATCGTATTGGTCGTCTGATTTTCAGCCATACGCTCTGCCTATTCGGTTGCCTCTTGATTGTTTACATATCCTAACATTGTGGCAGGATTAAGAATCGTTAAGATTGTGAAATGCTTGAAATCTTTATGGAAATTTCGCTATTTTTTCGTTTTATGCCACAAAGTCGCCCTCAAAAACGAGGATTGTATACCCATTTCATCAATTTTTGCACACTTCCCGCCCAACTTCACCGCCGCTGCCATAGCACGAATTCAAGCAGCAGCCTGCCGCGTGCCTCAGCCCCATCTGCCTAAAATCTCGTTTTGAGTAAAATTGAACCTGAAATAGAGAAAACACGAGCGCCGACATGCTGAAGATCATTCACCGCCTCAACCATCAGCCCATCACCCCTCAAACCCTGCCCCAATCCTGCCGCATAATCCTCCTGCTCCTCAGTCTCCTGCTGCTGACCGCCTTTCAACCCGAACCCACCCAACCGGTCACCCCTGATGAAGCCATCCTCTATATGGCCTACGAAGACACGCCGCAGGGCATCGTCCTCATCGTCTCTCCCGATGGCTACCGTGATCTTGTCATCGATCAAAGCTATTACGGCTCGGACTCATCCGGTCGCTATCAACGCGAGCAGATGATCGCCTCCCGCGATGGCCGCTGGTTAGCCATCAGCGTCCGCGACACACAGGAGGATAGCCTTCTCTGGGTGCCTATCATTGCCCTCGATGGGAGTGGAGGGAACACCTTCTTTCCGCCGTGGATCGCGCGCGCAGCCAAGCTCGGCAGCTTCTCCCCCGATGGCCGTTACTTGGCGCTCGCGCTGGTCGGTCAGGAAAGCCCCGATTCGCCCCTTATCGGTGGCGTGATGGTCTTCGACATCGCCAGCAGCCCGGAATCGGATGAACAAACCATGTGGTGGCTGCCCATCGAACCCCGCGACGGTCAGGTGATGTGGGCCGAAATCGGCGGCTGGAACGCGCACGGCATTGAGTTCCTGCCCGTCTGCTACGACTGTGCCGATCTCACCGCTGGCGAATACGCCCTCTGGGAGCCGTTCACCGGAACCACCACGCCCCAAACAGGCCGCTACTTCGTCCCCCACCTAACCATGCTGGAGTCCACCGGTGAAGCGCTCCGGCTGGAATATGACGCCAATTTCCCGCTCAACGCCGGCGCATCCGGCGCGAATGTCATCCGCTACCTGCCGGCCATCACGCCCGACGCAGCCGCATGGACGACCATCTACGCCGACCCGCGCGGCATCGAGTCGGCGCACTGGGTGCTGGATGGGCAGGCGCTTCTGGTGCAGCCCGCCGGCGTGTATGATCTGTGGCTGTTGATATATCGGGATGGTCGCGTGGTCGAATATCCCCATGCTCTGGGCATTCGCTTCGTCGTCGGTTCAACCGAAGGCTGGTTCGTCGAGGGCGGCAACGCCGATGGCTACACCGACATCACCCACATCAGCCTCAGCGCTTCCAGTAATCTGGTAGGGGCGAGCGGTGGAGCATACGTCATCCGTCCGCCCCATCTCGGCAGCAGCTTACCCGACCCGCCCCCGCCGTTCCCGTCCCTTGCGCCGGCTTCTTAAGGAAGGATGCGTTCCAGCGGCAGCTTGAATCCCGCCAGAACATCATCCCCATCTAAGGTGTCCGCTGCGGTCAAAATGAGAACCGCTTGACCGGGGCGATAGACTTCCACAGCCTCCCCCGGCAGT
>JAFLCH010000365.1 GCA_017303775.1 Anaerolineae bacterium | reverse complement strand
CAGATCATCTGCCGGCAGTGTGATGTGGTTGCGCCGCGCCAATTCGAGCCATGTTTCCGGCTGTGTCGCGCCTTGCAGGTGAACGTGCAGCTCCACTTTGGGCATAGCACGGATGAACTCAGTGAATATCATACCTTAACCTTTGCATGGGTACGCCGCTTAGGTCGCACACTTCGAATACAGGATGATCTGGCTGCCGGTGCCATCTTCGGCGCGTGTCACCGTCCAATTGGTGCCGCCGAACTGCCGCGTGATCCCTTTGCTCAGGTTCTCGCGCAGCGCGCCGCCCACCGTCCGGCCATACCAGCCGGTCACGAGTTGCGGGTTATCCGCTGAATACAGGATGATGACGGTTTCCCCCATCCCATACGGGCGCAGCATACTGTGTCGTTCGCTGATGACGGTTGCGCCGGGATAGATCGGCATCCGTGGGCCAATATCCGCTACACACATTCCATCAATCCCCAGCGTCGTGATGACCAGACAACCCATCATCAGACCCGTGATGATGAGCGTAGCGATCAACATGCGCCGGCAGCCGGGCGCTTCACGATCCATAAAACCACCTTCATTTCTTCCCCGCTCACCCGTTCAAATCGGATGGAAGCGGATATTCATCAACGCGCGTGAAAAATTGCACGTTGCCACAATCATGACATTCTCGCGTGCGCAGTTCGCGGCCTTCGCCCCAACCCGCCCCGTCAGGACGGGCATACAGGCGCTGAGTCGGGCTTTCCCCCACGCTCAATCCCCACGTGAAGCTGCGCCCCCCGCAAATCGGGCACGGGGTGTTTTGCAGTGTCGCCTTCCGTTCGCTGCTCATCCTTCCCCCAGAATCTGCGCCGTGCGATCCAAACTGCCGACGCTGTAATACTTCGCCTCCGGATGATGGACGACAATCGCCGCCGTGCTTTGCTCCGGTACCAGTTGATAGCTCTCCGTCAGACTGACGCCAATATCCGTCACAATCTGCGGCATCAACCCCCACACAATCTGGTGATCGTCCAGATCAGGGCAGGCCGGATACCCCCACGAATAACGCTTGCCCTGATTTCCCGGCAAACCCAGTTCCCGGTTGATCACGGCGCGGTTGACGTAATTGGCGGTCGCCTCGGCGGTCTGCACCGCCAGCCCGTGGAAGAAGTACGCCTCGCTGTAGTTGTCCGCCTTCTGCAATTTATCGAAGGCTTCGCTGGCCGTCTCGCCCACCGTCACCACTTGCAGCGCCACCGTATCCACCTGCTCCGACTCGACCGGCGCGAAATAATCGCTGATGCACAGGTATTCGCCCGCCGCCTGCCGTGGGAAGTTGAAGCGTGCCACCTCGCGCCGTTCCACCGCCTGACCGCTGCCATTCGCCTGTGCGAACGGCTGCCAGTCCCAGATCACCAGATCATCGCCATCGCGGTTCGCCGGGAAGTAACCATACACCGCCTGAGGCCGCAGCGTCTTACTGCGCAGCGCCTCTTTTTGCATCGCGGCCAGCCGTGCCTCGAACTCGGCCTCCAGCTTCGTCCATTCCTCGCCGTGCGTGTTGGTCGCCCCCCACGACAGCCGGAACAACTCCGGCTTGTGCAGGTACTTGAACACGATCTCCAGCGGCATATCAAGGATCGACTTCACCCCCCAGAAGGGCGGCTTGGGGATCGAGGGCGCGGCCTGCACCGTGCTGCTTTGCGTCGGGCTGCTCCGCCGCTGTGGGCGAACCTTCCCGATTTCTTCATACGCCTCGCTGATCACCTCTTGCAGGAACGTATCCCGCTTCTCGCTCACCAGCTTATCCATCACCGACAGCCCCTCAAACGCGTCCTTGCAGTAGAACACGCCCGGATCATACGGCTGCTGTGTATCATCCAAAAACAGGATGCGCCGCCCGAAGCGCCGGTTGATCGCCGCCCCGCCGATCAGCACCGGATAGCGCAAACCGCGCCGCGCCAGTTCATTCACGATGATCGGCATCTGCTTCGACGTGCTCACCAGCAGCGCGCTCAAACCAATCGCGTCCGCCCCATATTCCTGCGCCTTTTCGATGATCGTATTCGCCGGAACCTGCTTGCCCAGATCATGTACCGTGTAACCGTTGTTGCTCAGGATCGTCTTGACGAGGTTCTTGCCGATGTCATGCACATCCCCGTACACCGTCGCCAGCACCACCGTCCCCTTGGTCGAGCCTTCCACCTTATCCATGAACTGTTCCAGATACGCCACCGACTTCTTCATCACCTCCGCGCTTTGCAGCACGAACGGCAAAATCAACTCGCCTGCGCCGAACTTGTCGCCCACTTCCTTCATCGCCGGCAGCAGCACATTGTTCAGCACATCCACCGCGTCCTGCCGTGTCAGGCAGTCGTCGATCAGCGCCTCCACCCCTTCCTTCCGCCGGTGTACAATCTGCCAGTGGACAGCTTCCTCGCTCGTCATATCCGCCGTCGGATCTTCCACTTCCTTGCTGTTAGCCTGCACCGCATTCTGCTCGAAGTATTGGATGAAGCGGGGCAGCGCGTCCGCGTCCGTGTTGAAGATCAGGTCATTCGCCACCTTCCGCTGTTCTTCGGGGATTTCCGCGTAAGGGGTGATGTGCGCCGGATTCACAATCGCCATATCCAGCCCCGCCTGCACCGCGTGGTACAGGAACACACTGTTCAGCACCCCGCGCGCCGCCGGTGTCACCCCGAAGCTCACATTACTCACCCCCAGCGCCGTCATCACACCGGGGATGTTCTGCTTGATCAAGCGGATGCCTTCAATCGTTTCCACCGCGTCGTTGCGCAGTTCTTCCTGCCCCGTCGTCAGCGGGAACGTCAGCGTGTCGTAGATCAAATCTTCCGCCGCCAGCCCGTACTCGTTCACCGCGATCTCGGTGATGCGGCGGGCGATCTCATATTTCTTATCGCGCGTGTGCGCCATGCCGTCTTCGTCAATCGTCATGCTCAGCACCGCCGCGCCGTACTTCTTCACAATCGGCAGCACCCGATCAATCCGTTCGCGCCCGTTTTCGAGGTTGTTCCCGTTGACGATGCCGCGCCCCGGATACAGTGCCAGCGCCGCTTCCGCCACCTCCACCTCGGTCGTGTCGATGATCAGCGGAACTGTCACCGCCTGCGACAGCTTCTTGACGACCTTTTCCATCTGCTCTTTTTCATCCGCCCGTTCCGTCAGCGCCACGCACACATCCAGCATGTGCGCCCCGCTGTTCACCTGATCCACCGCGATCTGCACCAGACTGTCGTAATCATCCGCCAGCAGCAGTTGCTTCACCTTGCGGCTGCCCTGACTGTTCACCCGTTCACCGATCAGCGTCGGGCCGGGGTTCTGGATCATCGGCGTGGCCGTCATCCCGCTGGAAGCCACCGCCTCATGTTCCGGCTGCCGTGTTTTGGGCGCGATCCGTTCCAGCAGCTTCTCAAGCCCATCCAACGACGGCGCGCTGCTGCCCCCGTTGCTCACCGTCAAGTTCTGCCGCTGGGCGATTAACTCCTCATATCCGTGTCCGTGTACCTTGCGGTAAATGTGGTCGATGTGTTCCGCCGTCGAACCGCAGCACCCCCCGATCACGTTGACGCCCCACCGCGCGAACTCCGACAGCATCTCGCTGAACGGTTCCGGTTCCATCGGGTACACCGCCTCGCCGTCCACATTGATCGGCAGTCCGGCGTTCGGCAGCACGCTGATCGGCAGCCTGCTGTGCTCCACCAGATACTTGATCGGTTCGCGCATATACTCCGGCCCCGTCGAGCAGTTGATCCCGATCACATCAATCGGCAGACTCTCCAGCGTCGCCAGCGCGGCGGCGATGTCCGTCCCGAACAACATCCGTCCGCTCGTGTCCA
>JAFLCH010000364.1 GCA_017303775.1 Anaerolineae bacterium | reverse complement strand
GGTCACCAGCCTCACCTTCACCCGCCCGCGAGACACCGCCTTCGTCCCTTAACCGGCGCGGCCTCTGCATCGCAAGGATTCATGACGCAGTTCCTGAGGAATTCGCGGCCTACAAATTAACCATCCGAAACAGGCTTGCGGCCAATTCGCCCCGGCTGTTGACCGACACCTTTTCAAAAATCGCTTTCAGGTGATCCTGTACCGTATGCTGCGAAATGTGCAGCCGCGTCGCAATCTCGCTCGTCGTCCATCCGCGCAGGACACATTGCGTCACCTCGCCCTCGCGTTTCGTCAGCTCGTAAGCCTGCATAATCAACGGAGCGACTTCTGCCGGTTGTGCCATCTCGAAGATCACGCTGATGTGTCCGTCGCCGCCCGCGCTCCGCAGCCGTGACGCATACAGCACCAGCCACTTCCCCGCCCGTGTATACAGCCGCACTTTAGGTGTGGCGTTTGCCGGTGCCAACCCGCTCTCAATCGCCTTCAATTGCACCACAACGTGATGAATCGCCACCGGCAGCGGATGGTTGGTTGCCTTCTCCATCGCCCGCAGTTCCCCCAGCCAATATTCAGCCGCCGCCGTCGTCGCCACCACCTCGCCGCGCCCATTCAGAATCAGCACCCCCGGCTCATCAGGGGTTCGCGCCAGATGACTGTCGCTCAACAGCAGCGCCTTACGCAGCCCGTCTGCGAAATGAGGTGCCAACTGGGCCACATATGCCGCCTCGGCAGCCGTAAACCGCTGGTTTGCATCATCCCGGTGCAAACACAACTGCCCCCAGCACACCCCATCCGCCACGAACACCGCCCGCAGTTCATCGTCCATCCCTAGCGGCAGCAGGATATTCTGGTAGCGCAGGCTGCGCGTCATCTCCATCCCGGTCGCCTCGCTCAACACCGCCACCGCTTGATTCTTGCTCAGCAAATCGTTGAACTTATTGAAGTCCTCTTGCAAGAATTCGTTCTCGATGAACACCCCCATGCACCATGCGGGCGGCGGCTCAACCAGCACCGAACTCGTGCTGAGCTGCGTGGCCGGGTCGGTCGTGGAAAAATAGGCATAACTAAACGGGACAACGGCCACCAACTGCTTCAGTAGTTCGTCACGCAGCGTTTTCGAATCAAGCCCGCTGTGGCACAACCGGATGATCGCCAACCGCTTCTGTTCGCCGAAGTCCCGCTGCTTCATCCTGTTCGCCCCCCGTCAACTCACTTCGTCTCCACCACTTCATAGAAACGCCATTGCGGACTGTCGATCAGCGATCCAACCACCCGCTTCCACAACTGTTGGACGTTCGCCAGCAGTGCTTCCGCCGCGCTCAAATGGTCAAACTCCAGTTCAATCACCACCGTGTTCGGGCTGTCCACCCGCCTTGCGATCCGGTAACGGCGTACCCCCGCTTGCTCCCGCATCGCCTGATTACCATCAAACGACTCTTTCCATTGCTCAAAGTTGATGGCGGTGTGCTCAATGTGCAAAATGATCATGCTGGTTCTCCTGATTACCATATCGTTAAAACCAGTTTGACCTCAAATCATCCCCCCGCCCATCCCAGAATTCTGGGATTTTGCTCAGGCGCATACCATCACTCTATGCCAAACCCCGCCCCCGCGCCACAACCCACTTTTGCCCCTGCCCCTATCATCGTTATAATCCATGTGTTTCGCACGGGAAAAGTTGGAGGAAGCATCAGATGGCTGAAGACGCGGTCAAAGAATTCGAGCAAGACTTGACGTGGACTCGCCGCCACATGCCCCTGACTCGCGCTCAAAGTGAACAGCTCCCGGATTTGACAGGCGTTCGTTTAGCCGTCTCCGTACACCTCGACATCAAAGCCATCCCAGCCTATGAAGCGCTGCTCCAGCACGGCTGCCAGCTCTTCCTGACCACCTGCAATCCCCTGACCGTCCGCAATAACGTTGTATCCGATCTGGTGAACAAGGGCGCGGATGCCCACGTTTGGCATGGTATGAGCGCTGCCGATCAAGCCGAGGCCATGCACCGTGTGATCGCGTGGCAGCCCACTCACCTGTGCGAGATGGGCGCGGACATCACCGCCGCACTCTTGGAGCAGCGCCAATCCAACCCCGTCAAGGCCAGCCTCGAAGCCACTGGCTCAGGCATCTCCCGCATCAACCAGCTCTGTGCCGCTGGAGCCGCGCTCGCTTATCCCATCTTCAATTGGGACGATCTCCCCATCAAAGAAGGCTTACACAACCGCTATCTAGTAGGTCTCAGCACATGGCACACCTTCACCGAGCGCACGCATCTAAGCCTGCACCGTAAACGGGTCTTGGTGATCGGTTACGGGCTGGTGGGGCAGGGCGTAGCCGACTCAGCCCGCGCCTATGGCGGCACGGTGAGCATCGCCGAGCGCGATCCGGCTCGCCTGCTCGAAGCCCGTTATGCTGGCTATGAAGCAGGCTCGCTTGATGAACTGCTCCCCCACGCTGATGTCGTCGTGACAGCCACAGGCGCTCGTCATGTGCTGACGATCCGGCACTTTTCCCGCCTCAAAGACGGCTGCTTCCTGCTCAATGTCGGCCACGTTGCCGACGAAATCGAGGTCGAGGCGCTCGTCCCACGACAGCCAGCCATCCCCTTTGTCGAGGAAGTGACCCTGAATGGTCGCATAATCTATCTCTTTGCGGGCGGCTCGATGGCCAATCTGGTCGCCGGACAGGGTGACACCCTCAACGCCTTCGATCTGACCCTCGCCACCATGCTAGCCGGCCTGCGTTACATCTTCACACCGGAGGCGCAAAACCAGCCGCCCAAACTCTATCCCCTGCCGCGTCAGGTGTGGGAACCCGTAGCCGCACAGGCCGCGCAGGTCAGCTAACTCGCCGCTTTGCAAACTTGAACTTCGATCAACCTAGAAGCAGCCTTACCCCAGCACCGCCCCCTCCGAAGCCGACGACACCTGCGCCGCGTACCGCCCGAACACCCCGCGTGTGAAGCGTGGCGCGGGTGCTTCCCATGCCGCCAGCCGTGCCGCCAGCGTCTCCGCCCCCACTTCCACCGCCAGCGCCCGCGTCTCCAGATCAATCACGATCATATCCCCGTCTTCCACCACCGCGATCGGCCCGCCCCGCGCCGCCTCCGGTGCCACATGCCCGATCATCAACCCCCGCGTCCCACCGCTGAAGCGTCCGTCCGTCACCAGCGCCACCGTCTCCCCCAGCCCCGCGCCCACAATCGCCGCCGTCACCCCCAGCATCTCGCGCATCCCCGGCCCGC
Source organism: Anaerolineae bacterium (assembly GCA_017303775.1). Classification (GTDB taxonomy): domain Bacteria; phylum Chloroflexota; class Anaerolineae; order Aggregatilineales; family Phototrophicaceae; genus CFX2. Next base: position 596 of record JAFLCH010000364.1, on the reverse strand, counting down.
CCGCCGGCCCCTCATAGCGGATCACCACCACATCCCCCGCCACGATCTCCATCGCCAGCACCGCCGCCATCGCGTCCTCTTCGCGGTTGAACACCCGCGCCCGTCCTCGATGATACGGACGCTCATGCCCCGCCACCTTCACCACCGCCCCTTCCGGAGCCAAACTCCCCCGCAGCACCAGCAGTCCGCCCGTCAGCTTGATCGGCTTGTCCAGCGGTCGCACCACCGCTTGCCCCGGCGTTTCCACCGCCTCCGCCGCTTCTGCCGCCAGCGTCCGCCCCGTCACCGTCAGCGTCGTCCCGTCCACATAACCGCCCTCCAGCAGCCGCTTGGCGATCACCGCAATCCCCCCCGCTTGGTCCACCGCCACCGCGCTGAACCGTCCCCCCGGCATCAAATCCACCAGCAGCGGCGTCCGTCGGCTCGCCGCGTCAAAATCCTCCAACGACAGCGCCACGCCCGCCTCTTTCGCCAGCGCCAGCAGATGCAGCACCGAATTGGTCGAGCCGCCCGTGCTCACCACGCTCGTGATCGCGTTCTCGAACGCCCTCCGCGTCAAAATATCGCTGGGCCGGATGTTCTGCCGCAGCGTTTCC
>JAFLCH010000363.1 GCA_017303775.1 Anaerolineae bacterium | reverse complement strand
AAGGGGCTGAGAAAGGTTTCGTGTGAGAATGAATTGGTCATGACCTGCGCTTTCGTATGAGCGGACGGGATGATCTTAGCACGGTCTCCGACTGGTTCAAAGCGGAAAGGGGGTGTATACCTGCTTGAAGACAGCTTTTTTGTTATGATCTTGGGTAGTTCCAATCGGTGCCAGATGTTAGGAGCATTCATGAGTATATTGGAGAAGCTGAAGGCTCGACATGGTCAGGTTAATTCCTTACTCACGATCGGCCTTGACAGCGATATAAAGTATATTCCACGACAGTTTCGGGATGATCCGTTCCCTCAATTTGCTTTCAACCGGTGGGTGATCGAGGAGACACACACGTTCGCGGCGGCTTATAAAATGAACACGGCGTTTTATGAGTCACGCGGGGATCGGGGGATGAGCGAGTTGAAGATGACGGTGGATTATTTGCAGGAGCGGCACCAACCGATCTTCACGATTTGTGACGCGAAACGGGCTGATATGGGAACGACAAACGCAGGCTACATCGAAGCGATTTATGACTGGATGGGGGTTGATGGGGTGACGCTGCACCCGTATTTGGGTAAGCAGGCGATCCAATTGTTTTTGGATCGTGAGGATAAGGCGGCGATTATCCTGTGCCGGACTTCAAATCCGGGAGCGAAAGACATACAGGATATTGAAGTCAACGGGCATCCGCTGTGGTATGAGATTGCGGAGCGGGTGTGCAACGATTGGAATGTTTACCAGAATTGTATGCTGGTTGTGGGCGGTACGTACCCGGCTGAGATCCAGAGTGTGCGGGGTCTTGTGGGTGATATGCCGCTGCTGGTTCCGAGTGTCGGGTCTCAATCCGGCACGTTGAAGAAAGTGGTGGAGGCGGGGTTGAACAGCGAACAGAAGGGGCTGCTGATCAACTCGTCACGGAGTATTATTTTCGCAGATGATCCGGCGAATGTCGCGCGGCGGATGCGGGATGAGATTAACCAGCACCGGCTTAAAATTTAGAACGTAATTGCTTTTGTTGAGACAATGCAAAATGCTCGATATAATCTTTTCTTCACAACTCTGTGTTGTTCATACATCTTATTTGTATAGCGAGAGGGAGAAGATGATGCGGAAGATGCTGGTTGTTTCGCTGGTTCTCGTGTTCATGCTCGTTCTCAGTGTGCCATTCACTTCGGCTCAGATGACGGCTGTGGGCGAAGGGGAAGGGCAGGTCGACATTATTGCGTGGGCCGGTTACATTGAAAATGGATCGACCGACCCGAATTTTGATTGGGTGACGAGTTTTGAGGCTGAGACCGGCTGTAAGGTTAACGTTAAGACTGCGGCGACCTCTGATGAGATGGTGGCGCTGATGAACGAAGGCCTGTTTGATCTGGTGACTGCTTCCGGAGATGCGAGCCTGCGCTTGATTTATGGCGGGCGGGTGCAGCCGGTAAATATTGATTTGATCCCCAGTTGGGGCACGGTGGACGAACGTTTGCAGAATGCGCCGTGGCATACGGTTGACGTGGATGGGGACGGGACAGCCGAACATTATGGTGTTCCGTACCAGTGGGGGCCGAACGTGTTGATGTATAACACCGAGGTGTTCACGGAAGCACCGACGAGTTGGGATGTGGTGTTCGTTGAGCAGACGCTGCCGGACGGGGAAAGCAACGTTGGCCGCGTACAGGCTTATGATGGGCCGATCCATATCGCGGATGCTGCTTTGTATCTGATGACCCATAACCCTGAGTTGGGGATCACTGACCCGTATTCGCTGGATCGTGCTCAGTTCGACGCGGCGCTCAATCTGCTTCGTCAGCAGCGTGAATTGGTCGCCCGTTACTGGCATGATGCATTCGTGCAGATTGATGACTTCACGAATGAAGGGATCGTTGCTTCGGGGTCATGGCCGTTCCAAGTGAACCTGCTTCAGGCTTCGGGGCAGCCGATTGACAGCGTTGTGCCGGTGGAAGGCGCGACGGGCTGGGCGGATACGACGATGATGCATGTTAACGCACCGCATCCGAACTGCGCTTACCAGTGGCTGGAACATTCGATCAGCCCCAAGGTTCAGGGCGATCTTGCGGCATGGTTTGGTTCGGTTCCGGCTGTTCCGGCGGCCTGCGAAGGCAATGAACTGCTGGGCGATGCTGGCTGCGCGACGAACGGGTTTGAGGACTTTGAGAGCATCAAGTTCTGGCGCACGCCGACGGTCAGCTGCGGCGATGAACGCGGGGATGTTTGCGTGCCGTATTATGAGTGGGTGACGAGCTATATCGCTGTTATCGGCGGACGTTAAGCACAGCGGGCTTTGAGCCACCTTGTGATGTGGTGAAGCTCCAGTAAGAATTCTTTGGAAGGGACGCTAGACTCGGAGGAGCGAGGAGGCGTCCCTGTCTGTTTTGCGGTTCTAATTTGAGGACTAAATCATGGCGCATAAACTGTGGATTGATGGTCAATGGGCGGACTCGAACGGCGGGAAGTTGATGTCGATTGAGAATCCGGCCACTGGCGAAAAGATTGCGGATGTTGTCGATGCCAGCCGTGCGGATGTTGACGCGGCGGTTCAGGCGGCGCATCGTGCTTTTTATGATGGACGCTGGTCGCGACTTACGCCGGGTGAACGGTCACTGGCGATGTGGAAGCTGGCCGACTTGCTCGATGCACGTAAGGAAGAATTTGCCCGCCTTGAGTCTGAGAATACCGGCAAGCCTTATGCGTTTGTGAGTTTGGGCGGTGATTTGCCCTTCGGGATTGATAACCTACGGTTCTTCGCGGCGGCGGCACGTGACACCCACGGGTACTCGGCGGGCGAGTACGCTAAAGGGTATACGTCGATGTACCGGCGGGAGCCGGTGGGTGTGGTGGGGCAGATCACGCCGTGGAATTATCCGTTGATGATGGCGATTTGGAAGATTGGGCCGGCGCTGGCAGCGGGATGCACGATTGTGTTGAAGCCCGCGCCTACAACCCCTTTGACGACGCTCCTTCTGGCCGAGTTGTTCGCTGAGGCGGGGATTCCGGATGGGGTTGTGAATATTGTGACGGGCGGTAATGAAGTGGGGCAGGCGCTGGTTGAGCACCCGGATGTGCGGCTGGTGAGTTTGACCGGCTCGACGGGCACTGGCAAGAAGATCATGAAGACGGCTGCTGATACGTTGAAGCGGGTTCATCTGGAATTGGGGGGGAAGGCTCCGTTCATCGTGTTTGATGATGTTGATGTGGCTTCGATCGCTGGCACGGCGGCTTTTACGAGCACTGTGAATACGGGGCAGGACTGCACCGCGGCGACACGGGTTTATGTGGAGAAGAGCCGGGTTAACGAGGCGACCGAAGCGATTGTCGAGGCGATGCGCGCGGTGAAGATCGGGCTGCCATATGATGATGGCGTACAGATGGGGCCGTTGATTTCCAGCGTGCAACGGGAACGCGTTCAGGGATTTGTGGAGCGCGCCCGATCTAATGGGGCTAAGATTTTGACCGGCGGGAAGGTTCCAGCGGATTTTGGAAGCGGCTATTACTTTGAGCCGACCGTGATCGCTGACGCTGATCAATCGGCTGAGATCATTCAAAGCGAGGTGTTCGGGCCGGTTTTGACGATCAGCACGTTTGACGGCGAGGAACAGGCTGTGCAATTCGGGAATGATGTCAATTATGGTCTGGCGGCGTCGGTGTGGACGGCTGATGTGGGGCGCGCGATGCGCGTTGCTGCGCAGTTGGAATTTGGCACCGTGTGGATTAATGACCACATTCCGCTGGCATCGGAAACACCGCACGGCGGTTTCAAACAATCGGGTATGGGCAAGGATCTTTCTGCGGAAGCAGTTTCGGATTACAAGATTACCAAGCATGTGATGA
>JAFLCH010000362.1 GCA_017303775.1 Anaerolineae bacterium | reverse complement strand
TGAAGGGATGAATGAATAGGGGAACATGGAGAAGGGGCGTTCCCTTCTCCATCCGTCAGCCTATGAAACGAAATGAGGTAGCCCAACTAGGGCGCGTAAGTCTGAATCCGCTTATTCGTATCGCGGTGCGCCAGCCGTGCCTTATGCTCCACCGCGTACGAGATGATCTCCCCCTCGTCCAGCGTCAGCAGTTCGTGGTTCTTCATCACCACCTGCCCGTCGATGATCACCGTCTGCACATCGCTTGCCCGCGTGTTATAAACCAGCGTCGCCGGAATGCTGTGCAGTGGCTGCGTGTGCGGCTGCGTCATATCCACCAAGATGATGTCCGCCAGACTCCCCGGATCGAGGTTGCCCAGATCATCCGGTTGCCCGTACACCCGCGCGCTGTCCCGCGTCGCGATATACAGCACTTCCGCGATCGGCATCACCTCCGCGTTGTGGTGATGATTCTTCTGCGCCATCGGCATCAACCGCATCACCTCAAAAATGTCCAGCGTGTTATTGCTCACCGCCCCGTCGCTCCCCAGCCCGATTGGAATCTGATGCTGCCGGAAGTCCAGCAGCGGAGTCGTCCCCGCCGCCATCTTCAAGTACCCCTTCACGCAGTGCGCGATCCCCACCTGATGCCGCGTCAAAATCGGGTAGTCCTGTGGGATCACGCCGTTCCCGTGCGCGATGATCGTCATCCCGTCCAGCACCCCCACCTCTTCCAGCACCTGTATCGGCGTCTTCCCCCGGCTGCTCAGGCTGTTCTCCGTCTGGAACATTTCCTCCGCCGCGTGGATATGAATCCCCACGCCCAATTCTTTCGCCTTCTTCACCACCGCCCGCAGATAATCATCGTCGCATGTGTACGGCGCGTGCGGAGCCATCAACGTCCGGATTCGTCCGTTCGCCGCCCCCTGCCACTCCTGCACGAACCGCCCGCTCCGTTCGATCATCTCCTGCCCGTTGCTCCCGAACACGCACCACCCCAGCAGCGCCCGCGACCCTGCCTTCTCCACCGCCTTCGCCGCCCCATCCATATGGAAGTAATGGTCAGCCACCGAGGTCACGCCCCCCCGAATCATCTCCGCCAGCCCCAACTGCATTCCCCAATACACATCTTCTTCAATCAGGTTATTCTCAAGCGGCCAGATGTATTCGTTGAACCACACATGAACCGGCACATCCTCCGCCAGCCCCCGGAACAACACCATCGGCGTGTGCGCGTGCGTGTTAATCAACCCCGGCATCGCCACCTGTCCCCGCCCATCGATCACCTGCCGGAAGTGGCTGGGGTCAGCCTGTCCCGTCGGCTGCACCGCCTCGATCCGGTTCCCGCTGATCAAAATGTCGTGGTCGAACAGCACAAAGGCGCGCGCATCAATAGTGACGTTGAGGACATCGCAGTTGCGAATGAGCAGATCAGACATGCCTGTATTGCCTTTCGATGAGAATCATATGGTCGGTTATTGTAACCCCTCATGCTCGGAAAACCACGCCCTCACCGCCCAATAATCGCCGCTGGTCTTACGCCTTCACCCATCAACCCACACGGACTTAACCCATACTTGTCTATCCATCATGACAGCCCTCAACATTTCCATCAATCAGCGCCAACCGTTGACAATCTGCACACCCACCTCCCAACATCAATGTGGGTTTACGCAAACCTCAACACACATCTTTTCCCAACTTATCCCAATTTAATCCCAAAATTGACCCTTTTTTTTCGCGCTGTGTAAAAAATATCCCAAGTTTAAAAAATTCGATGTCATTTCTCCGCCAACATTACGACCCCGTTTGCGATAAACCAAATTGGGTAAATTTGCCCCTTTCTTCGCCTGCATATCCCAAAATCTGCGCCTACTAGACTTGTGACTCGTTTGTGATTCCGATTTTTGCGCCGCCCCTATTGTTAATACTCGTGGGGAATTTTTATCCCAACCTTAAAATTTCCCGCGTTTTAACATTTCGTTACAGGAATCGGTTGAGCCGCTTGCCGTCATCAGGTATACTGATCTTTACAAAAACCACCATATACCAGAGTCACTCCCACACCCATCTGGATGGGGCATGGTTCCATGCCCCGGTGGTTCAATAACCCTATTTCATAATTCGATACGGTCGGCTGCGAGCAGGTCTGTTTCTGAGGACTTTATGTTGTTCGTAACCGGTCATGGAGTCGGGGTTCAGCGGTCACTTTCAAACCGGCTGAGCCATCAATAAAGGTAGTTCATTGTGAATCCGCAGGAAGCTTGGAATATTGCTTTTTCTCAACTCGAAATCCAGCTTGATCGTGCCAGCTTCGAGACGTGGCTGCGAGGAGCCGTCTTCTTAGGTTGCGACGAAGCCGGTACCTACCGCGTCGCTGTCACCAACAGCTACGCCCGCGATATGCTCCAGCATCGCCTCTATCGCGACATTCGCCGCGTCCTCGCTGATGTCACCGGCGAACGCGCCGAGCTGAGTTTCGAGGTCATCAAACCGGTAGCCGAGTCCGCCCACGACAACGAGCTGCCTCTCTTTAAGCTGCTGAATCAACAGCCGGAATTACCCCCGGCTGAAAATGTCCCGCTGCACCAGCAAATCGCTCGCCCACAGCGTCCCGATCTGCCGGAAAGTGAACTCAATAACCGCTTCACCTTCGACCGTTTCATCGCCAACCAATCCAACCGCATGACCTTCGAAGCGGCGCAGGCCGTTGCCGAACATCCTGCCACCCTCTACAACCCCTTCCTCATCTATGGTGGCGTCGGCTTGGGCAAGACTCATCTCCTGCAATCCATCGCCCACATCTGCCGCGCCAAGAACATGCGCGTCATCTACATCCCTTCCGAGGTCTTCACCAACGATCTTGTGGATGCCATCCGCCAGCGCACCACCGCCATGTTCCGCGAAAAATATCGTTCAGCCGATGTGCTGCTCGTAGACGACATTCAATTCATCGCCGGTAAAGAGAGCACGCAGGAAGAATTCTTCCACACCTTCAACGCCCTCTATACCTATAACAAGCAGGTTGTCCTCGCGTCAGACCGTCATCCGTCCGAAATGCACACCCTCGAAGATCGCCTCCGCTCCCGTTTCGCTGGCGGTCTCGTCATGGATCTGCAACCCCCCGAATTCGAAACCCGCGTCGCCATCCTCAACATGTGGGCGCACGAACGCGGGGTCGATCTTCCGCGCAGCGCCGCCGAAATGATCGCCGACAAAGCCCGCACCAACATCCGTGAACTCGAAGGCATCTTCAACCACGTCGTCGCCACCACCCATCTCGCGCGTCGTCCCGTCACCATCGACATCGCCGAAAGCGCGCTCGCCGGTTATCGCCGTCCTCGCAACCATCATCTCACCATGGCGCGTGTGCTCGATGTCACCGCCCGCTACTACAAGTTCACCGTCACCGAACTCATCGGCCCGCGCCGCACCGCTCGCCTCAATCAAGCGCGGCAGGTTGCCATGTACCTATCGCGGGAAGTCACGCTGGCCTCGCTGCCTCAAATCGGCGAAGCCTTCGGCGGGCGTACCCACAGCACCGTCCTCCATTCCTGCAACAAGGTCGGTCAGGATATTCAACATGACGATCTGCTCCGGCAGGATGTCGAAGCCATCCAATCCGCCCTCCTCAATGGGGACTAATTTCATCTGCAACCCACCATCAGCGGCCTTCGGGTCGCTTTTGTTTTCCCCGCAAAATCACCTTCAAAATCCGTCTTTTGCAGGATTGTTACATTCCTTTACTTGCATCCTTCACCAAACGCCATTAGCATGAAACTATGCGAACACTGTGCAGACGTCTATTTCAAGGAGATGTGTTTATGCGAAAGATAGTATTGTTCACCCTTATTTTGGCTTTACTGAGCATCGC
>JAFLCH010000361.1 GCA_017303775.1 Anaerolineae bacterium | reverse complement strand
CCGGCAGCTCCACCTGTGGCGAAATCGCGCTCGCCGTCAGCCAATCCGGCAGATCAGTTGCCGTTTCCGCGCTCGCCGCCTCATCCCAATCAAAGTCATCCGCCGCGCTGCGCTCACTTCCGGCCTCTTCCGGCGTCGAAAGCTGTTGGAACCAATCAGGGAAGTCAGCCGCTTGGTTAGCGTCCGCTTCAAATTCCGCTTCCTCGTCACTATAGGCCTCAACCGCCCCGCCCTCATCAGCATCACTGCTCTCAGGTGCGGCGTACTCTTGCAGCCACCCCAGCGGATCATCGCCCTCCGGCGTGATCTCCGGCACAATATCCTCATACACCGGCGGCCCCGATGACTCATCCTCAATAATTTCCGACTCGCCGAAGCTTTGCAGCCAATCCATCGCGTCAGGGCTGCTGCTCGCGGGCTGTTGTTCCCCGCCGGACGCTTGTTCGTCCGCCGCGTCCATTTCATCCGCCAGCTTCATCCAGTTCAACTGTCCCGTCAGCCCCAACGACCCGCTGCCGCTGTCCTCTGCCGGCGCGCTGCTGCCCAGATCAAGCCCGGTCAGCCAATCCTGCGCGTCCTCGCCGGGAGTCTCATCATCGCCCCCCTCGCCGGAAACCTGCCGCCAGTCCAGCTCACCCGTGAATCCCAAACCGCTCGAACGGCCTACGCTCTCCTCCGGCGCTTCTTCACCGCTCTGCTGCCAGTCGAAGCTGTCGTCGATCTTCGGCGCGTCAAGCTGCTCATTGAAGGTGTCCTCCACCTCCTGCCGCCAGCTTAATTCCCCGGTGAACCCCAGTCCCGAACCCGAAGCATCCGCCTCGGAGTCATCATCAGCCGCGTTCCGCAGCCAATCGAGATCATCAGGTGTCTCGTCGTCGTCCGGTGGCCGCTTGTCGAAATCATCACTCATGCTCACTCCCCCGCATTACGGAATGTCATCATTCCGGTTGGGTCGCCGCATCCGGCGGGTAGCTCTTGCTTGCTATTCATCAACGGATGCCGCCTAATCATCGCGCCCGCATCCGCTTCGTCATCTCATCCATCATTCGCGGTATGACCGGTCTTGCCCGATCAACACCCGCACACCGGCCACAGCCGCCGCCAGCGCGATACCCAACAGGATTCCCCTCGCCCCTGCGCTCACCGGAACCGCCAGCAGCCAATCGCGGATGCTCCCGATCAGCCGGATCACCGGCGACGAAAACGGCAGCGCCCCCACCAGCAGCACCAGCAGCACCACCGTGAACAGCAGCGCCGAACCCGTCACCCGCTTGCGCATCAGCCGGTACGCCCCGTACACCAGCGCGAACAGCACCAGCCCCGCCAGCGCCGACTCAATCGACACCTGAACCCCTTCCAGCAGAATCATCGTCACCGGCGGTTCACCCGTCAGCACGCCGCTTCGTTCCAGCGTCCCCAGCACGATCACCGCCAGCGCGCTCACCACCAGAATCAGGCTGTACACCCGCGTCATCGCGCGTCCGTCCGTCGGGCGTAATATCCGCTGCCCGTGTACGCTCAACAAATTGATAATCCCGATCAGCACCGTCACCGCAATCGTAATCGTCGCCAGTTGCAGGAATACCGTCGTCATCGTGCCGATTCCGGTTGTCTGTACCAGCAGCGACAGATTCCCCAGACCATCACCCACCAGCAAACCCAGCAGCGTGATGACCCCGACCACGATCACAATCGCCGTGGTGAAGGCCGAGCCTATTCGTCGCATCAATCAGCCTCCCCCCAATAACGAGCCTAACAACCGGCTGAAGACGCCGCCGCTCAAGCCGTCTGCCACCACCACCAGCAAACCCAGTATCAGCAGCCACCGCAGCACATCCGTCGTCACCACACCGGCCACCTGCGCCGCCGAGCCGCCCAGATACGCGCCGCCCGCGAACACCTCTTCGCCGATCAGCACCTCGTCGCTCATCACATACGCGATAGCCTGTCCTTCCAATTGGTCGCTCGTGGCGATCACATTCTGGTTCGCTCGTGCTGCCGCGCCCGTCACCAACGCCAATTCCGCGCCGAAGCTCCCGCCCAGCACGTTCGTGCCAACCTGTTCGTTAACCGTCGTCGTGAGTGCCGCCGCGAACGCCAGCGACCGTGTTCCCCCCGGATACCAGCGCACGCTGCCCACCCGGTAATGTTGTATCAGATTACGAGATTCATACGCCCGCCGCAGCGTATCCTGTGCCAGCGGCACCGCCGATGCCTCGCTCACGCTGAAAATCGGTGCCGTCGTGCCGATCACCGTCCGCCGCAGCACTTGATAGAACAACTCGGCGTTCGCCAGTGCCAGCAGCGTATTTTCTGCGCCCAACCCGCTGCTCGCCAGCGCCACATGCACCGTCCGGTTGGCTTCAATCGCCTCGCCCACCATGCGCGGCAGCGCCCCATACGCCCGAATCTCGCGCAGCGCATATAAATCTCGCCGCCGCCGGATGAACTGTGTCACCACCACGCTGACCACCATAGCCAGCAAAATGATCACGATGGTCAAACCCTGCGTTGTCGTATCCACGCTGCCTCACCATCTCTGCAAGGAAAAAAATAGATGTGTGCCGCTACTCGTCCAGATACCGCCGCAGCGAGTCCATTCGCTCCGGCGACTCCAGCATCTCCGCCAGCTCGCCCAGCGTCTCCCGCCCCAGCCATCCACCCAGCACCGGCTGTGCAACCCATATCAACTGGGCGCCCAGCGGCCCCAGTGGTTCCAGAATGTCCAGCGCCGTGTTGAGGACGCCCCCCAACCCCCGTGCGCGAACCTGCTCAACCCATTCCGGTGGTGTGTCCTGAACCTCTTGCGTCATGTCAAACAGTATAGCATAGGCTTGCATTTGCGCGAAACCGGACTACAGGGGTATAGACGGTGCCCTTTTGAGGGGGAATCCCTCACTGTAATTCTCGTCTCAAGCGGCGAATTAAGCGCTCTGCTTCCTCCATCGTCTCCACATAATGATATTTCGCGGCAGCGCTGCGGTATACCCGCTTGAATATGTTGAGCAGCGACGCCACCAGATTGCCCCCGCCCACGATCACGATCACCCCCGAATTCGGGCTGGGGAACTGTGCCAGTTGCTCGAACTGCGACAAAGAATGTGCCGGCAGCCCTTGGCTCTGCCGCAAATCCACCACACTATCAACCCGGTGATTCACGCTCGCGCTCATCTCCTGCCCCATCAACGCCACCTGCCGCACAACTACCCAATCCCACTCCCCATCAAACACGAAACGCAAAATAGTCTGTTCAGGATCATCCCACTGAACACGGCCTCCCATATATAACCCCCTCTCATGCCCGAACCACCTATCAAACTCATTATAACCACTATATCTGCCAGCGGACGATAACATCCCACGGTTCATTTTTCTCAACCGCTCCGTTACAATCCCTGTTAGTGCAAATGGAGTGAAAAAGTGGTTATGGACGTGCTCGACATCTGTGAAGTTCCCGCCGGCCTCTATCCCATCGGCGACAACGCGCTGCCCATCAGCCGCCCCGCCCACACCGTCACGCTGGCAGCCTTCGCCATCGCCAAAACCGTCGTCACCAACCTCCAGTACCTCGCCTTCGTCGCCGCCGGTGGCTACAAAGACCCGCGCTTCTGGTCGGAAGCCGGTTGGCACTGGCAGGAAGGCAAGCAAATCGAACGTCCCGACTATCTCGTCGATCCGCTCTACAACGCGCCCGACCAACCCATCATCGCCATCAGTTGGTACGAAGCGCAGGCCTATGCCCGCTGGCTCGCGCTGGAAACCGGCCTCCCGTGGCGCTTACCCGGCGAAGCCGAATGGGAAGCCGCCGCCCGTGGCCCTCACGGCGAAGCCCCGCGCCCCCGCAATTACAACACCAGTGA
>JAFLCH010000360.1 GCA_017303775.1 Anaerolineae bacterium | reverse complement strand
CACGCGCCCGATGCAGCAGGACGCGCTGGTTAGTCTCGCTGATTTCCAGCATGTTACACACTTCCGCCGCGCTGAAGCCTTCGACATCACGCAGCCGGATCACCTGCCGCTGGTTGGGCGGCAGCGACTCGATGGCGTCCAGCACCACCCTGCGCGTCTCCTGCGCCAACAAGCGGTCTTCGGGGATGAGATCCCAGTGCTGCGGCTGGCTGCCATCCGCCCAATGATAGGCGAACTGGCTGCCGGGGGGATTGAAGCGTTCGGGTGTGACAACCGGTTCGGCCTCCAACTCCCCTTCGACCTCCAAAGGCACGTAGCGGTTTTCGCGCACGGCACGCGTCCGCGCCCGATTGGTGAGGATGGTGAAGAGCCACGTCTTGAGCGATGAACGCCCCTCGAAGCCATTCAAGCCGCGCAGGGCAGCGACCCATGTCTCCTGCACGACTTCTTCAGCCGTGGGTTGGTCGTTGACATAAATCAGCGCAATACGCAGCATCGAGGCCGAATGACGCTCGACCAAACCGGTGAAAGCGGCTTCATCACCCGTACGCAGCGCTGTAAGTATCTGCTGATCGGTCGGTTCGTTTGTGCCTGTGTAGGCCGCGCTCACACAACCCCCATTCTACTCATGCCTGACGATACTAACGGCGTGGATTACGACTGTCAACCGCTAGGACAGGCGCAGCCACCAACCGGATGATGCGCCGGGGAGCACCGTCACGGCGTAAACTGCTTCATCGGGGAACTGCATATAGGTGGTATACGAGACGCGACCCGCGCTCTGGACGGTGAAGGTGACCGCGTTTTCCGGCGAGGTGGCCCAACCGAGGGCGCTGGAGTCCGCGCCGATCTGCCGCCAGACTTTGCCGAAGCCGCGCGACGGTACGTTCAAACCGGCGGGTGCCGTGAGGGCAGGTTCGGCCTCCCCTTCGACATAGGTATCCTCGAACACTTGCAGCTTATCCGCGCCGCTGAAGACCCAGATGAGGCCGGTTTCGCGCTGCCAGATCATCATGCCGCGCTGGAAGGGTTGGTACGCGCCTTCCACCACACGCGTGCTCTCCGGGCAGGGCTGCGCGCCGCTGAACGCGCCCAGCACCGTTCCGTTGCAGGTGACGGTCACGGTCACGGATTGGCGGGTGATGGCTTCCGCGCCGCTGGAATCGGTGCCAACAACTTCCAGCATGAAGCGCAGTTCGCCGGCATAAGGAAAGCCGATGATGGGCGGGGTGGTGTAGGTCAGCGGCAGCGGTTGGGCGGTGGCGGGGCGCGGACAATCGGCGGAGTCCGGCGGGCAGGTGTACAGGAGGGCATAACGCCCGCTGGCCGACCAGCTCAAGGTCAGCCTGCCGGTGTGTACCAGCGCCGGTTGATCCGCGCTGACGCGGTTGATGAGCGGGGCGGCTCCACCTTCGACGGGCGGAGTCGTGGTCAACACCTCCCATGCGGCGGCGGGCGGCAGCCAGATGACCGCGCCGACGGGCAGCGCCCCCGGATCATCAAGGCAGTTGAGGGCGGCGGCCTGTGTGACGCTGATGCTGAGGACGCCCGTCATCAAGGTTTGCAGCCTATCGCCGGGGCGGATGAGATGCGGCTGCCAGCCGCTTTGGAAGGGCGCGGCACAAACCGCCGGACGCGGGTCTTCGGGCGCAGGCGGGCGGGGCGTGGGCGTCACCACATTGACCGGCCCTAAGACCAGCGGAGTCGGGCTGGCGGCGGGTGTTTCATCCTGCATGAGGGCTGCGCCGGCGGTCAGCAGCAGCAGGCCGCACACGCTCAGCATCATCCACAGTTGTCGCTTCATCAGGCATCCTTTCCTGCCGCTATCGTATCCTGATCGTCGGGTAATCGTCTGAGGAAAGCGGCTTGCACCTTTGTATGATGAGTGAACGACACACGATTCGTAAACCCCCATTTTGGGGGATGGATCGTGGGCGGCAGCATTTTATCTCCATTATTTCGCCGCTGTTCAGGTCATCATTCCGGCTTTATTCAGGAGTCATTGCTATGGAACGTCGTCAGTTCGCAGTGTTAGCCGTTCTGGCGGGGCTGGGGTTGGGCATGCTGGGTAACCTCCTTTTCTACAATCGTCAAATCGGTCTGTCGTTCCCCCTATTCATCGTCGTGGTCGTGGTGCTGCTGCTGGTATTGGCGCGGGCGGCGGGGGTGGCGCTGCGTCCGCGCGGTTTGTGGCCGCTGCTGCCGGGGACGTTCTTCGCGCTGATGGTGGCCTTCCGCGCCGATCCGCTGATGACCGCGCTGAACGTGGGCATGGTGCTGACGTTGGGGGCGCTGATCCTGCATTATCTGCCGCTCGACCAGCGCTTGGACGAAAGCAGCCTCGCACAGCATACCGGCGCGCTGGTGGAAACAACCTTCATGCTCATCCCCTCCGCCGTGATCGAAAGCGTCGAGGCGTGGGCGTGGCTGAAGGAACGACGGCAGCAGCGCGGGCAGGTCTTCGCTTCGGTGGTGCGCGGGGGATTGTTCGCGCTGCCGATCCTCGCGGTGTTCGCGTTCTTGCTCGGTTCGGCGGACGCGGTGTTCGCCAGCTACGTCAGCCAGACGATGACCAGCATCAGCACCTTCTTCGGGCTGGAAAATCTGGACGATAGCCTCTTCCAAGGGGTCTTGGTCATCGGAATCGCCACCATCGCCACCGGCGCGTTGGGCTACGGCATCATCCAGCGGCCTTACCCGCCGGCAAAGGCGATTCCGGCGGCGGCTGAAGCTGATGACGAGGGTGTGCAAGAAACGGTTGAGAAGCGCAAACCGGCCTTCAAACTGGCGATGCTCGAAAGCGGCATCATCATGGGCGCGGTGGTCGGCTTGTTCGCGCTGTTTGTGTTCATCCAGTTCGCTTATTTCTTCGGCGGGCGCACCACCTTGGAAGTGGCGGGGCTGAGTTACGCGCAGTACGCCCGTCGCGGATTCTTCGAGCTGGTGGCGGTGTCGGTGCTGACGCTCGGCCTGTCGCTGTGGCTGGAACACAGCACCGTGCGCCAGAGCCAGCGCGAGAACCGCATCTTCAAAGGGCTGGCGCTGGCGATTGTCGGGCTGACCTCGGTCATGCTGGTGTCGGCGGCGCAGCGCATGTGGCTGTATGAAGAGGCGTTCGGCTTCACCCATCTGCGGGTGTATACGCATGTGTTCATGCTGTGGTTGGGGGTGCTGTTCGGGTTTTTCGTGCTGGCGGTCTTCCGCCTCAAGACCCAGATTTTCGCGCTGGGGGTGGTGCTGGTGAGCATCGGTTATCTGGCGACGCTCAACCTGATGAATGTTGATCATTACATCGCCGAGCGCAATATCGCCCGCTACCATGACGGACAGGAACTGGATGTGCGCTTCCTCAACATTTTATCGGCGGATGCCATTCCGGCCATCCTGCCGCTTTACCAGCAGGCCGAAGCGGGCAGTGAGGCTCACCTGTGGGCGGGGCAGTGGCTGCGGCGGCAGTTGATGAGTCTGGACGAGCGTTACGCGGGCAACGGCGGCACCCTCTTTTCCGCCAACGCCAGCATCGACGGCGCTTACCAGCAGTTGGACGCGGTGCGGGATTCGCTGCCGGTGTATGACCCCAACCTGTACTGGGGATCGTACTACAGTTCCTACGACGAAGCCTCGGATTATGAATCCGGCTGGGAGACGCTGGGGACATCCGTGCCGGGCGGGCGATAGACGGGCGAAAAAGGGACGCGCATGGGCTGAGATGGCGCGAATCTGCTAGAATCAAGAGCAGTCACCCGACGCGCTGGATGAAAGGGCACACATGGCGCGTTTGTTCTTCGGCTGGAGTCTGCCGCTGCTGGCCTGCTTGATGGCGGTCATCTCGGTCATCCGCGCCCACCAACCCGCGCCGCA
>JAFLCH010000036.1 GCA_017303775.1 Anaerolineae bacterium | reverse complement strand
GGTTTGAGTGGTGATGGGGGTTTCGCGCGCGCCGAGGGCGAGGACGATGACGGCGAGGATGGCAGGGATGAGGCTGAGGAGGACGATGGTCTGGAAGGTGTCGCGGGTGAGGCTGATGGACTGCGATTGGGTGGCGAGGATGATGAGGAGGGCGATGGCAAGGCCGGTGAACGCGCCGAGGGTATCCCCTGCCCGATTGATGCCAAAGGCGAGGCCGCGACGCGAGGAATCGACACTATCGGCGATGAGGGCATCACGGGGGGCGGTGCGAATGCCTTTGCCGACACGATCGGCAAAGCGGACGGCGAGGACGGCAGGCCAGGCGGCAGCGAGATAGAGGAAGGGTTTGGAGAAGGCGGAGAGGCTGTAACCGAGAACGGTCAAGCCTTTGCGACGGCGAAGACGATCCGAGAGCCAACCGGAAAAGACTTTGAGGATGCTGGCGGTGCTGTCGGCGATGCCTTCGATGAGGCCGATGATGTTGGTTTTGACGCCGAGGACGTTGGCAAGAAAGAGGGGGAGCAGGTTGATGACCATCTCGGAGGAGATGTCGGTCAAGAAGCTGGTGAGGGTGGTGACCCAGACGTTGCGGGGCATGGTGCGAAGGGCGGGAGGGATAAGTGACTGACGAGCCATGAGATTAGACTTTCTTGCGGCAAGGCCGATTAAAAAGTGATCTGAGTATCACTCCAAAGGGCAAATTTGTCATGATCAATGGTCTGACCAGCGGCGGGCGAGATCTTCAAGGGTTTCATCGGGACGGGCATCGACGCCAGCGGTTTTGGGGGTGCCGATGCGCTGGGTGAGGTAGATGCTGCGGTGACCGGAGGCGACATAGGCGATGAAGCAGGCGAGGCCGATGTAGATGGCTGCGCCGCCGCCGAAGAGTTCGATGCCCATGAGGGTGCAGGCGAGCGGGGTGTTGCTGGCTCCGGCGAAGACGGCGACAAAGCCGAGCATGGCGAGCCAATGGGGGTCGAGGCCGAGCAGTGTGCCGAGGGTGTAACCGAGGGTTGAGCCGATGACAAAGAGGGGGGTGACTTCGCCGCCCATGAAGCCAGTGCCGAGGGTGATGGCGGTGAAGATGAGCTTGAGGAGGAAGGCGAGGGGGAATACATCGCCCTGCTCGACGCTCTGGCGGATGAGGGGGAGGCTGAGGCCGAGATAGTCCTGTGTGCCGAGGAGGAGGGCGAGGACGAGGACGATGAGGCCGCCGACGAGGGGGCGGAGGGGTGGCGAGGCAAGGCGGCGGGCGGCAAGGTGTTTGATACGGTGGGTCAGTTCGATGAAGAGGAGCGAGGTGAGGCCGAAGATGATTCCGGCGAGGGCGACGAGCAGGAGCAAGGTTGGCTGAAGGCCGGGATCAGCAAGGTGCGGATAGTGGGTGTGGGCGATGCCCCATGCGCGGGTGGTGAGATCGCCGACGAGGGCAGCGGCGAGGCAAGGGATCAAGCCTTCGTAGCGGACGCGACCGGTGTTCTGAACTTCGAGGGCGAAGACGACTCCGGCGAGGGGTGTGCCGAAGACCGAGCCGAAGCCACCGCTGATCCCGGCGAGGATCATCCAGCGGCGGTCTTCGCCTTGCAGGTTGAGCAGGCGGCGGAGGGCATCGGCGAGGCTGCCGCCCATCTGGACGGCTGCGCCTTCGCGTCCGGCTGAGCCGCCGAAGAGATGTGTCCAGACTGTGCCGAGGAGGATGAAGGGGGCCATGCGGCGGGGGAGCGGGTCACGGTTGAGGTGAAGCTGTTCGATGATGAGGTTGTTGCCACGGGCGGCTGTGCCAGCGTAGCGGTGATAGACCCAACCGAGCGCCAGACCTGCGAGGGGCAGGAGGAAGATGATGGGCGGATGGGCGACGCGGGTGGCGGTGGCCCAATCCAAGGCGGCGAGGAAGATGGCGGAGGCTGTGCCAGCGAGGAGGCCGACGGCGCTCCCCAAGAGTGACCAGCGCAGGATGGTTTGAAAGAAGGCACGCTGTTCGTGCCATGATTGTGCCCAGCCCATAAGTGACCTCATTTGAAACAAAAAAGGCTCCTACCTGTTTGAAAGGTAGAAGCCATCAACCGCAAGGTTATACGTGAGCCTCATCACGAGCCGCGCAGGGCGACTGGTGGATACTATAACGCCGAGGCGGAGGGGATGTCAAGGCTGGGCGCGGCGGGCGACGCGCTGGCGGAGCAGATGGAGTGAGTCGGCGGGGGGTTGGACAGCACCGATGGGATCACCGGGGCGGTGAAAATCCGAGCCGCCGGTGATGAGCAGGTCATAGCGGCGGGCGAGAGCTTGAAGGTTTTGACGGACGGCTTCGGGATTCTTGGGGTGCATGATTTCGAGGCCGTCGAGACCGGCGGGAATGAGGCGTTCTTCGATGAGGGGGAAATAATGGGGGACAAGGCCGGGATGGGCGAGGACGGCGACGCCAGCGGCGCTGTGGATGAGGGCGATGGCGGCTTCGGGGGTGAGGCGGGCGCGGGCGACATAGGCAGGGCCGCCGGTGTAGAGGTAGCGGTCGAAGGCATCGCGGACGGATTCGACGTGACCGGCTTCGAGCAGGGCGCGGGCGATGTGGGGGCGACCGACTGAGCCACCGTCGGCTAGGTGGAGGACGCGCTCGTATGCAACGGGCAGGCCGAGTTGGGCGAGGCGGTCGACGATGCGACGGGCACGACCGAGGCGATCTTCACGAAAGCGGGCGAGTTCGGCTTGAAAGGGGGCGTTTTCGATGTCGATGTCATAACCGAGCACGTGGACATCGACGCCGTCGTCTTCGGCGCTGAGTTCGATGCCGGGGACGATGACCGGCCAGCCCTGCGCGGTTTGCTGCGCTTCGGGGATGCCGGCGGTGGTGTCGTGGTCGGTGATGGCGATGGCGTTAAAGGCGTGCTGGCGGGCAAGCTGAACCAGTTCCGATGGCCGAAGCTGACCATCGGAAGCGGTGGTATGCAAATGCAAATCGAGCCGCAGAATAAAGCTCCTTCAGGCGCTACACCTGTCGCAGCACAAAACTATTTACTGCTGTGGCACGCGTGGTTCGACAGCGAAACGAACGGCAGTTCGTTCCTGACCATCAATATTGACTTCCGTGAAATAGGGCGTAAAGACGATGTCAATCTCATCACGGCTGAGATAGCCGCGCGCGATTGCAAGCGCTTTCACAGCTTGATTCACGGCACCCGCACCAATAGCCTGCACTTCAGCATAACGGTGCTCGCGGATGACTCCGGCGATGGCACCCGCGACTGCGGTTGAGCGAGATTTGGCGGATACTTTGATAACGTCTGGACCGGATAGATGTTCTTCTTCGAAGCTCATTGTTAACCTCGCCTTCAATAATTTCTGTACGTACTACTGTACAGAGAGACTGCCGTCTGCCGGTTTGTCGTACTACAAGGACTGAGATTAAAACGCTATCCCACAAATAAATGTAATAGTTCTCGTTTTTAATCTTTGTCTCATTTTACCGTATATTAACAGGATACGCTACACATCAGGATATTATAGAGAAAAACTATGCTATGATAAGCGGGTTTGAGGGGAAAGTGAGCGAAGGCAATATGCTGGATTGGCTGATTATCGGCGGCGGGATACACGGGACGTATTTGTCGCTGTATTTGACGCGCTGGAAGGGCGTGAAGGCGGGAGCGGTGCGGGTGTTGGACGCGCATGATGAACCGCTGACCTTGTGGAATCATTACACGGCGAACACGGGGATGGCGTATCTGCGGTCTTCGCACGCGCATAATTTGCACTTCGACCCGTTTTCGCTGGTGACGTTCGCACGGACGCGGGATGGGCTGCCGCTGGCGGATTTCATCGAGCCATACGGGCGGCCTGCGTATGCCCTGTTCCAAGCGCACTGCCAGCGGTTGATCGAGCGGTATCAACTGCGAGCGCTGCGGCTGAAGGGGCGGGCGACGGGGATGAAGCGGCTGCTGGACGGCTGGCAGGTGGAGACTACAGAAGGCACGGTGAGCGCGCGGCGGGTGATCGTGGCAATCGGGCTGACGGAACAGGCGCACTGGCCGGAGTGGGCGCGGACGCTGCGGGCGGCGGGGGGACGGGTTGATCACCTGTTTGACACGGCGTTCCAGCGCAAGGATGTGCCAGCGGGGGAGAGCGTGGTGGTGGGCGGGGGAATCACGGCGGTACAGAGCGCGCTGGCGTTGGCGGCAAACGCGCCGGGACAGGTGACGCTGCTGATGCGACACGCGCCGCGACTGCACCCATTTGACGCTGATCTGGGATGGATTACGCACCAATATTTGGACGGCTTCCACCAAGAAACGGATTATGGACGGCGGCGGGCGATGATTAAGGGCGCGCGCTACCGGGGATCGATTCCGACGGATGTGGCGGGGGAGATGGCCGCGGCGGAACAGGATGGACGGCTGCGGGTGATGATCGACACCATTGAGGGGGCGAGCACGACGGCACACGGCAGCAGGCTGCATCTGGGCAGCGGGGATAGTCTGGCGGCGAATCAGGTGGTGCTGGCGACGGGGTTTGATGCCCAGCGACCGGGCGGTGCGTGGCTGGACGCGGTGATCGACCAGTACGGACTGCCGACGGCGGCTGACGGCTACCCAATTGTTGACCGGAGGTTGTGCTGGGCGGGGGGATTACAGGTGAGCGGGCCGCTGGCGGAATTGGAAGTCGGGCCGGTGGCGCGGAACTTCGCGGGGGTGAAGCTGGCAGCCGAACGGATTGGAGCGACGCTGTGAAACGGTGGACAGGATTGGCACTGGCGGCGGTGGGGCTGGGCGCGGCAGGGGCGCGGGCGCTGCTGCGGGAACGCAACCGGATCGACATGATTGATCCGGCGACACTGGTGATCGAGCAGGCGGAGGTGATGGCGGAGCGTTTCCCGCCGATTGAAGGGGTGGTGAACTTCCGCGATGTGGGCGGCTACCGGACGAGCAGCGGGCAGCGGGTACGGATGGGGTTGGTGTACCGTTCGGGGGCGCTGCATCATCTGACGGCGGCGGATCTGGCGGTAGTGGACGGGTTGGGGATCAAACTGGTGTGTGACTTACGGAGCGCGGAAGAACGCCACGCCGAACCGGATGTGCTGCCTACGGGAGCGCAGTACGTACACCTGCCGCTGGAGGCGGAAGACCAACGACGGCAGCAGTTGATGGCGGTGCTGTTCCACCGGCGCAAACTGCCGTTGATCCTACAGCAATTTTATGTGAACGTGATCGTGGAGCGGAACGCGAGGCTGTACGGGGGCCTGCTGCGGCGGCTGACGGAGGCTGAGCAACTGCCGACGGTGATTCACTGCACGGCAGGCAAAGACCGGACGGGATTCGCGGTGGCGCTGCTGCTGGGCGTGCTGGGGGTGGCGGAGGAAACGATCATCGCGGATTACGCCTTGAGCAACCGGTTTTATGACCGGCTGCTGACGCTGGGACGGCGGGCTGTCGAACCGTTGAAGCACTTCCGGATTCAGGCGGAAGATTTGCAGCCGCTGTGGATGGCTGATCCGGCGAACCTGCGGGCGGCGCTGGCGCACATCCACAACAGGTATGGTTCGGTGGAAGGGTACGCACGAACGGCAGCCGGTGTGGATGAGGACACCCTGAACCGGCTGCGGACGCTGCTGCTGGAAGATTAGGAACGGACGGTCATGGCGTCCTTGAGCACCATGCCGAGGCGCTTGACTCCTTCTTCGATCATTTCGGGGCGGGCATTGGAGAAATTGACGCGGAAGGTGTTGTGACCCCCGCCGCCGGTGAAGAAGCCCTCACAGGGTACAAAGGCAACTTTATGTTCGAGCGCCTGCTTGAGAATTTCGGTGGCATCGAGCGATTCGGGCAGCGTGACCATGAGGAAGAGGCCGCCTTCGGGACGAGTCCATGTGGCTTCGGAGGGGAAGTGTTCGTCCATGAGGCGGAGCATGAGGTCGCGCCGTTCACGGTAGACCTGCCGGAGCATGGTGATGTGCGAGGCGAGGAAGGCTTCGTCCTGCGCGATTTCGTAGGTGATGAACTGGTTGAGGGTGCTGGTGTGGAGGTCGGTGGATTGTTTGACCTGCACCAGTTTTTCGATGACGGGCGCGGCGGCGACGAGGTAGCCGATGCGCAGGCCGGGGGTGAGAATTTTGGAGAAGGTTCCGGCGTAGATGACGTGACCATCGACGGTGTTGGAACCACGGGCGGCGGCTTCGACTTCGAGGACGGTGGGGATTTTTTCGCCGCTGTAGCGCAGTTCACCGTAGGGATCATCTTCGACAAAGGGGAGTTGATGCTCGATGAGCAACTGCGCGAGTTTGAGGCGGCGTTCGTAGCTGAGGGTGACGCCCTGCGGGTTCTGGAAGGTGGGGATGGAATAGACGATTTTGTGACGTTGGGCGAGCAGCGGCTTGAGTTCGTCCACGATCATGCCGTCAGCATCGGTGGGAACGGCGGTGAATTGAATGTTGTGAGGACGCCACGAGGTCATCATGCCGAGATAGGTGGGGTTTTCGACAACGACATGATCGCCATGATTGATGAAGATACGCCCCAGCATATCGACGCCCTGCTGCGAACCGCTGGTGATGAGGATGTTATCGGGATGGACGGTGAAGTTGGGGGTGGAGAGGCGGCGGGCGATGAGGCCGCGAAGTTCCGGCATGCCCTCGCTGGTGCTGTACTGAAGGACTTCACTGCCGCGTTCGGCAAGGATGACATCGGTGGCATGACGGACGCGTTCCACCGGAAAGAGTTCAGGCGCAGGCAGCCCACCGGAAAAAGAAATGACATCCGGTTGTGCCGTGAGCTTGAGGATTTCACGGATGGCAGAACGCTTCATGAGCAAAGCGGTGTCCGAAAACATCTGATCCCAATTCATACCGTTCAACTTTCCCGCCGCAGCGATTAACAACCCCAACAGAACAACAAGCAGACTATTGTACTTACTATAATGCGCGCGCGCGTTTCGTGTATTACCACGCCTGACCAATCGGTCATTTGGGGGGTGTTAGGTAGAATGTCCTGTTGCAAATCGGACAAACTCAATGGAAAATTAATGAAAACAATTGACTTAAAATTGATTTTTCGTATATGATGAGAAACATAAACAACTATTCAATCATTGTTACAGGATTTATGTCCTGACGTGATTCGTTCAAGGAGGAGTGTGAAACCCGAAATGGTTTCACCAATCAGCATGAGTCAGCCATCTAACCAGCCCGCCATCCCTGCCCCAGAGAGCATTCGCCGCGCTACGATCCTGATCGCTGTTGAAGACGCCGTGGTGCGGGAGGATGTGATCCGTTTACTGGAAGCGGAATACCGTGTGACGGTGTGTGAAGGCGCGGACGCGGTGAAGAGCCAGATGGCGAGTATGCGCTGTGACCTGCTGGTGATGGATGAGCGGATGCAAACGCTGCAAACGGTACGGGCGGCGTTCGGCGCGGCACAGCTTCCGATTGTGGCGGTTGTGCGGGCGGCTGCGGCCAGTGAAAGCGCGGCGTTGATAACGGCAGGGGCAAACAGTGTCCTGCATCACCCGGTCGAGGGCGAACTGCTGCACGCGCACATCCGGCAGCAGATGAGCATCAAGCAGCACATCGACGAACAACAAACCAAGATCGAACATATGAAGGAGATTTTTGAGAAGAAAGACCGGCTGATGCATATGGCCGCGCATGACCTCAAAAATCCGCTCAATACAATTCGCATCGCCCAACATTTCCTGCGCGTTGTGCTGACGGGCGAATCAGCCGAGGTGGGTGAAACACTGACCACCATAGAAATGACGGTGAACACTATGAGTGAATTAATTTCGGACATTCTCGATTCGGCGACGCTGGAAAGCGGCAAAACGCAACTGCGGCTGCAACACATTGTGATGGAAGACATCATCTGGGATGTGGTGTACCGTTACAGCGCGACGGCCAACAACAAGAACATCACGCTGTTGATGGGCGAAACCGAGGGCGCGGTGATGGCGGATCTGCACCGGCTGACGCAGGTGCTGAACAATCTGGTGAGCAACGCGATCAAATACAGCCCGTCCGACCATTTCGTGACCATCGCGTCGGTGATTGATGGCGAGCGGGTACGGCTGACGGTGGCGGACGAGGGGCCGGGTGTGCCGGAAGGGGAACGGGTGACGATCTTCGAACCGTTTGGCACATCGAAAGCACGGCCCACGGGCGGCGAGAGCAGCACCGGATTGGGGTTGTGGATTGTGCGCGAGCTGGTGGCGCTGCATCATGGGCAGGTGGGCGTGGAATGCCCGGAGAGCGGCGGGAGCATTTTCTGGGTCGAGCTGCCGCTGTATGTGGAAGAATCGGAAGCCGTCAGCGGTTAACACTGCGTATGATTCCGCGAGAGGTCGCCCTGTGGCGGCCTCTTTTGGTTGGAGGAAGTGGCAAACTAAGGGCGGTCTAAGGTACCAGTACACAGTCTCCATGTTATGCAATTTATGTTTCTGGTATAAAATGAGGGAGCATATCGGCGCACACGAGCGGAGGCAGTTCCATTGGCAGGCAATAATCCCCTCGAAGAACGTTTACGAGCAGGCATCGAGGCCGCTCGACGTGGAGATAAAGTAGCAGCGGTTCGACTGCTGCGGCAGGTTGTTGACCATGATGTCAACAACGAAGTGGCATGGATGTGGCTGGCTTCGGCGTTGGACAATCTGCAAGAGCGGCGACAAGCGCTGGAACAAGCCTTGCGGATCAACCCCGGCAACCAGCGAGCACAGCAAGCGATGGATCAATTGAACGCGGTGCTGGGCACACCGGCGACGGCACGCAAACCGCGCCCGCAGCCTGTCGCGCGGACGGGCAGCCGGATTCCCGGCATCGTCACGACGGTTGCGGCGGCGGTGCTGGTGCTGGCGATCATCGTGCTGGTGATCTTTTTCATCGTGAACAGCAGTCAGCAGCAGGCGCTGCCGAATCTGGCGACACAGCAGGCGGCGTTGAACACTGAAGCGCCGACGCCGACGATTGACCCGGATACATATACGGCGACTCCGTTTTATGGGGTGATTGTGACGCCTGACCCGAATAAGATTCCGACGCTGCCGCCGACCTTCACACCGACATTCACACCGACGCCGCTGGTGCTGACAGCGACCCCGACCTCCTACCCGATGACGCAGTTCTCGCTGGTTTATACCAGCATTAACGCGGGCGAAACGCGGCCATCGTTGTTCCGGATGCTGGGCGATGGCACGGGCGACCAGCAGTTGGCGGCAGGCGCGGCAGGTTTTAGCGATGTGGCGTATTCACCGGATGGGCAGAAGATCGCGTTTGTGCGCACGGCAACCTTCACGAATGATGATGGGCAGGAAGTGACGTCGCCGGAATTGTTCATCGCCGCGATTGATAACCCCGGCGCGGCGCGGCAGATCACCCGTTTGGGCGGGTCGGTGCTGGGGCGGCCAAGCTGGGCACCGGATGCAGTGCGGTTGGTGATCAGCAGCAATTATGATGGTGATGAAGATTTGTGGATTTTGACGGACGACGGGAATAATCTGCAAAAGATTACGAATAATGACTTCGCAGATCGTGACCCGGCGTGGGCACCTTCCGGCGAGGTGATTTTGTACGCGTCGGAGCAGGAAAGCGGGCCGGGTTCGGGTTTGACGGAACTGTTCACGATCACGTCCGACGGGCAGAATATCACCCAACTGACAAACGCCGACCGGAGCAGTTATTCTCCGGCATGGTCACCGGACGGGCAGTATATCGTCTTCGCGAGTGACCGGAATGGTGACGGCGATATTTTCATCATGGAAGCGAGCGGGCAGAACTTCCGGTTGATCACCGGGGATGACGAGGGCGCAGAAGACCGGCGTCCGGTCTTTAACCCGGTCAGCCAGTCGATTGTGTTTCTGTCCAACCGCGCGGGATATGAATTCCAGTTTTATGTATCCGATTTGCGCGGGAGCAATATCGGCAGGCTGGCCGACCCCGGACGGGATATCGAGTCGTTCGCGTTCAAGCCAGAGCCGTTCCTGCAACCGCGTTGATCGTGGAGTGGCGGCGAGTTGTAACCTTCTTGACAGCTTAGGACATGCACCAACAGGATAGGTAACGTGAGCGAAGAATTCAGCGTTCAAGAACTCATGCGGCAGGGTATCGAGGCCGCGCGCGAAGGCAAAAAAGAAGAGGCGAAGGAACTTTTCCAACGCGTCATCGAGCAAGAGGACAAAAACGAAAAGGCGTGGATGTGGCTGGCCTCGGTGGTCAGCACGGATGATGAACGGCGGGTGTGCCTGAGCAATGTGCTGCTGATCAACCCGGCGAACGAACGCGCACAGGCGTTGATGGCGAAGTTGGACGAGAAGGCCAAACAAGCGGTGGCGGAAGAAGAAGTGATCCCCGGCATCAGCCGCCGCCAACTATTGATGGTGGGCGGGGGCGGCGCGGCGGTGGTGGTGCTGCTGATCGTGGCGTTCCTGTTGATCACCGGCAGCCAATCCGCGTCGATTGCGGCGCAGACGCAAGTGGTGGTGAGCACGCAGAACGCGATTTTGCAGGCGGAGGCCAGCACGCAGCAGGTGGCACAGGCGGCGACGGAAACGCAGATGGCGCTGGCGACCCCGACACCGACCGCTTCCCCCACGACGAACCGTCCTACACTGCCGCCGGAGATTTCGCTGGAGTCACCTACGCCGGAGCCGCTGGCGACTTCGACACCGCTGCCGTATCCCAGCGGGATTGGCGGACGAATCGCAGGATGGAGCGGGCGCGATATGTCGCAGAGCGGATTCCTGCCGATTGTGATTTACACGCTGGACGCCGGTGGGCAGCCGGTGGCGATTTCGGACAGCAGCGGACGCAACCCGGATTTGAGCGCGGACGGCAGGCGGGCGATTTATACCCGCTACTTCCCGACGACGTATGATACTGGCCTTGAGCAGATCGGACTGGACGGCACCAACCCGCTGTCGGTGACGATCGGGATGCAGGACATCAGCAAGGCACAGATGCCGAGCTACTGCCGGACGCAAAATCAGGCGGTGTTTGTGGCGCTGCCACGGGATTACAATGGGCCGCTGAACGCGACACGCTTCCCGTATCAGGTCTATACGTTTAACTTCGACACGAACACGCTGTTCCGGCTGACCAATGACGCGTTCAGCTACACCTACCCCTCCTATTCACCGGATTGCAGCGCGATCGCGGTGGTGCGAGAAGAATTGGCCGGGGCGAACACCGGATCAACCGATGTTTATTTGATCAACACGACCTCGCTGGCACAGACAGAAGTGACAAATGACCGGGGGGCTTTCATCGAGGCAAATCCGCACTGGTCACCGGATGGGCGGCAGATCACTTACAGCGCTCACCCCGCCGACCAACCGGAAAACAACGACATCGTGGTGCGCGGCCCCGACCAAGCGAGCACGCCGATTGTGGTGGTGCGCAGCGCGGCGAACGAAATCTATCCTGTGTTCAGCCCGGACGGACGCTATATCGCCTACGCCAGCAACCAGACCGGTTACTATGACATCTTCATTCTGGATCGACAGACGAATACCACGTACCAACTGACGAGCACGGTAGAAGAAGATTACCCGGGGTCTTGGGCACCATAAGCCGGTGCGACGGACGACCAAAGGGGGATTGGCAGAGCGAAGAGGACTGGTTAACGTAAACCAGATCGAGCAATCAGCGAGGTTTTGAGCAGCGTATGACGAGCCAACCAGCGGCGCCGAGGGCGGGCAGTGAACAATTTGACGAACTGATGCAGGCCGGACGCAGCGCTCACGCGATGGGAAACGAGAAGGAAGCACACGAATACTGGAAAGAGGCGGCGCGCCTGAATCCGTATGATGAACAGGTGTGGCTGGCACTGCTGAGCGTGATTACGTCGGATAGTGACCGGCTGGTGTGCTTGCAGAATGTCATCCAGATCAACCCGATGAACGTGCAGGCGCGGCGGCAGTTGAACAAACTGGAAGCGCGGCGGGAACGTGCCGCCCAGTACCGATCTGAAAAGAAGGTGGAACAAAAGAGCAGCAAACGCCGCCGCCGTTCGGTGCTGTTCCGCTCGTTGGCGCTGGGGGTTCTCATCGGCCTCGCGGGCGTAGTCTTCGGTGTGGTGTTGAGTATTCTGGTCTACGCCACCTAAACACAGTTCGGGACTGCCCGACTGCCCCATGAATGGGTACAATAGCATCATCAGGGACATTGGCTGAGCGTCTTTCGCGGATCAGCGGTGTTTCTGCTTTCGTATCAGATGATTGTGATGGGAGGACATTCGCCACCTGAGGCTGCGAGGTGCGCGCAGGCTGGGGGAATGTTCGTCGGGAGTCAAGATGGCTGAATTTGTATACGGTCATTGGGCCGTGATGGAAACGCTGCGGGCTGGCCGCCGGGTGATCGAGCAGGTGCTGCTGACGGAAACGGTCGAAGAAAAAGGCATGGTGGCCGACCTCATAGCGCTGGCGAAAGCGCGCAACCTGAAAATACAGCGTATCCCGCGCCGGATTATGGATGATCTGGCGAACGGCGCGAACCACCAGAATACAGCACTGCGCGTGGGGCCGTACCCATATGTGGATGTCGAGGATATACTGTCACTGGCACAGAAACGGAATGAAAAACCGTTTATACTGATTCTGGATCTGCTCAAAGATCCGCAGAATGTCGGGGTACTGCTGCGCGTGGCCGAATCAGTCGGCGTACACGGCGTGCTGATTCAGGAACGGCGCAGCGTGGAAGTGACGCCCTCGGTGGTGAACGCCTCGTCGGGGGCGGTGGAACATATGCTAGTGGCGCAGGTCAACAACCTCGTTAACGCGATGAAAGACCTGAAAGAGCAGGACATCTGGATGATTGGTCTGGAAGCCGATCCTTCGACCCCGCCGATTGATAAGACCGACCTGAACATTGCAATCGGGTTGGTGCTGGGGAGCGAAGGCGAAGGTATGCGCCGTCTGGTGCGCGATACCTGCGACCTGCTGGTATCGCTGCCGATGCGCGGACATCTGGCCAGCTTAAATGTGGCGACAGCGGGTTCGATTGCGCTGTACGCAGCATGGCAAGCGAGGGGATGGGAAGGCTGGAAGAAATAATGACAGCCGGTGTGATTAGAATAACTTCTTACGGATAGGAGACAAACACCATGATTAACGACATTATCAACGAAACCAAGTCGAAAATGAAATCCACCTTCCATGTCTTCGAGGAAGACTTGCATGGTATTCGCGGCGGTCGGGCCAGTACGGCGCTGGTCGATAAACTCATGGTCGAGTATTACGGGCAGGATACGGAACTGCGGCAGTTAGCCAGTATCTCGACGCCTGAACCGATGCAAATCCTGATTCGTCCGTTCGACAAGGGTGCTTTGAAGTCGATTGAGAAAGCCATCCGCGAATCCGACTTGAACTTGAACCCCAACACGGACAGCGACGTGATCCGTTTGAATATGCCACCGCTCACACGGGAGCGCCGTCAGGAGCTGGTGAAGTTCCTGCACAAGCGCATGGAAGAGGCGAAAGTGGCGATCCGCAATATACGACGCAGCTCGAATGATGACCTGAAGGACTTCGAGAAGGAAAAACTCATCTCGGAAGATGATCAGAAGCGTGGTGAGGCTGAAGTGCAAAAGCTGACCGACCAATTCATCGCGCAGATTGATGAAGCGGGCAAGACCAAAGAAACCGACATTATGTCCCTTTAGCTGCTTCACAGCCTTCAGCGGTTGAGGCATTTTGCAGTTTGTGGTGTACTATAAAGGTGGAAGAAACAACCCACCCTCGTACATGAGGTTCCAACAGCAAGACTCACATCACCCTCTGAAAGGTGCAGAAAGATGATCGCTGCGTTGAATCCAAACGGCGAACCTGATATGACGACGCTGCTTGCCCCGCCCCGACACATTGCCATCATCATGGATGGAAATGGTCGATGGGCCAAGGCGCGGGGTTTGCCGCGCGCGGAAGGCCATCGACAAGGGACGGAGAATCTGCGGCGCATCATCCGGGCATGCGTCGAATTTGACGTCAAGGTGCTGACGATTTACGCCTTCTCGACCGAAAATTGGCGGCGGCCACCGCTGGAAGTGCGGCTGCTGATGACGATTCTGGAAACGGTGATCGACCGCGAACTGAAAGAACTCAACGACAACGGCGTTCAAATCCGGCATCTGGGGCGGTTGGATCAGATCGCGCCGGCGCTGCAAAAGAAAATACAGTACGCCTGCGACTTCACCCAGCACAACAGCCGGCTGATCTTGAATGTGGCTTTCAACTACGGCGGGCGCGATGAAATTGTGCAGGCCATCCGCCGGATCGTGGCGGACGGTGTGACCGAGGACAAAATTGATGAAGACCTGCTCAACCGCTATCTGTATACCGGCGATTTGCCTGACCCCGATCTGGTGATTCGTACCAGCGGTGAACTGCGCTTGAGCAACTTCCTCATCTGGCAAGCGGCCTACGCCGAGTATTATTTCACGCCGACCTATTGGCCGGACTTCGATAAGGAAGAACTGCGCAAGGCCATCATCGAATACAACCGGCGCAAACGCCGCTTCGGCATGACGGATGAGCAGATCGACACAGCCTGATTTTACAAGATGGACGCCCACGTGAGCGTCCATTTGTTTATATGAGGTGCGTTAAGGAGTCGGGCGATCATCCCAGAGAACGCGCGTGTTCCGGTTGATGGCGTAGTTGTAGCAGTTAACCTCATCTGGCACGCGCAGATCAGGCGACGATTGATAAAACTCCCGCATGGCCGTGTAATCTGAATCAACTGCCGCTATCAGGCGCGCCGCTTCATCCAACAGGGCGCGATCTTGGGTGGTGACTAACGCTTCCGGTTTTTCGATGAAACCCCATGCGTCTGATGAGAGCATCTCGGCATGATTGAGCGCCGCCAAATCGCGCACAATATCACAGCGCACAGCCCACTCGCCCCGATCATGTGGACTGAAACCGAACTGCAAATCGCTGATTTGTCCGGCGCGTATCATCTGCCACGCGCGACCTGCGTTGATAAAGGCATCCGGCGAGATGTCGTGTTTGACGACATCCGGGTCTTCCATCACCCAGCGCGACCCATCCCAATATTCACAAATCCAGTGGTCTTGAAAGTGTGACTGCTCAAGGTAGGTGGCGAAGCCACAGCGGGCACGCGCGGGTATGCCGTGATGCCGCAGCAGCGCGACCAACAGCACAGCATGATGCCGGCAATCGACGATCAATTTTTGGGCGCGGGGGCGTTCGACCATGAGCGGTTGGGGATCATGCGCCATAACGAGCGCCAGTGAACGCGTAACCGAACGGGATTCATATTCATGTGACCGATTTTCCAGCCAAGCGGGATGATACTTTCGGATCTTCCAGACATGGATGTAGATGTTTTGGACGACACGGTGCAGAGCAGGCAAATCCACCGGCAAACCTGTGAACAAGTCAGCATAGGGAGCGGGATCAGTCAATGGGCTGTGACCAGTGTAAGAATCAAGCGAGGCGGGTGCAGGCATGAGTCGAACCTCCGTAACCAAGTGAAACGATGCCGAAGTGGTACGTACCGCTGATCAGTATGCCAGCCAGAAGCCTGTTTGTTCCGCCCCCAAAGATTGGCGCGTTAGTCGGCTCTGCGCTACACTACTGTGCATTCCAAGATGCGATAAATATAGATTTTCCGAATAAATTGCCATTGTAAATTCACAGTCGGTTGTTTATGGCTTTGTTCGTTCTCGATTAATTGTCGCGCTTATACATGATGATGGCTCACGGTATGGATTCATGTTCGTAGGAGGGGGCGGATGAGCAGCTTCCGAACATTGATTGACCAACTGGGCGCGGCAGATGTGACAGTGCGAGAGGCGGCAAGAGATGAACTGCTGCGGCAGGATGAGGATATTGTCGATCTGCTGATCGCCGATTACTACGCGGGGCTGCCACAGGCGGTTGCCGCCGAGGTGATCGGTATACTGGGCGAGATCGGCGGATGGGAAGCGCTGAACCTGTTGGGCGATGTTTATTACAGCCGCGAGACACGCCCGATCCTGAAAGCGGCAGCCCGACGCGCCTTGCTGCGAAACGCCGATAATCTGGACGCGCAGCAGGTGGCACAACTGCGGGAGGACGAAGCATGACCGCGACGAAACTGGCTGAAGATACGCTGGCGATGGCTTATCTGCATGCGCTGCCCGGTTCCTATCTCCCGTGGAATGCGGCCTCCATTCGTGCCAGCCATCTGGTGGCGATTCTGAATATGCTGCTCATCCAGCGGCGGCAGCGGGTGCTGGAATGTGGCAGCGGGATCGCGACCGTTTATCTGGCGCGTTTGTTCCGGCAGCGAGGCGGCGGGCAGGTGGTGAGCATCGAGCATGACGCCGCATGGGCGGATGTGGTGCGCGATCTGCTGGCGCAGGAGATGCTGCAACCGTATGCCAAGGTGATTCAGACGCCGCTGACAGGCAGCGGTGAGGGCTATGACGCAGAAGTTCTGCACGATTTGCTGGCTGCCGAAGCCCACTTTGATGCGCTGCTCGTGACGACATCAGCGGCTGATGAGGCGGTATTCCCGTTTATGCGCGCACATCTGACTGAAGAAGCGCTGATCTTGCTTGATGAAGCCGAGGGCAAACAAGCTGTGCTGGCGCAGTGGCAGCAGGACGGCGCGCGGTTGGCGGCCTATCCCGTCCCCGGCCTCGCACTCCTCAAGAAGCAGGAAGGCTGACTCGCCCGACAAACAAGAAGCCCGCCGAAGCGGGCATCTTGCGAATTGATCACTCAAACCACTGAATTAGGGGAGCAGGACGGTGTCGATGACATGGATGACACCATTGGTCGCCTGCACATCAGTGATGATGATCTGGGTGTTACCGTTCAGGAAGACACCGTCATCGGTGACGCTGACGCTCACCTTGCCGCGCAGCATGTCGATGGAGTTCAAGCCCACCACATCCGAGGCCAGCGCCTTGCCCGCCGACACATGATAGAGCAGGATGTTGGTCAGCAGTTCACGATCCGCCAAAACGGCTTCCAGAGTACCAGCAGGCAGCTTGGCGAACGCGGCGTTGGTGGGGGCGAAGACGGTGAAGGAACCGTCACCATTCAGCACATCCACCAGACCAGCGGCCTGAAGCGCGGTCACCAAGGTGCTGAAGCGACCATCACCGGCGGCGATCTGGGCAATCGTCTGGGTGGCAACGGTGCTGCGGTTCAGCGGCGCAACGGTGGAAAGACCAACGGCTGACAGCGCAACCTGCGGATCGGCCAGACGGTTGGTGGCTGCGACAAAGTAATAGGTCGCGCCCTGAAGGTTCGTGCCAGCCAGATTGATGACGACCGGGCTGGTCGCGCCAGCGGGAACTACCTGCAAGTCATACACGTTAGCCGGAACCGTCACGGTGGCGGAACGACCGAAAGCCAAGTTGGAAACAACCTTCGTTCCATCCGGCAGAATGACATCAACAGCCGGCGCATCCTCGATGCCATGGAAGACGGTGACGCGTGCTTCGCTGCCATCAATGGCGCTGTAGTTTTCACGAATGGTGGTGGCGGTGAGCGAACCGCTGCTCAATGAACCGATGGCCGCGACGGTTGTCCATGAACCCGCGCTGAAGCTCAGATTCACCGGGCCGATGGCAGCCTGATCAACCGAGCCGCCAGCCGGAACCACAGCCACGCTGTAGCTGCCCGCAGGCACTTCCACCCAACCGGAAATATTGCCGAAGCTCAAAGCCTGAATGCCGCTGTCGGCACCGTCCAGCAGCACCTGAACCGCAGGCGCGTCAGGCGAGAAGTGGGCGATACGAACGCGCGCTACAGGGGTATTGGCGCTCGCGAAAGCGCTGGGGAAAATCCCGACGACCAAAACGAGAAGTAGAACCAGTAATCCAAGACGTGACTTTTGCGACATAACACTAACTCCCTCAGTTCATTACGGTAAATCGAATTACAATGCACAACACAACCTCTACAATAACTTGTCAAAATGTGTAGGAGATGTAAAAAAAGTTAATAGAATCTAAAATCTGCTGCATGGAGATATGTCTGTGTCGATCAGGCAAATGTGGTGTAAATTGAACGCTTGATTAAACGTCACGGTATACAATCGCAGCGGGCGGCGTGCCCGAACCGTACTTTGAACACATACATGATGAAAGTGGCAGGTTGAAGATGCATATACTGATTCTGGGCGGGACAAAATTCCTCGGACGGCATTTGACCGAAGCGGCGTTGAAGGCCGGACATGAGGTTACATTGTTTAACCGGGGGCAGACCAACCCCGATCTGTTCCCACAGGTAGAGCATGTCATGGGCGACCGTGATGGCAAGCTGGACGGCCTACAGGGACGCCGCTGGGATGTGGTGGTGGATACCTGCGGTTATGTGCCGCGCCTTGTACGGGCGGCTGCCGAAGCGCTGCGGGACTCGGTTGAGCAGTACGTCTTCATCTCCACGATTTCGGTGTACGACGAACTCGAATCCGCTGGCATGGACGAATCCGCGCCGCTGCAAACGCTGGCTGATCCGACCACTGAAACCATCACCGGCGAAACCTACGGCGGACTGAAGGTGCTGTGTGAAGAAGCGGCGGAGTCGGTGCTGCCGGGGCGGGTGCTGCATGTGCGTTCCGGCCTCATCATCGGCCCGCATGATCCGACAGACCGCTTCACCTATTGGCCGGTGCGGGTGGCACAGGGCGGCGAGGTGCTGGCACCGGGAACGCCTGAGGGGCACACCCAGTTCATCGATGGGCGTGACCAAGCCGAATGGATTGTACGCATGGCCGGGGCGCGCAAATCCGGCGTGTACAATGTGACCGGCCCCGCCGAAGCCCTGCACATGGGCGACGTGCTGGCCGCCTGCCAGCAGGTGAGCGGGACTGACGCGCGCTTTACATGGGTGGATGACGCCTTCCTGCTGGAACATGAGGT
Organism: Anaerolineae bacterium; assembly: GCA_017303775.1. Classification (GTDB taxonomy): domain Bacteria; phylum Chloroflexota; class Anaerolineae; order Aggregatilineales; family Phototrophicaceae; genus CFX2. Next base: position 5,209 of record JAFLCH010000036.1, on the reverse strand, counting down.
CGCGCCATTCGTCCAGATGCCGGTTTGGGTTCCCGCTGCCGCCAACAACATTCAAGCCCTGAGCGTGCGCAAGGCGCTGGAAGATGGGCTGACCTTCCGCCCGCTGACCGAAACCATCCGTGATACGCTGGCGTGGCATGAAAGCCGTCCGGCAGGTGATCTGAAAGCCGGAATCAGCCGTGAACGCGAGGCCGAACTGCTAGCCGCGTGGCATGCCAAGACGCAGGCCTGAGAGCAAACACAGGAGCGACTTATTTCCCATTTGAGTTTGTGGCAGAACGCGGTATTGTCTGGGGGATAAAGGTTGAAAATGAAGCAGGTGCTATGCAGATCAAGCGCTCAACAATCACACCTATCATCCTGATCACCACGCTGGTGGTGTTCTTGATGCTCACCGCGTGGCAGCCCATCGCCGCGCAGGATACACCCCCGCCCCCGCCGCGCGCCTACTTTAACCTCAGCGCGGCGTCGGTCACCGTCGGCGAGGTGGTGAACCTGACCGTCAGCGTGACCGATGTGGCTGATCTGTATGGTACACAGGTGACGTGTCAGGTTGACCCAACCCTGCTGGCGGGCATGGGTCATGTGGACGCCGACGGATTCAACGCCGGCAACAGCTTCTTCGTGGACGGTGGACAGAAGCCCGATGGACGCTGGCTGGTGGCCGCGACTCGCTTGCAGCCCAACCCACCCATCAATGGCAGCAGCGGCATCTTCGCGCTTCAGTATCGGGCACTCGCCGCCGGAACAACCAGCCTGAACTGCGCCTTCATCGCCGTCGACTCGCGCAGCACCCAGATGCCACTGGAAGTGATCAACAGCAGCCTGCCGCTGAGCATCGTGGCGATGAACGAGCCGACCCTTGAACCGACTGAAACACCGGTGGAAGCCACACCGATCCCGACGGAAGTCACCCCCACGCCGGAGGTGACCGCAGAACCGACCGAAGTGACGCCCATCCCCACCGAAACACCCGTCGAGCCAACGCCCGAACCCAGCGAAACGCCCACTGCGCTGAGTGTGATTCAAGGGGTGATGAGCTATCAGGTTGGCGCAGATCAAACCGGCATCAGCATCCAACTGACGCTCGATGGCAGCCTGATCGCACAGGCGACGACCGCCGCCGATGGCACATTCAGCTTCCCGGATGTCGCCGCCGGAACTTATGTCATCCTCGTCAGCGCGCCGCAGCATCTGGCGCTAATCTATACCGTGACGGTGAATGGTGATGGCGCGGCGGTGGTGCTGCCCAACGGCACGCTGCCCAGCGGCGATACGGACAACAATCTGATCATCGACCTGATCGATGTCTCACTGGTCGGGGCAAATTTCGATGTCAGTGTGCCGCCAGCACCCGTTGAAGCGGATCTTAACCGCGACGGGTTGATCAATATCATGGATCTGGTGCTGGTGGGAATGAACTTCGGGCGCAGCGGGCCGGTGATCGTCGAGTAACTGACCCATGGGGGTTTGTTGAGAGGGGAGCTGTCTGCTCCCCTCTTTTCATTTGAGTGGCGCTTTGCAGCCTGTGCCAGAGGCTTTATACTCGGCGTATGAACCGGTTTGCTGAACAGGGAGAGATACGATATGCGATCAGACATTGACCGCCTGATGGCCGAACGCGATTTGCAGGCCATCATCGCAGCAGGTGGTGAGCAGCAAAACATGGCGCGCGCTTATCTAGCGAACGGCGTGGATATTCATGGCGGCATCGTCATCAAGACTCGAGGGAGCGCGCCGGCGCTGCTGGTGAGCGCGATGGAATTGGAAGAGGCCGCCAAAAGTGGTTTGCGCGTGGTGACCTATGACGATCTGGATTGGGATAAGATTTATCTGGCAGCGGAAGGGGACGCGGTGAAAGCCCGCGTGAATCTGTGGGGCAAAATCTTCGAATACTTCGAAGTGCAGCCGGGCAAGATCGGCCTGTATGGAACCGGCGACATCGGCCACTGGCTCGAACTCACACGACTGCTGGCCGAAGCCTATCCGAACTATCAGCTCACCGGCGAGATGGGTAAATCGCTGTTCGATGACGCCTTCCTGACCAAAGATGCTGACGAAATCCGCGTCATCCGCGAAGTGGCCGACAAAACCAGCGCTGTCCTACAGGCCACATGGGACTTCATCAGCGCGCACCAAGCGCTAGCGGATACGGTTATCAAAGCGGATGGCACACCACTGACCATCGGCGACGTGAAACGCTTTGTGCGGCGCGAACTGCTTGACCGCGAATTGGAAGACACGGACATGATCTTCGCGCAGGGGCGGGATGCAGGATTTCCGCACAGCCGTGGTGAAAGCGACATGGCGCTCAAACTGGGGCAGCCGATTGTATTCGATCTATTCCCGCGTCAGCTTGGCGGCGGCTATCATCACGACTGCACCCGAACATGGTGCATCGGTTACGCGCCGCAGCCTGTGCAGGAAACCTACAACACCGTCATGCAAGCCTTTCAAGTGGCGCTGGAAGCCTATGGGGAGCCGGGGCAGCCCACCCACACCATGCAGGAGGCCGTGCTCGACTACTTTGAAGCGCAGGGGCATCCCACCCGCCGCAGCCACCCCGGCACGAACGTCGGTTACACCCACAGCTTGGGGCATGGGGTCGGCCTGAACATCCACGAACGCCCCTCCATCAGCCACATGGTGAAAGAAGATGTGTTTGAAAAAGGCAACTTCATCACCATCGAGCCGGGGTTGTACTATCCGGAGCGCGGTCTGGGCGTGCGCATCGAAGACTCATTCATCATCGGTGACGATGGCGAACTGGTTTCCATCACATCATTTCACAAGGATCTGGTGCTGACTCTGAAAGGTTAAAGACCCGCGCTCAGAATCGGTCAGCCATGTGAGTGCGCGGGCTTCGTCGTCCAAAATTTCAACTTCAATCTGGTGCATATTGAAGGTCATAATACCTTCTTTGATCAGATAAGCGTAACCGGCCTGAAGCGCACCCATGGGCTTCAACAAGCAAACAGCCCGAATATGTGTGTACTTCAGGTCGGGGTACTTTTGCCGCCATGCGCGCGCGCTTTGTAAGGTATAGAGCAGTGGAGCCGGCCCATCCGGTTTGAAGTTGAGGAGCATTCGGACATACGGTTCGGGCTTGGGATAGTGATGCTTGAGGTGATCTTGAATCGCGAACCACTCGTCCACAGCCGCTTGTGTCGCTTTGAGGAAGGTGAACTTCCATACCCCCTTCTCAAGTGCGTCAAAGTGGCAATAGTGCCCGTTAGGGGCAGAATATTGGACAGGTGAAACAGCATAATCGGTCTGCATAAAATGTATCATATCACATTAAGCAACCTGCAAAAACCGCCTCCATTATTATTTTTACATAATCCATACTTTCTAAATTATTTTCCATGAATTTCGTGCAACAAGTTCACTCATTTGCGGCTGCGGTATGTTATACTAGCTTTGTGAATTGCTGCACAACATTCGTTATTCAGAAAGAAGTCGAAGGCATCCATGACCGCTCAACTGGGAACACCAGACAACCCGCTGCGGGTTGCGATTATCGGTTCCGGCCCATCTGGTTTTTATGCCGCCGACCACCTGCAAAAGCAGCGTGATCTGACGGTTCAGATTGATATGTTCGACCGCCTGCCCACCCCTTATGGGCTGGTACGTGGCGGCGTCGCGCCGGATCATCAAAAAATCAAATCCGTGACGAAGGCCTATGACCGCGTCGCCACCGCCCCGAACTTTCATTTCTTCGGGCATGTTGAATTCGGGAAAGATGTAATGCGCGACGACCTCGTCAAACATTATCACGCCATCATCTACGCCGTCGGGGCGCAAAGTGACCGGCGCATGGGCATCCCCGGTGAAGACTTATCCGGCAGCCATCCCGCCACCGAATTCGTGGCATGGTACAACGCCCATCCGGACTTCGCGCACTTTCAGTTCGACCTGTCGCAGGAAAATGTGGCGGTGGTCGGGCTGGGCAATGTAGCCATGGACGTCATCCGCATTCTGGCCTGCACGCCCGATGAACTCACCGAGACCGACATCGCCGATTATGCGCTGGATGCGCTCAAGCACAGCAGCGTCAAAAATATCTACGTGTTAGGGCGGCGCGGCCCGGCACAGTCCGCCTTCACCAATCCAGAGATCAAAGAACTGGGTGAACTGGACGACGCCAGCATCATCGTCTCACCTGACGATTTACAGCTCGACCCCATCAGCCAGCAGTACGTCGACTCCGGTGAGGACAAGGTCGCCACCAAAAATGTCGAAATCCTCAAGGAATTTGCCCTGCAGGGTGACACCGGCAAACCGCGTAAAATTTACATGCGCTTTTGCGTCTCGCCCGTAGAAATTATCGGGGATGGCAAGGTAGAGGCCATCAAGCTCGTCAAGAATGAACTGGTGGCGGACGACAAAGGTAACCTGAAAGCCAAACCCACCGATCAGTTCGAAACCATTCCCGTTGGGCTGGTATTTCGTTCAGTTGGCTATCATGGACGGGCGCTCCCCGGCGTGCCCTTCGATGACCGCAGCGGCACCATTCCCAACGACAAGGGGCATGTCCTCACCGAAGCCAAAACCGGTCAGCCCGTGCCGGGAGATTATGTCGTCGGCTGGATCAAGCGCGGGCCGAGCGGCATCATCGGCACCAACAAACCCGACTCGGTGGAAACTGTGGAAACCCTGCTGGCGGATTTCCGCGCCGGTCAACTGCTCACCCCCACCGCTCCCAGCACCGAAGCCGTCCAAGCGCTGCTCCAAGAGCGCGGCGTCAGGGTGGTCTCCTTCGCCGATTGGCACATTCTGGACATCATCGAACAGGAACGGGGCGAATTCCGTAACGCGCCGCGCCGCAAGTTCAGCAATGTGGATGAGATGCTGGTCGCCATCGCCGAACGCAAGGCTGAACAGGAACGGCTGCAAGCCGCGCAAGCTGCCGCGCCGGATGCCATGGCTGCCGATTAAGCACACAAACCGCGCAGGGTTGAGCATACTACCCAACCCTGCCTCCCTTCACCCGCTCACGAACGCGCTTCGAGCGCAATCTGGCGCGGATCTTCCACGATAATTTCCGGCGCATTGAACTCCGGATAGTACAAACGCACGAATCCCGTCACACAGACATCCTGTTCCAGCAGATCATAAAGATCGTAGCCGAAGCGCCCGATGTCCTTCTCAAAAACCCGTACCAGCAGTTCGCCATCATGCACCTGCGTGAAGCTCATATACAGCGCTT
>JAFLCH010000359.1 GCA_017303775.1 Anaerolineae bacterium | reverse complement strand
ATACAGCAGTACCCAATTAACCAACAGTTCGGAAAACGGCATAATCGCAAACGCTTAATGGAATGGATCAAGTTTTAGTGTAAGTCAGGGGATGGGGCGCTTAAGGCAGCGTCCTTTTTATTTCCCCGCCTCATTCCCCCGCCAGCAGCCACCCCACATAAACCAGCTTCCACTGCCCCTCCACCCGCTCCAGAATCCGTGTCTCGTAACTCAACCCCGGCATATCCATATCCGGCTCACCGGTATCCGCCCCGTATTGGTCAAACGTCACCCATGCCATCGCCTCGCTGACGCGGATGTTGATCTTCTCCCGCCGCACCTTGACCGCTTCCGGTTGGGGTGTCGGGTTTTCCATCATCACCCGCCGGATGTTTTCGCTCAGCGCCGCCCAGCCTTCCGTCACGCGGATACCGCCTCGCGCCCACCAGCCCATCATCCTGATCTCCGGGCTTTGCAGCCAGCAGTCCGCCCACCCTGCGAAATCCTTCATCCAGAACGCCGTCGTTTCCGCCTCGATCACCGCCATCACTGCCTCGCGCGCGTCTGTCATCCGAAGACCTCCTTCGCTAACCGTTCCCTCTATTCTCTTTGGAATCGCACACGTGGCAACCGCAGGGCGCGATCATCAGAATAGACTATCATGGAGAGATGCACACGTTGCCCGAATACGGAGAACAATGATGGATTGGAACAATAATCAGTTATGGCTTACGGCGGGGCTGCTTTGCTGCGTAGTGCCCTTCATTGTCCTGCTGGCCGGTTTCTTCTGGTTGGTGCGCAGCGGGCAGCGCTATCTCACGCCGGATGTCGAAGAACTGCGTGCCCGCTTCGAGCAGATGAAAGCCCGTAACCCCGACCTCACAGCCGATCAACTGGTGCAGAAGATCATCAACCAGCAGGCGCTCCGCAGCGGCATCGTCGGCGCGCTCACCAGTGTCGGCGGCCTGCCCACCTTGCCCTTCGGCCTCACCATCGACCTCATCGCCAGCTCGCGCATCCAGAGCGCCACCCTCTACCTCATCAGTTGGGCGCTCGACTCGCAGGGGACGCGTTCCACCGTGCCGGTTCTCAATCTCCTTCAAGCCTTCCGCTTGGTGGAAGGCGCGTCTGTCGAGGAAATTGTTGCCGCCCAAACACAGGCAATCGGTTCACAGCTCACCCGCCGCCTCGCGGTCATGCTGGCCGAGAAAGCCTTCGCCAAAGTTATACCGGGCTTGGGTCTCGTCATCGGCTTCGTCGTCAACTACGCCATGGCGCAGGGCGTCAGCCGTGTCGCCGTCCACTGGTACAAACGGAGCCTCAAGTGATCCGCTTCATCGCGCTCCTGCTGAGCCTGCTCGCCGCCGCGAACATCCGCGCTGCCGGCGCAGGTTGCCAGCCCGACTCCGCCACCGCGCCGCTGGATAACGGCGATGATGTCATCCTCTGCACCGGCGAAGACCTCGACGGCCTGAACGGGGATACACCCTTCCTCCCACGCGGCGGGAACGATGTGATTGTGGTCGAGCAGGGCGCAGTCGTCCGTAACGCCATCTTCGGCGATGGGCTGGCCTTCGGGCGCGGCGGTGATGACCGCATCACCAATCACGGCACCATCCTCGCACAGGGGACGCGCACCGGCACCAACGGCGACATCGAAGGGGATGTGGTTGCGGATGGTGATGGCGGCGATGATGTGATCACCAACAACGGCCTCGTCACCGGTGACATCGACGGCGACTCCGCCGATGACCTCAACAACGATGGCAGCGGCGGGAACGGCGGGCATGATGTCATCATCAACAACGGCACGGTAGAAGATGATCTGGATGGCGATAACGCTGCCCACGACGGCGGCGACGACCTCATCATCAACAATGGGACGGTAGGCGGTGATATTCAAGGGGACGATAACCTCGGCGCGGCGGGCAGTCGCGGCGGCGCTGACCTCATCATCATAAACGGCACGGTCGCGGGCAGCGTCTATGCCGATTATGGCGTGGAGGACGGCGGTGACGATCTGGTCATCATTCAGAACGGCGCGCAGGGTGGCGACGATGCCGCACTCTATCTCGATGGCGGTGACGGCATTGACCGCTTGATGTTCAACCTGCTCGTCCCTGACGCGGCTCAACTGGCCGCCTTCACCGCCCAACTGACCGCCGCCGATCCTGCTCGCGGCCAGTTCACCTTCAACGGCCAGACCTTCACATGGACGAATTTCGAGGTCATCGAACCGGCTCTGATGCTCACACTGCCCGCCGTCGTCACCACCTCCGCCTCAAGGGGTTGGTCAGCGCGCCTCAACCGCAGCGAATCGTGGCAGACCGCCGTGTACTGCACCGCGACCCGCCTCGTGGTCATCGGCGTAGACGAAACCAATCGGGCGCAGCATCTCTTCACCATCACGGCTGCCGAACTTCAGGCCGCGCTCGCCGCCCGCCCCACCGCGCCGATTGCGCAGCGTGACGGTCAGGCCCTGAGCCTGTCGCCGGCAGGGGAAGTCGTGGTGTACGACTCAGCCGGTCGTTATGAACTGCGCTTCGAGGCGGCGCTCTGTGGCGGCTAGTACCAAGCAGACAACCGCGTACCCACCTTTGGTTCGCCGCGCTACAATACATAACCAGACTTACAGGGAGTAAAAAATATTATGGCCGTGACCAAACAGGATGCATTGGATTATCACCGGATCGGGCGACCGGGCAAAATTGAAGTGACGCCCACCAAACCGCTGGCGACTCAGCGTGATCTGTCGCTGGCCTATTCACCCGGCGTCGCCGAGGCCGTGCTGGAAGTTGAACGCGACCCGCTCACCGCCTATGAACTGACCGCCAAAGCCAATCTCGTCGGCGTCATCTCCAACGGCACCGCCATCTTGGGCTTAGGCAATCGCGGCGCGCTGGCCTCCAAGCCGGTGATGGAAGGCAAGGGCGTGTTATTCAAACGCTTCGCCGATATTGATGTCTTCGATATTGAAATCAACGCCAAAACCGCCGATGAAGTGGTATCCGCCGTCCGTGCGATTGCCCCCACCTTCGGCGGCATTAACCTTGAGGACATCAAAGCCCCCGAATGCTTTGAAATCGAGGCGCGTCTGCGCGATGAGCTGGATATTCCCGTCTTCCACGACGACCAGCACGGCACCGCCATCATTTCCGGCGCGGCGCTCCTCAACGCGCTGGAAGTCACCAACCGCCGCATCGAAGACATTCGCTTGGTGGTGGCGGGCGCGGGCGCGGCGGCCATCTCGACAGTGCGCTTCTATATCCTGTTGGGGATGCGCTCGGAGAACATCCTCATGGCCGATGAGCATGGCGTGGTGTATAAAGGGCGCGAGGTCGGCATGGATAAATACAAGGCCATGTTCGCCGCCGAAACCGACCGCCGCACTTTGGCCGAAGCGCTGGTTGGCGCGGATATGTTCCTCGGCCTCAGCATCGCCGGCGTCTGCAAGCAGGACATGGTCAAGCACATGGCGGCCAGCCCCATCATCTTCCCGATGGCCAACCCCACGCCGGAAATCATGCCGGAAGATGTGCTGGCGGTGCGCCCGGATGCCATCATCGGCACAGGCCGCAGCGATTATCCCAACCAGATTAACAATGTCCTCGGCTTCCCCTTCATCTTCCGTGGCGCGCTGGATGTCTACGCCCGCACCATCAATGAGGAGATGAAGCTGGCCGCCAGCCGTGCCTTAGCCGCGCTGGCGCACGAAGATGTGCCGGATAGCGTCCTCAGTGCCTATGGCCTGACCGCCCTCAAGTTCGGGCGTGACTATCTCATTCCCAAGCCGCTCGATCCGCGTGTACTGCTCTGGTTAGCCCCTGCCGTGGCCGAAGCCGCCATGGAAACCGGTGTGGCGCGCCGTCGCATCGACATCGAACAGT
>JAFLCH010000358.1 GCA_017303775.1 Anaerolineae bacterium | reverse complement strand
CGCGATTCGTGACCGGATGCTGGAGGCGATGGATGTTCCGCTGCCGGTTCAAGATACGCCAACCGTCCCCAGCGTTCCGCTGCCGATTGTGATTGGTATCGTTGGGGTTGTGATCATCATCGCGGCATTCATCATCGGAGTGATCCTTTCGGCACAAGGGCAAAACGCTGTCGTACCTGCCCCATCAGCAACACCGACCCTCACGCTAACGCTCACCGCAACACCACAACCGAGCGCAACCCCGACTCCGACGGTGAGGGATATTACAGCCGAGGCAAGCGCAACGGCAACGGCGACGATTACCCCTCGTTACACGCCAACGGCTGTGGTTAATGATCCTTCGATTGTTGTGATCGAAGGGCCGGTGGAAACGATCGATGGCAATACGATCAGGATTTACAATCAGGTCATCCAATTAGCGACAGATGATCCTATTCTCAAGGGCATCCAAATCGGGGACATTGTGCGAGTCGAAGGACGGCTTCAGCCCGAAGCGACGACGGTCGTCATCACGGTCTTGAGTATTCGCTTCGTTCAGAACAATGTAGAGATCAACTCGCAGACCGGTGAGGTATGGCGCGATAACGAAAGCTGCCAGAATCCCCCACCCCCATGGGCGAACGCCAACGGTTGGCGACAACGCTGCGAGGGGGGAGCCGCACCGGGCAACAGCGGCAATGCCCCCAATCATAATCAAAGGGACGATGATGACGATGACGATGACTAGGCAGAAGGCTACAACTCGCTGCGGCCTTGCAAAGCACGGCTGAGCGTGACCGCGTCGACATATTCGATGTCACCACCAACAGGTAGACCCCGTGCCAAACGGGTGATCTTCACCCCTTTGGGTTTCAGTTCCTTATGAATGTAGAAGGCGGTGGCATCCCCTTCCTGACCGGGGTTGGTGGCAATGACGATTTCGACAGCATCGCCCTGCTCGACTCGTTTGACGAGATCACGAATTTTGAGGTCATCCGGCCCAATGCCATTCACGGGGGAAATTGCTCCATGGAGGACATGATAGACGCCGTCGAAAACGCCGGTCTTTTCGAGCGCGAGCACATCGAGAGGTTCTTCGACAACAGCGATGAGATGATGATCGCGGCGCGGGTCGCTGCAAATGGGGCACGGGTCATCCAATGTGATGTTGAAGCAAGTCGAGCAGAACTTAATCTGACTCTTGAGGTTGGTGAGCGCATCGGCCAGTTTATTCGTCACTTCATCCGGCGCACGTAACAAATAATAGGTAAGACGAGAGGCAGTTTTGGGGCCGATGCCGGGTAAACGCGCAAAGGCATCCACCAATTTTGTGACAGGTTCAGGAACCGCTTTGGTCATTATTAAGTCACCCAATCACTTTCTTTGAACGACTAAAAAGGATAAGACAAATACACATAACGGCTGTCGCAGCGCTCATGAAAAGCCCCAACAACAAGGCCGGAGGGCGGAATACAAAATTCACGGTATGCGAACCAGACGTCAAATAAACAGCGCGAAGCGCCCCATTTACTCGAAAAACCGGCAAGGTCTGACCTTCCATTTCGGCTACCCAACCCGGTATCCAAGGATCACCTAAAACGAGCAAACCCGCATCCGGCATATCTGCCTGTATTATGACTTCGTTCGGTGTATAACGAAGGATATTCCCTACTCCGGTAAAATCATTGTCGGGCAGCACAAAATCAACTGGCTGATTTGCCTCTAGCAATACCACATTCGGATTCGCGATTTCCGCTAACTGCGCAAGTAAATTGCCTTCAACCTGTTGAGCACGACCGGCTAGAAATGCGCGCGGCTGAAATGTGCGATTTTCAAAGAGGTGCAAATCCCCAACAGTTTCGACCCGCTGGAACGACGGATCGGGCAGTGTATCTAGAGCAGTGATCAGATAGCGCGTGTTCAGAAGCCCCAGCAAGAAGGGATCGGGATGGGTATTCCGCCACGCATCCGGCGCAATTTCATTGGAGACGCACGGGGGACTGGCCGCGGCCAACCCTTCCAACTGACAATCGGCTGCCTGACGAACAAATTGGGAATAGGAAGCAAATTGGAACGAATTCAGACCTTCTACAGTCTGAAGTTGATTGTGCGCCGCTACGGAGTCGGTGATTTCGCGGCGCATACTGTAGACACGATACAAGTCTGTTCCGGCGCGCTGAATCATATTCTGGACGATGGGAGGCGGGTTGATGAAATCACTGATGGGGGCGGGTGCAGCGAAGGCGAGATCCAGCGGGAAAAGATCAACGACCACGGCAATGATAAAAGCAGCACTTAGCAGCCGAGCCGATACACGCCCGCGCTGCCACAACTTGAAGATTATTAATAGGAAGAGTATTCCAAGAGCTGCAACAATTCCCAGCATCCAATCCAATTCATCGGGACGGCGGGTGATAAAACGTCCCATGATGGTTATGAGGCTGATGAGCAGCGCACTGCCGAGCAACCAATAACCCGTGCGAGTTGAGAGCGGACGACGGTGAAGGAGTCCGTCGATGGCTAGCCCTGCAAGCATGGCTAAGGCGATGGCCGCAACATACCACATACGGGCGGGAACGCGCAGGAGACTGAAGCCGGGAACGCTGTAGAACATCAAATCATAGAGAGGAGTGACACTCCCCAGCGAAAACAGAGCCGCGAAGATCAACAGCCCCAGCCAGATAACTAGCTCGCGGTGCGGCGCAAAACGAAAGGCAAGCGGCGCGAATATAAGAGGAATAAGCCCGGAATAGACTTCCCATTCGGGAAATTTTTGGGCAATCGGGAACAAGGTGTTTATGAGTGCAACCGGCGGCAGCGCCAAATAATTTGCGTCGGCTAAGGTCATGGCCTGCCGTGATTGGTAAGGCAAGTAACTGACAAAGGGAAAGAGGTTAAAGGCTGACAGGCCAATAAAGGTGACAAAAATAGTAGCTGTAATCCAGAGAAGATGGAAGGCAACACCGAAAGGTTGATGATCGATACGCCAGCAGATGAGCTTGAAGGTGAGATAGAGACCAACCAACCAGCCCCCGTACAGGATGAATTGGATGTTATTGAGATAGATAGCGGTTAAGGCGAGGCCGGCTGCCATCGCCCAACGCCATGAAAGCCGATCCAAGGCGAGGCGAGTCCAGAGTAAGCAAAGTGGTAACCAGCACAGCCCATGGGTATACCCGACATCCCCAACGACATTGGAGCTAAGGCGGGGCGTGAGCATGACCAAGAGCGCGACCACAATAGAAGACGGAAAGCCGAGCTTGAGGATTGAACGCGCCAAGCCGTATCCGCCTATCCCGGCGAGCCAGAAGTGAAACACGTTCAGGAGCGCGTATCCCCAGAGGATTGGGACGGGAAGGAAAGACATTAACAACTGGGGTGGGTAGAACAGGCGGATGGCTGGATTACCGATAGTGGGCAGCCCGCCGGAAGATGTCCCCTGCCAGAGCGGGATTTGACCATACTCATTGAGACTCTGGCGAAAGAATGATACCGATGGCCAATTATAGGTGAGCATATCGGTCGTCAAACCGGAACGCGGCAGCATGAGCGATTCGGGCTGCACGAGATAAGGGAAAAACAAGGCAAAGGCACAAATGAGCAGCAGAAGTGCGACAGCGAGATCGGGATGGCGAGCGAAGAAATCACGCATATGGGTATCCGCAGGTTGGGCTGAAGGGGACGACGCGTGAGGGTAGAAAATGACAAGGGCGAATCGGTGGGTTCGCCCTTTGCCAATTCAAGATATGAGATTTGGCTGTACTAACTGCCGAGCAGACCACTGAGCAGGGGGTTATCCCCAAGCCCGCCGGTGATGCCTTCCATACGGCGAGCGGCCATTTCCTGACTTTGTTCGATGGCCTGATTGACGCCGAGCACGACCAGTTCTT
>JAFLCH010000357.1 GCA_017303775.1 Anaerolineae bacterium | reverse complement strand
GTGACGAAATCGTCGCCGCCTGTAAAGCCGCCAACATCCACGACTTCATCATGGGGCTGCCCGATGCTTACGAATCCGTCGTCGGTGAACGCGGTTATCGCCTCAGCGGAGGCGAAAAACAGCGCATTGCCATCGCCCGCGTCATCCTCAAAAATCCCCGCGTCCTCGTTCTGGATGAAGCCACCAGCCATCTCGACAGCCAATCCGAATCCCTCATCCAAGATGCCCTCGCCACCGTCATGGCCGGACGTACCAGCATCGTCATCGCCCACCGCCTCAGCACCATCCTCGCCGCCGATCAAATCCTCGTCATGGATCGTGGTCGCATCGTCGAAAAAGGCACACACCACCAGCTTGTCGGTCAAGATGGCCTCTACGCCCACCTCTACGAAACGCAGTTCAAAGGAGATCGCCAGCCCGCCTGATTACCACAGACGGGTATTGCTTCCAGCGCCTCGCTTCTGCTAACCTTATAAGGTTAACGAGCGCTCGTAGGGAATATTTTGGCCGATCTATATTTCGCTTGTGGTTGGGTCATCCGCCCCAACACCGACTTTCACGCCCTCATGCATGCTGCTGCCGATGCGGGTTGTGAATTGGTCGCTGTCGCCCCCATCAACATCAGCCAGCAGGGCTATGCAGTCCTCACCTTCGCCCTCCGCACCACTTCCGAGGCACAACTGGTAGCCTTTATCCAGCAGGTCGGGCCAGACCTCGGCCTCACCCACTGGTACGGCGTCACGCAGGACTATTTCAGCCGCGGTGCGCCCCTCTACCTGCAAATGGTCTCGGATGAAATGCGTAACGCGTGGCTCGAAGCCCTCAACGCCTATGGTCATCACAATGACTCCTTGCGTGCTAAGTTGGAAAGTGGAGCGTCCTAATCGTGTCGATACAGGTTCATTGGTCGGAAAAGTACGAGCACATCATCATCTACAAAATGCAAGGCGCATGGACATGGGCAGAATACGCCGAAGCCTTCAAAGAAGAATTGAACCTCGTCAATCAACAAGATACGCCCCCTTATGATGTCATCGCCGACCTCCTCGAAGCCATTCCCTTTCCCGGCCTCAGTGGCCTCAATGTACTCTACACCACCTATCAACAAAGCCCGCAGACTCTGGGCACAGTCATACTCGTCTCCCGCAGCACAGCCCTCAAACAGTTCGTTCGCTTTGCGGCCATGGTCTTTCCGGATATGACCACTATACTCGTCGTCAGTTCCTTAGCACAGGCTTACGACGTCATCCTACACAATCGCCAGAAGCAAAATTCAGCCTGAGCCTTCTCCCATCCCCCCTACAGAAATCCATCACACTCTGCTATCCTTCTCTCAATAAGCAATCAGGCACACCACACCTTATGACAGACTGGTATCTCATCATCGGCCTCGGCAACCCCGGCAAGGACTACGAACAAACCCGCCACAATGTCGGTTTTCGAGTCGTGGAAGAACTTGCCCGTCGCTATGGTCTGTCCTTCGCCAAAACCGAGCGCAAAGCGCAGTCCGCTTCCGGCCTCATCCGTGGCAAACGGGTCATTCTCACCAAACCCCAAACCTACATGAACCTCAGCGGGGAAGCCGTCCGCTCCCTCGTGGATTTCTACAAAATCGAACCCGACCATCTCATCGTCGTTTGCGACGATCTCGACATCCCCCTCGGCACCGTCCGCCTGCGTAAATCAGGCAGCGCCGGAGGTCAAAACGGTGTCAAGAGCGTCATCCAGCATCTCGGCACGCAGGAGTTCAGCCGCTTGCGGTTTGGCATCGGTCGTCCCCCCGGCAAGATGCAGGCCAGAGATTATGTCCTCGGCGTCTTTAAGGGCGACGATGCCATCCTCGCCGCGCAGGTCATAGATCGTGCCGCCGACGCCGTAGAAACATGGCTCATCGAGGGCATCGAAATCGCCATGACTCGTCACAATGGCAGCATTGACGACCCCAAACCGGCTCCCAAAAGTACACCACCACCTCGAAACGGAAGCGAAAGCACATGACCGATCTGACCGCCCTCAAAAACCATCTGGATTCCGAAGGTCGCCTCCAAACATGGCCGTCCAAACGCGCCCTGCAGCTCGTCGCCCTACAATATCTCGCCACCCGCTTCGAACCGGGCAAAATCTATACGGAACGCGAGGTCAACAACCTCCTCAATCAGTGGCATACCTTTACCGATCCCGCCCTTCTCCGCCGTGAACTCTTCGACTCCGGTCTCCTCAATCGCCAGAAGGACGGCGCGGAATACTGGCACACACCCCACACCAAAATTTACTGACACTTATCACACATCACTTGCCGCCTACCGCATCACTTCCTAAAATCACTTGGCTTATCAAGTTCTAGAGTTAACAGGGTATTACCTTGCTTCACCTCAAACATCTTTCACTGATCGTTGTGTGTATCCTATTTGCCGCCTGCACCACCACGCCTGAACCCACCCCCGACCTACCATCCCTCCTCGCGGCCACCCAAACCGCTCAGGCCGATCAAGCCGAACGGACACCCGTCACCCTGCTCACCCCTACCGATCAAAACACCTTCACCAATGTCGCCGAAGTCAAACTTCAATGGCAGTGGCATCGCCCCCTCGCCGAAGATGAAGTCTTCGATGTGCGCGTCTGGCATGAAGGCGAGCCGCCCTACGGCATCACGTGGACTCAGGAAACCAGCATGGAACTCGCCAGTTGGTTGCTCTACCAGCAGCCCGGTCAGTTCTTCTGGACTGTCGCCGTCCTCAAAAAAGGTACCGGAGACCAACCCGCGCAGGAAATCAGCGCCGCCCCGCCCGAACACACCTTCACCATGGATGCCATCCGCTTGGATGTCATGGAGCTGCCCCCCGGCTTCACCTCCGAACTATATGCCCGCCTCCCCATCACCCAGCCCACCGTCGCCCTCTTCGACCCTGACGGTGCGCTGCTCGTCCTCAGCTTGGATGGTCGCGTCGTCCGCCTCACCGATGACGACTCGGATGGCGTTGCCGAAACCGCCACCATCATCTTTGAAGACCCCGGTGACCGCATGAATTATGCCGTCGGCATGGCGCTCCACGAGGGCAACATCTATATCTCCGATGCGGGTCGCGTCAGCTTCCTCACCGACTCGGACTCGGACGGTGTATGGGATAACTTCCAGCCCATCATCGAGGGCTTACCCACGTGGCAGCACACCTTCCATTCCAACAATGGCATCGCCTTCGGCCCTGATGGCAAACTCTACGTCACCATCGGCTCAACCACCGATCACGGCCCGCTTCAGGAACGCTTCGAGTCTTCCGTCCTTCGCATGAATCCCGATGGAACCGGTCAGGAAATTTTCGCCACCGGTTTCCGCAATTCCTACGACCTCGCCTTCTCCCCGGATGGCGATCTCTTCTCGGCGGATAACAGCCCCGACGAACTCGACTACAACCTGCACTATCTCCCGCCGGAAGAACTCAACCACGTCCAGCAGGGCAAAAACTATGGCTTCCCCTATGTCTACGGCATCGCCGGTTCAGGCACTGAATACACCGCCCCTGTGACCGAGTTATTTACCTCTTCCGCCACCAGCGGCCTCACCTACTATGATGGCGATCAATACCCGCCCGAATATCGTGGCGTCTATATCGCCCAATTAGGTACAGGTGCAGCCGCCCCCACCAACTTGGGAGTCTCCACGGGTCGAATGGTTGTCCACGTCTCACTCACGCCGGATGGTGAAGGCAGCTTCCGTGGTACATGGCAGCCGTTTGCCCGTTTCCGCACCGATATTGGCATCTATGGCCCCATTGATGTCACCGTCGGCCCCGATGGCCTCCTATACATCGTAGAATGGGAAATTGGCACCATCCACAAAATTCTCTACAACCCTGACTCCGCTCAAGCCGC
>JAFLCH010000356.1 GCA_017303775.1 Anaerolineae bacterium | reverse complement strand
ATACCCGTTCCAATTTCCAAGCGCTGTGCGGCATTACCGTCAATGAAGACAACTTTGGCAGCAATGAAGAGTTGATCGCCAAGCTGCGCCAAGGCAACCCCGGCTATGACATCGTCGTGCCGACAGGTGTTGTCGTCCCGCAGATGGTACGTGAAGGTATGCTGGTGCCTCTGGATCTGAGCAAGATTCCGAACTTCGTAAATGTTTCCGAGGCGCTGCAAGGGCCGGAATATGACCCGGAGAATATGTATACCATTCCCTATCAGTGGGGAACGATGGCGATTGGTTATAATATCGAGGCCGTGGGCAAGGAAGTGACCAGTTGGGAAGATATGTGGAGCTTTGGCGGCAACGTGGCGTGGATTGAAGACCCGCGTAACATGCTGGGCTTCGCGCTGCGGCTACAGGGTTTTGACCCGAACACCACCAATCCTGATGAAATCGGTGCAGCGCGTGATTACCTGATCGACCGCGGCGGGAATGTTCGTTCTATCGCGCAGGACGATGGGCAGGAAAAGCTGCTGAGCGGCGAAGTGGATATGGTGATTGAGTACAGCGGTGACATCTTCCAAATCATCGCCAACTGCGAGGCCAACCCTGAACAGAACTGCGCGGGCAAGTACGCGTATGTCATTCCGGCAGAGGGTGGTGTCCGCTGGGTGGATAATCTGGCGATCCCGACGGACGCGCCGCACCCGGAATTCGCGCACGCTTTCATCGATTACATTCTTGACGCACAGGTGGGCGCGGACATCAGCAACTATACAGCTTACGCCACTCCGAATCAGGCAGCGATCGACCAAGAGTTGATCCTGCCGGAATATCTGGAATCGACTGTCATCTATCCTGATGAAGCAACCAACGAAACGTTGTTCAGCACGATTGATCTGGGCGATGAAGTTGCACGCCTCTACAATGATGCGTGGCTGGAACTGCGAACGCTGTTGGGACAATAGCCGGTTTTTGAGTATCTCAAAAAGGGCGGGTGCAATACCTGCCCTTTCACTTTTCGTTTCACAAAAGCACGCTGGCTGATTGCGAAATCGGCTGCAAGAAAGGACGTTAACGGATGGCACGGTTACGCACCCTGATTCTCCTTCTCCTCATCACCCTGCTGAGTGGTTTGACTGTGAACGCGCAGGATGCTGCATCGCGGACGAGCTGGACGTGTCCGCCAGAGATCGTTGAACTGGTGCAGAGCCTACCGGAAAACGACCGCGTGCTGAACTGGTATAACTGGACAACGTATGAAGCCGAACACACGCGCGCCGACTTCGGCGAATTGTGCGGTGTGACGGTGAACCAAGATAACTTCGGCAGCAATGAAGAGTTGATCGCCAAGCTGCGACAGGGTAACCCCGGCTATGACCTCGTGGTTCCGACGGGGTCGTCGGTCGAGCAGATGGTGCGCGAGGGGCTGTTGCAGCCGATTGACCTGAGCAAGATTCCGAACTTCGCCAACATTTCCGAACCGCTGACGAACCCCAGTTATGATGTGGGGAATGTGTACACCGTTCCTTACCAGTGGGGAACCTTCGGGATTGGTTACAACCGCGAGGCGGTGGGCGGCGATATTAGCTCGTGGGAAGCGATGTGGAATTACAGCGGGAATGTGGGTTGGATCGAAGACCCACACGCGGTATTGGGGCTGGCGCTGCATTTGATGGGCGAAGACCCGAACACGACTGATCCGGATTTGATCGGGGCGGCGCGCGATTACCTGCTGGATCGCGGGGGGAATGTGCGCACGATCCACAATGATGACGGGCAGGAAAAGCTGCTCTCCGGTGAGGTTGATATTGTGATGGAATTCAGCGGGGATATTTTCCAGATCATGGACGGCTGCGAGAGTAACCCCGAACAGAACTGTGCCGGGAAGTTCAATTACATCATCCCGGTTGAAGGCACGATTCGCTGGATGGATAACCTCGCAATGCCGAAGGACGCGCCGCATCCTGAACTGGCACTGGCGTTCATGGATTATATCTTGGACGCACAGGTGGGCGCGGACATCAGCAATTACACCGCTTATTTGACGCCGAACCAGAAGGCGATTGATGAAGCGCTGATCGACGAGGCGCTGCTGAGCAACCCCAGCGTGTACCCGGACGAGGAAGTGAGCGAACGGCTCTTCGATGTGAGTGATCTGGGCGAGGCGACGCGGCTGTACAACGATGCGTGGACAGAACTGAAGACGCTGCTCGGTCAATGAGCGGCCAATTTTAGCGGTGGGCAGGTCAATTTATATCCTGCCCGGTAGTGTGTAAACGGGACGAAGGCTATGGCTGATTATGATGTCGAACTGATAAACGTCGTCAAAGAATTCCCGAACCCGCGCGGTGAGGGGATGGTACGGGCTGTGGATGAAGTCTCCTTGCAGATCAACGACGGCGAGTTTTTCGCGCTGTTGGGGCCGAGCGGGTGCGGCAAGACGACTACGCTGCGGATGATCGCCGGATTCGAGGACACGTCTTCGGGCAAGATCCTGATCCGGGGTAAAGCGGTGCAAGATGTCCCGCCGTTCCACCGTCCTGTGAACACGGTGTTTCAGGATTATGCGCTGTTCCCACATATGACGGCGCTGCAAAATGTGATGTTCGGGCTGGAGATGGAAGGCGTGAAGAAGGCAGAGGCCAAAGCGCGCGCTGAAGAGGCGCTGCAACTGGTTCAGCTTCCGCACGTCCGTGACCGCCGCCCACGACAGATGTCCGGCGGGCAGCAGCAGCGTGTGGCACTGGCGCGGGCGCTGGTGAAGCGGCCACAGGTGCTGTTGTTGGACGAGCCGCTTTCGGCGCTCGACCTGAAGCTGCGCGAGGATATGCGGTATGAACTGAAGGGGATGCAGAAGAGCCTCGGCATCACGTTCATCTTCGTCACGCATGATCAGGAAGAAGCGATGACGATGGCTGACCGCATCGCGGTGATGGACAAGGGGAAGGTTTTGCAGGTGGGGACGCCGGAAGAGATTTACGAGACGCCGACGACCAAGTTCGTGGCGGATTTCATCGGCGAGACGAACTTCATCGACGGGGAGTATATCGAGAAGCGGGATAAGTACGCTGTCGTCCGGCTGGACGAGGAAACGACGATGCGGGCGGTGGCGTTGGAAGCCGATCACCTGACCGCACCGTGCAACTGTACTATCGCTATTCGTCCGGAGAAGCTGAACCTGTTCCCGGTGAGCGGGCCGGTGAAGTATCAGGACGGGACGAGCGACAGCGCGGATGCTTATAAGACGGCGCTGCTGCGTGACCCGGACATCAACATCGTGACGGGTAAAATTCTGCAAGACATTTACATCGGGACGGACACACGCTACCGGATCGGCATCGGTAAGGATAAGAATATGGAGCTGATCGTGCGGGTGCAGAACTACGGGCTGCGCTCGGACACGTACTTCAACAAGGGCGATCTGGTCAATGTGTTCTGGGACAGCGACAACGCCCGACTGCTGGCTGAATAGGACGGCGATTGGTTGGATGGAAGAAGCGCACTCGTTGAGGGTGCGCTTTTGATTCGGCGCAACCCTGCTGGCGCGGTGTGCGTATAGATGATCAATGAATGTCCGCACATTGAGTGGTAGAGGATGGGGGATTACGATGAACGAGAGCAAGGGGCGTCCGGTAGCGGCTGCCGTATTGATCGGGCTGGGGGTGTTTTTCCTCGCGGCGCAGATTTTTGATCTGGGATTTTTCTTCGGCTGGTTGTGGCCGTTCTTCATCATCATTCCGGGGTTGATCTTCCTGTACTTCGCGTATACGGGCGGGAAGAATCAAGCCGGGCTGGCTATTCCGGGGGCGATCATCACGGGGACAGGCGCGATCCTGTTTTACCAGAATATGACCAATCACTGGGAAAGCTGGGCGTATGCGTGGACACTGTACCCGCTGTTCGTGGGGCTGGGGCTGGGGTTCATGAGCCGGAGGAC
>JAFLCH010000355.1 GCA_017303775.1 Anaerolineae bacterium | reverse complement strand
GCCCAAACCGACTCGCTCGCTCTCATGCTCTTTCTCGGTTGGTATCTCGTCATCCTCCGCCATCAAGACACAGCCGCCGTCATTGCCGCCACCTGATCGTCACAACCGGCGCGGAGGGGTCTACCCTCCGCCCGTTCCAATCTTCTCCACCATCGGGAATTGCGCCAGCGCCCCCACGAACAAATCGCGGTAGCCCAGCGCGTCCGCTTCCGTCTCCCCCTCGAATCGCAAGCTCAGCACCGGCTCGGTATTGCTCGCCCGCAGCAAACCCCACCCCCGCTCAAACTTGATCCGCACCCCATCCACATCCACCACCTCGCCCTTGTCAGCCAGCGCCGCCTTCACCCCATCAATCACCGTCTGCTTGGCCTCGTCAGGGCAGTGCGGGCGATATTCCGGTGTGCTGTACAGCGTCGGGATGCTCGCGTTCAGCGCCGAAAGTGGCTCATCCCCTCCCGCCAGCAGTTGCAGCAGTCGCCCCGCCGCCAGATACCCGTCGTCATATCCATAATAATCCTCGCCGAGGAAGATATGCCCGCTCATCTCCCCGCCCAGCAGCGCCCCGATCTCAGCCATCTTCGCCTTAATCAACGAATGCCCGCTGATCCACATCACCGCTTCGCCGCCGTGCGCCGTCACCTCGTCGAACAGCACCTGACTGCTCAACACATCCGCCACCACCGCCGCGCCCGCGTGCCGCTTCAGCAAGTCCCGCGCCAGCAGCGCCAGAATCCGGTCAGCCACGATCATATTTCCCTGTTCATCCACCGCCCCCATCCGGTCAGCGTCCCCGTCAAAAGCGATGCCCACATCCGCCCCAATCGCCCGTACCCGCTCCCCCAGAGCCTGCATATTCTTCGCGTCCTGCGGGTCAGGCTGATGGTTCGGGTAATTCCCGTCCGGCTCACAGTACAAACAATCCACCGTATGCCCCCACCGCCGCAGCAGTTCCGGCCCGAACAACCCGCCCGTGCCGTTCCCCGCGTCCACCACCACCTTCAGCGCTCGTCCCATCCGGATTCGCCCCGCCAGATCATCAATATACGGCTGCCGTGCCCCCTCTCGGCGTTCAATCGAACCGCCTGCCGCCGTCTCCACATCATCCTTCACGATCATCTCACGCAGTTCAACAATCGCGTCGCCGTACACATTCTGCCCCAGCGCCCGAATCTTGAACCCGTTCTGCTCCGGCGTCAGATGGCTTCCCGTGACGATCACCCCGCCGTTAAACCCTTCGCTCGCTTCATACCAGTACACCGTCGGCGTCGAAACCAACCCCACGTTCACCGCCGCGCATCCGCTCGCCGCCAACCCGTCCATCAACGCCTGCGCCAGCCCTTCGGAACTTCGGCGGTTGTCATATCCCACCACCACCCGCTGCCCCTGTCCGGCTCGTCGCAAAACCGTCCCGAAGGCCAGCCCCACCAGCCGCGCCACCACCGGCGTCACCACCGCGTCCGCGCCCTCGGCCTTCCCTCGGATATCATACTTTTTGAAAATCTTCGGACTCACATCCGCCATAATTCACCCTCTTGTTCTTCCAGATGCTTCGCTCGCTCAAGCACCATCATTATGAAAAAAGTTTACTTTAGGTTTGTCCACAAACCATTCTCTAACCATCTCCCAACCATCTTAACAATCCGCTTCCCTCAAAATGGTTAGTGATTCACCCCGAAAAGAGTTACCAAATGTTCTTCCAAATGGTCACCCTAACGCCCTCATTTTCCTTTACACTGTAATCAGCGTCTCTTCTCGCCTTTGTCTCCCTCGTTTACGGCGTGCAGCGCCTTGTGCGGCTGCCGGGTGGCACGAAGTGCCGGAGGGGGTGACGCGCGCAGCTTAACAACCGCATATCCGGCACATACCCATCCGACCCCTGTGGCGGCCTTGTTCACGCCATCTGTATTTTTCCTCCCCTAACGCCTTGGGGAAGCGCGTAGCGCAGGAGGGGGTTTCCCGCCGCATTTCACCGCCACGCCGCCGCCGCCGCCGCCAACCCCTCCGGCAAGGGTCGGAACTTGGCTCAGTTGGCCTCTCCCACTGGTAACTTCTTGGCATCCCGCTGCCAATGCCACTGCCGCCAATGACGCCACTCCAGCCATCTCCCCCTCACCAATTGGCATTAACTACCGTTAAGGGGTGATATTCTGAGCTTGTCTGCGCCGTCCTCCCTCATTCCCGCCGCATTCTTTGTCGGCGACGACGACGACGACGACGACAAACGCTGCTAAGCCCTTGGCAAGGGTCTGCTCTTCGCCTCAGTAGGCGTTTCCCACTTGTAACTGATAACTTGTAACTCACTCGCGCCGCTGCCGCTGCTGCTGCAAAACCCCGCCGCCGCTTACCGCATCGCCGCCGCGTCCAGCATCAGGAACGACACCGCGATCACGATCGCCGTCACCGCCACCAGCGCATACGCCCACTTGTGCCGGTAATTCACCCGGAACAACCGCCGGATGCTGTAAATGCTCGAACTGATCGACACAATCGTGAACACCGTCGTGATCGGCACCGAGAACGTCCCCGCCACCCCCAGCAGCGGCAGCACGAAAGGCAGCAGCGCGTACTGCAAAATGCACCGCACCCCCGTAATCACCAGCGCCAGCGTCAGCGCCCGTTCGCCCTTCGCGTCCCGTTCAGGCCGCTCCATCGTCAGACTTTTGCTTCCTTGTATATCGCTCATAAGTCCTCGTTCTATCCCTATATCAACAGCTTCATCAATCGCTGATCACCAATTCCTGCTTCACATACACCCGCTTGCCGTCCAACACATCATGAATCACATGGGTGCCCGGCCCGATCTGCGTCCCTTCGCCGATCTTCACCCCCGGCATCGTCATCGCGTCCACCGCGATGAACGCCCCCTGCCCGATGATCGCGCCCAGCTTATTCCGCCCGCTGCCCATCTTCTTCCCCTTCACCACGCTGCTCACCTCGCCGTGGTCAATCCGCAGATTCGCCGTCGTACATCCCGCCGAAAAATTCACCCTCGGCGCGAACACCGAATCCAGCACCCGGCAGGCGTGCATCCCGCAGTGGTCGCCCACATAACTCCGCGCGATCTCCGTCGTAAAGCCCACCTCGCACCCGTCCAGCACCATCGAGTTGCGCACCAGTGCGTTGTTGCCCACAATTACCCCCGCCCCCACATACGCCGGCCCCACCACCGCCGCGCCGGGGAAAACCTTCGCCCCCGCGCCGATGTACACATCGCCCACCAGCGTCGCCGTCTTGGCGATGTAAGCGTCCGCCGCCACCTGCTGCCCTTTCCCCTTCAACTGGTCGAGGAAATAATTCATCACATCCAGCACATGCCACGGGAACTTCAGCGCGCTCCAATGCCCGTTGTACCGCACCACTTGGTACACCTGCTGCTTCATCAGCGCGTCCATCGCCCGCTCATAATGATCATCCGTCGGCACATCCTTCGCGTATTCCGCCTTAATCGCCTCGAACAGCGCCCGTGCGCTGCTGTGGACGTGCGCCACGAACGTCACCAGTTTGCTCGGTCGCTTATCCGCCCCCGGCTTCTCCACCACCCCGCTGATCCGTCCGTGCTCGTCCACAATCAAGTACCCGCCGGGGAAGTATTCCTCCATCTCGTACCCCGCCAGATACGTCGCCTGTGGGTAATTCCGGTGCGCCGATAGCATATCGAGGTGCAGCCGGTCATCCACCACATCATGCACCTGTGTGATGTAAATCGCGCCGTCTGCTCGGTTCGCCAGTGCCGGTTCAACCTTCAGCACCGCGTCCCCCATCCCCTTCGGCTCTTCCTGCACCACAATCTGCACATTCAGGTTAGCCACCCCGCGCGCCAGCCCTTCAATATCCGCCCGGTTATCCGGGCTTGCCACAATCACCACCTCGCGCAGCCCCAACGCCACATACCGTTTCAACTGGGTCACCAGCAGCGGCTCATCCCCGAACCGGATCAGCGATTTCTCACGCAGCGGCCACATGCGTGAAGACGC
>JAFLCH010000354.1 GCA_017303775.1 Anaerolineae bacterium | reverse complement strand
TCCGCGCCGGTCTGGCGTGGCGCTTCCTCCGGCTCATAGTACGCTTCTTCATCCTCGCGAGGTTGTTGGTTGAACAAGTTCGGGAAGTGAACCGTACCCTCGTTCTGCTGCCACTGCCGGTACAGCAGCCACGCGCCCACGCCCATCAGCATAAACGCGAAAAAAGCGTTACCGGCTATCGAACTCAACCCCACAAACAACAGCAGCAGCCCGCCGATGATCTCCCAGAAGCGCGAATTTTGTGAATTACGCATCCTGCCTCCTACCGCCTCTGGTTCCGGTTACGGGATTGTTCGCGCATCAAATCCTCAAGGCTCACCGGCGCGGAGTCATCCATATCATCTTGCAGCCGGTATGCCGTCCCATCCGCCTCACGTGCCAGTTGCCGGTTCCGTTCTTCCACCGATGGCGACGTGCTGAAGCTCAAAAACCCCAGCGTCATCCCATCCACCGACACCTTCAAATCCCACTCGCCCGCCCCCGGAAGGCGCGCATTCCCGTAAAGCGGCAGTTGTGTATCCGCCAGAATATTCATCTCGCCGTCCCGCAGGAACGTTTTCATCTCATGGACGTACTGCACCTGCCCATTGTGGTCAATGATCTCAAACCGGATCAGCGCGTTCCGATCCGCTTGCGCCGGATCAACATACATCGTGATGTAAGGCCGCACGCCGTTATCATCCAACGAAACATGCCGCCCGCGCCGCATCGTCATGCTGCCGTCCCCGCTCGTCACCAGTGCGATCAACCCCACATCCAGCAGCGTCACCCCATCCGGTAGGAAACTGCTCCGGCGGCGTGCCCGCTCGCTCGCCTCTCGTGCCTGCGGACTCATCCGCATCCGTGTCAACGGCGAACTCGGAATCGCCTCTCGCAGCCGGCGCGGTTGCAGTTCAATCAGCGAGGCCGCCATCGCCACGCCGAACAAACCCGCCAGCAGTGCCAGCGCCCCCGCCGGCGCACCGCCAATCGCGGCCACCGCCACCAATGCTCCCAAAGCCGCCAACCAAAGTGTATTCTGTCGTCGCAAGCGCATAGTAACCGTTTTTCATCAGTCTGTTGCAGGACAATAATGCGAAATAAACCGGGTCTGAACCCGCAGTCCATCCCTACCTAATTATACGGCAAACCCTCGCCCGGAGTTGCGTGGCACCACCGCCTATATCCCCAGAACCGGCACCGCCGCCCGTGTCAGCCGCGCCCATTCCTCCAGCGTCAGCGTCTCCGCCCGCCGCTTCGAATCAATCCCCGCCGCCTCAAACAACCCTGCCGTCTTCTCCGCCCCCAGCGACAATCCCCCGCTGATCGAATTCTTGAGTTGTTTACGCTTCTGCCCGAACCCCGCCCGCACCACTCGGAAGAACAACCGGCTGTCCGGCACATCCACCGGCGGCGTCGCATACGTGTCGATCCGCACCACCGCGCTGTCCACATCCGGTCGCGGCCAGAACACGCTCGGCTTCAACCGCGCCACAATCTGCGGCTTCCCATAAAACTGCACACTCACGCTCAGGATGCTCATATCATCCGGCTTGGCGATCAACCGCTCCGCCACCTCGTTCTGCACCGTCAGCACCAGCCGGCTCGGTCGTCCATCAACCTCCAGCACATGCCGCAAAATCGCGCTCGTGATGTAATACGGCAGGTTCGCCACCATCACATACGGCTGCCCCTCGAACAAATTGTTCACGTTCACGTTCAGAATATCGTCGTAAATCACGCTCAAGTTGGGGTGTCTCGCCACCACATCTTCCAGCACCGGCTGCAACCGCTCATCCACCTCCACCGCGATCACCTGCTTCGCCGCCGCCGCCAGCCGTTCCGTCAGCAGTCCCGTCCCCGGCCCCACCTCCAACACCCGGTCATCCGCCGTCAATTCCGCCAGCGCCACAATCTTCTCCTGCATATTCGGGTCATGCAGAAAGTTCTGCCCCAGACTTTTCTTGGGGATGATGTCATACGAATCCAACAGAGATTTGGGGTTCACAGCCTTGCTAGCCCTTTCATGGGGTACAGCCGGAGAGCTACTCCGGCAGCATATACACAATATTCGGCGGCACCGGTGTCAGCAAATACACATCCGTGTACTTCGACCACGACACCCAGTTTTCATCATCATAACCCAGATCAATCCACAGCTTGAACTTGCGCGGCCCGCCCGTATCCGCCGCCACACCCACCCCGTATCCCGGCACATATACCTGTGTGCCATACGGGATGATCTTCGGGTCGATGCCCACAATGCCTTTCGTCAGCACCTTCCCCGTCGCCGTGATATTATCCCCGCCCAGCGCCGCCGGATGGTAGCTCGTCGTATACATCCGCAGCACCCGCCAGTATTCCTTCGGCCCTTCCGGCGTATCCAGCACCCGCAGCACAATCGCCGTCCCATACGCCACCACACGGTTGATCGGTGCCCGTGCCACACCGCTTTCCTCCGCGCCTCGGCTCACCTCCACCCCGTTCTCATAACGGATGCGGATATTCGTCTGCTGGACTCCGTTTTGCCCTTCCTGAATCACCACCTTCTGATCCAACGCCAGCGTATTATCAGGCTGGTACACCGTCTCGAACGGAATCACCGCCTGCTCAACCTCCACCTTTTCGCTCACACGGATCACCCGCACGCTCATCCCCGCCACCAGCGGACTCATCTCATCCGGGATCGCATAATCCAACCCCGTCAGCACCACCCCCGCCCCGATCAGCGCGTCCATCACCGTGCTTCCCTGCGTGCGGCTTTCCAGCGTCACCCCGTCCACCACAATCGAAATCGGGTTCGACCGCACCACCCGCACAACCTGATCCGGCACAATCGCGTCGTTCAACCCCGGCGTCACCGTGTCCGCCAGATACAGCGTCACGCCCGCCTCGAACAGCGCCTCGCCCACCGTCCGCGCCGTCGTCTCCACCACAATCGTCCGCCCATCCGCCTCGATCCGCACCGCGATCGCCCGCTGGATCTGAATCGTCGTCACCGGCACCGGCCACACCAACAAGTCCAGCGCCTCCGTCTCCGTCCCATCCACCACAATCCGGTCTTTCTCGCCCACCGTCACGCCGGCGCGCTTCAAAATGTCGCTCGGATTCGTGAACACCGTTTGGATGCTCTGCGCCGCCCCGTCCACAGTCACCGTCACCGCCCGCGCCCGCTCCACCTGAATCACCATCTGCTCGCTGACCACCGTCTCCGGCATCGGCGAAACCGTATCCCCTTCATTCAGTGTCAGCGCGAATTCTCGCAGCACATCCCCCACCGTCTGCGACCCCGTATTCACCTGATACCCCGTCCCGCTCACGATGATCGTCACCGGCATCGTCTGCGTCGGGCGCAGCAGTGTCACCACCAGCACCGCCATACACGCCAGTGTGCAAATCAACATCCCGCCCAATCCGCTCAGGATTAGCAGGAGCAGTCGACGGCTCAAACCCGATTGTGTGGGTGGAACAGGGTACGGTGGCTGGAGAAATTCAGGTTGTGTGGACATGGCCTCAGGAGATCAGCCGGGTGTGGGAAATAGCGAGAGGTTGTTACCAGTGCGATCAGGCCGGGTTACCTGCAACACCCAGAAGAGACTTCTTAGTGCTGCTCCCGTCAAGGCCTGACACGGTTTGAAGGTTCTGCCGTGCAGGACCCAGTCTGACCGTACTGACAACAACCCCCGCCGGTAAAAAAGTTTTGCGAAGAATTGTTAAATAGTCTAATAACCTTAATTTGTGCATATTGTAGTCAACACCCCCCCGCTTGTCAACCATTTTGCACAGTCTTCATATCTCTCCCTCCCACCCCCCCTCACATATCTCTACCTCAGTAAAGATTGCATGCATCCGTGATTTTCTCATCTGTATTCTAAAGGATGCGCCAAGCCCCGCGTTGCCCGCCTGAATGCCAGATTGATAGTAGAGCGCATAAATACTCCTGTGCTATACTCTCGCGTATTATATTCTGACCCGCTCACACCCAACCCGACGGGTGACCTAT
>JAFLCH010000353.1 GCA_017303775.1 Anaerolineae bacterium | reverse complement strand
GCGATGGCATTGAGCACGTCACCGGAAGCGTTACGGGTGGCGATCTTTTTGCCTGCGGCGAATACGGGGATGTCTTTATCCCAACCGGCAGGGAGTTGACCACTCATGAGCTGATCCCACTCGGCGGCGAGTTCGGGATACTGCTGACGATAGGCGGCAAAGAGGGTGTTCCAGCCGGCTTCGGCAGCCGCGCCCTTCTCGACGGCTTCGCGGAAGTGTTCGAGGGCTTGACCGGGGATGTAGAAGTCTTCCTGCGGCCAGCCGAAGCCTTCCTTAACCAGCTTGATTTCATCTTTGCCGAGGGGCGAACCGTGGGCTTTGCTGGTCCCCTGCTTGTTGGGGCTACCGTAACCGATGATGGTGCGGACGAGGATGAGGGTGGGCGCGTCGTTAAGGGCTTTGGCGGCGGTGATGGCGTTGGTGACGGCACTGACATCGTTGCCATCTTCGACCTTGAGGGTGTGCCAGCCATAGGCGCGGAAGCGGGCGTCGACATCTTCGGTGAAGGTCATGCTGGTTTCACCGTCGAGGGTGATCTGGTTGTCGTCGTAGAGGAAGATGAGCTTGTGCAGCCCCCATGTACCGGCGAGGGAGGCGGCTTCGGCGGCAACCCCTTCCATGAGGTCACCATCACCGACGAGGGCATAGGTGTAATGATCGACGAGTTCGAAGCCGGGGCGATTGAAGTAATTGGCGAGGAAGGCTTCGGCCAGCGCAAAACCGACGGCGTTGGCAGCACCCTGCCCTAGTGGGCCGGTGGTGGTTTCGACACCGGGGGTTTCGTGGGTTTCGGGATGACCGGGGGTTTTGCTGCCCCACTGGCGGAAGTTCTTAATTTCGTCCAACGACAGATCGTAACCGGTGAGATGTAGAAGGGAGTAGATGAGCATCGAGCCATGTCCGGCGCTGAGGATGAAGCGGTCACGGTTGGCCCACGATGGGTTGCGCGGGTTATGGCGCAGGTGGTTTGTCCAGAGGGCGTAGGCCATGGGGGCAGCGCCCATAGGCAGGCCGGGGTGACCGCTGTCGGCTTTTTGAATGGCATCGATGGAGAGAGTGCGAATGGTGTTGATCGCCAGTGTTTGCAGATCCGAATTCACGAGGTTTTGCTCCTTATAGATGCGAGAGAAGTCGATTATGAAAAGACGCTCTATGGGACGTCTTGAATGCGCGTGTCGGGTGTATTCGATTGCACAAGGGCAAATTATAACACGGAGCACGGTTTGTGAATGTGATTCACGTCATGTATGCCCCGTGAATTTCGAATCTTTGTGATCTCTCACTTGTGAAGCTATTCGGGAACGCGGTCTTCCTGCCGGACGGCGGCGAGGATGCCGGGGAGGGTGAGACGCATGAACTGCTCGGCGATTTGCTCCGGCGGGTTGGGCATGTTGTTCCTGAGCCACCACTTGACGATGCCGATGTAGGCTCCGCTGAGGCTGCTCATGATGACGGTGGGTTGGATGAGAAACTGGTCGGTTTGAACGCGGGCGAACCAGCGGAGGCCGTACTGTTCGATGTAGTCCTGCATCTGGACGGCAAAGGCGGCGACGCTGCCTTCAACGAGCATGATGCGATAGAAATCGGCATGTTCGGCGACATGCTGGAAGACGCTGGTGAAAAAGATCATGAGGCGGTCGGGTTCGGCGACACCGGGGCGGGAGGGGGAAACCGGCGTGGGCAGGCGGGTGAGTTCAAGGAGGGTATCGCGGACGACATTTTGCATGAGGTCGTGCTTATCGGCATAGTGGAGGTAGAAGGTAGCGCGGTTGAGGGTGGCATGATCGGTGATGTCTTGCACACTGATCGAGTCGAACCCTTTGGAACGAATAAGGGCGAGAAGGGATTCTCGCAGAAGTTTGCGCGTGCGAATGACACGCGGATCGTTTTCTTTCCTCGACATAAGTTCACTTTTCGTCGTTTAATCGACAATGTGCCAAAAGTTTAAGGCTATGCTCATGAGGGTATCTGCTATTCTCGATTTGTCAACTACCGTAATAGCAATTCAAGAGTTTTGACGGGATAGAACAGCGACAATGAAACCAACACCTCCACAAGTACCGGGATTACCGTTAATTGGCAATATGCGCGATTTTATGGGCGACCGCTCGGTTTTCTTCCAGCGATCGTTCGAAAAATATGGGCCGATCTTCTCGCTCCAGATCGGGCCGAAGAAGATGGCCGTCATCGCCGGAGCAGAGGCGGCTGAAACGTTCTTCACGAAGACGGACGGCGATTTGCGTATGGACAAGGCGTATGGGCCGCTGCGGGCGATGTTCGGCGAGATCGCGTTCACGGCTTCACCGGAAGTTTACAACGCACAGCGCCATATTCTGCATGCCCCGTTCAAGGGCGGCAAGATGCCGGGGTATGTGCGGGTGATGCAGGTTGAGATTCAGCAGTGGCTGGATTCGCTGGGCACGAGCGGCGAGATTGATCTGGTGGAGTCGCTGGCGCCGGTGGTGCAGAATGTGGCGGCACACGCGATTATGGGCGAGGACTTCCGCAAGCGAATGGGGCGCGAGTTCTGGGATCTGTACGAGGATTTGAACAAGGGGCTGGACATGGTGTTCCCACCGAACTGGCCGCTGCCCAAGTTCCGCAAGCGTGACCGCGCCAAAGCCCGTATGCACGAGATCATTGCGCCGATCATCGCGGAACGACGCACAAACTCGAACCAGTATGATGATATGCTGCAAGACTTTGTGGAAGCACGATACAAGGATGATTCACCTGTGCCGGACGAGATCATCATCGGGTTGATCACGGCGCTGATGTTCGCGGGGCATGAGACTACCGTGGGGCAAGCGGCATGGACGATTGTTGAACTGTTGAAGCACCCGGATTATCTGGCGAAGGTGCAGGCGGAGATCGACGAGAAGACCTTCCCCGGCAAGCCGATTGACATCGGCACGATGGCGCAGATGCAGTATGTGGCGTGGGCGGTGGACGAAACGACACGGCTGCACCCGTCGGCGGACATGATTATGCGAGCGGCGGAGACGGACATCGAGGTAGGCGACTACCGGATTCCGAAGGGATGGATGGTGCTGCTGGGGACGGAGATCGGTCACCGGCTGCCGGATACGTTTGATGACGCCGAGGCGTATGATCCGCTGCGGTATGCACCGGGGCGCGAGGAACAGAAGCAGCACAAGTACACGATCACCGGCTTTGGGGGCGGGGCGCACAAATGCACGGGCATGAACTTCGCCAACAATGAGATGCTGCTGATCACGACGATGCTGCTGCAACAGTTTGAACTCGAACTGCTGAACCCGAATCCGACGCGCTCGTACAGCGTGGGCGCGAACCGTCCGGCGGGGGCAGTTGTACGGTATAAGCGGAAGGCGCAGCAGGCGATTCCGGCGGAGGTTGTGGCGCAGGCGGTGGCCGCGGGATGCCCGCACATCACGGCGATGCAAGACGCACCCCACACGAACTAAAGGCGCTGATTGAAGCTTTCAGTGAGAGCGGCTGCTACTCTGAATGAGGCAGCCGCTTTTGATTCAGGTCAGGTGAGGTCGTCGCTGTCGAGGGTGCGCTTGTTGATGCGCTCGACTTTCATGATGAGGCGTTCGTCGGGGTCGGGGCAAGCGACGAGCGAATCGCGCTCCAGCCAGTCACCGGCGGCAAGCTGGCGCTGCTTGGCGGCGAGCAAGGGCAGGACGGCGCTGAGGGCGTAGATGCAGAAATGTTTATCCGGCGGGATGCGGAGTTTGTTACTTTCGGTGAGTTCAAAATAGTCACCGACCTGCATGCTACAGACTGAACGGCCTTCGATGGCTGTCACGGTAATGCGCAGATCGTAGAGTTCAAAGGGGTGAGGCATGGCGGCAGCATCCTGAGTAAGTGAACGAATAGGCGAGATGATAACATGATGCTGCCACAGGTCGTCAAGCGAATCAGTCATCCGACCGGGGTGGTGAAGCGACCGCCGGTTCACCTTCCCCACCCAGACGGCGGCGAGCGGTTTCGCGCCGTCCGACAGC
>JAFLCH010000352.1 GCA_017303775.1 Anaerolineae bacterium | reverse complement strand
GCTGCGGCTGGAGACGGTGGAACGGCCTACCCCGAAGGCGGATGAGGTGCTGGTGGCGGTGAAGGCGTCGGCGGTGAACTTCTCGTCGTCGGCGACGGTGCGAGGAACGCCGATGCTGGTGCGGCTGATGTCGGGGCTGATGGCACCGAAGAATCCCATTCCGGGGGGTGATATTGCCGGGGTGGTGGCGGCAGTGGGGAGCGCGGTGCAGCAGTTCCATGTGGGGGACGCGGTGTACGCGGATCTGTCGGGGTGGCGGTGGGGCGGGTACGCGGAGTATGTGAGCGTGCCGGAGAAGCTGCTGGCGCGGATGCCGGCGACGTTGAGCTTCGAGCAGGCGGCGGGTGTGCCGGAAGCGGCGGTGGTGGCCTTGCAGGGGCTGCGCGATCTGGGGAAGCTGCAAGCGGGTGATGAGGTGCTGATTCAGGGCGCTTCGGGCGGGATCGGCACGTTCGCGGTGCAGATCGCGAAGGCGATGGGGGCGGTGGTGACGGCGGTGTGCAGCACGCGGAATGTGGAGTTGGTACGGGAGCTGGGGGCTGACCACGTGATTGATTATACGCGGGAGGACTTCACGCAGAACGGGAAGCTGTACGACCTGATTCTGGCGACGGTGGGCTACCGACCGATCTTGGAGTACCGGCGGTCACTGGCGGCGGATGGGGCGTATGTGGCGACGGGCGGGACGCTGCGGCAAATCTTCGAGTCGCTGCTGCTGGGGCCGCTGCTTTCGCGGGGTGGGAAGCGGTTGGCGAATCTGCTGGTGAGGCCGAACGCGGCTGATCTGGCGTATGTGGCGCAGTTGATCGACTCCGGACAGGTGAAGCCGGTGATTGACCGGATGTACCCGCTGGAAGAGGCGGCGGCGGCGATCAAGTACTATGAGGAAGGACGCAGCCGGGGCAAGGTGATCATTCAGGTTCAGGCGAGCGAGGGAGTGTGAGCGATGGTTGAGACACGTTATCTGCTGGCGGCGCTGTGGGTGGCGCTGATGCTGGTGTACTTGCTGGGGGATGTGCTGCGGATTTTCAGCGGGGACTTCACACCGGGGTTAATCCAAGGGGTGAAGGTGACGCAGGCGATGTGGTTGGGAATCGCGGTGTTCATGCTGATTCCGATTGTGATGATACTCGTGACGCTGATGCTGGAGCAACCGGTGAACCGGTGGGTGAATATCATCGCGGCGGCGGGTTTGTTGATCTTCAATCTGTTCGGGCTGCCGACCTACCCTTCGGCATATGATAAGTTCCTGATCGTGGTGGGGCTGGTGTTCAATGTGATGACGGTGGGCTACGCATGGAACTGGACGTGAGCAGCAGCGACTCAGGTTGAGTTGGCGCTGAGGCGGGCGAAATCCCCTTTGAGACGCGGATACAATTCGAGAAAGTGATGGTAGAGGGCATCGTAACGGGCATGGCGCTGCGGGTCGGGTTCGGTGATGGGGCCGGACTGCACCGTGCGGGCGCAGGCGTCGTCGAGGTCACGATACACGCCAGCGCCAACCCCGGCTAGGAGCGATGCCCCTACCCCGGCCTGTTCCTTGAGGCGTGTACGCTGGAGCGGGAGGCCGAATACGTCGGCTTGAATGCTACGCCAGACATCACTTTCCGCCGCGCCACCAGCAGCGATGATGGTGGAGGCGCTGGCACCGAGGCCGCGACTGATTTCCAAGGTTTGACGCAGGGCGAAGGAAACGCCTTCCATGACGGCGCGGGCGATATGACCACGGGTATGGTGGGCGCTGAGGCCGATGAAGGCACCACGAGCGAGGGCATCCATGTGGGGGGTGCGTTCGCCGGTGAGGTAAGGCAGGAAGATGAGGCCGCCGGCTCCGGCAGGCACGGCAGCGGCTTCGGCGCTGAGGATGGAATAGGCATCCGGCACGGAGGCAAGACCGGTAAGATCACGCAGCCAACGGAGGGATAGGCCGGCGGAGAGGATGGCACCGAGAATATACCAGAGGTCGGGAGCGGCGTGGTTAAAGACGTGGAGACGGGGGTCGGTGGGCAGGTCTTGACCGGGGGTGCGGGCGATGGGAATGAAAACCTGACCACCACTGCCGGTGGTGACGGAGGCGAGGCCGGGACGGATGAGGCCATTGCCAACGGCCTGCGCGGGTTGATCGGCACAACCGGTGACCACCATGGTTCCGGCGGGAATGCCGAGTTCGGCGGCAGCGGCGGCCTGAACATAACCGGCGACGGCGAGGGAAGACTTGATGGCCGGGAAGATGTGTTCGGGCAAACCAGCGTGACGAATGATGGCGGATGACCAATCGCGCTGCGTAATATCAAAGAGGCCAGTGGCGGCGGCGTCGCTGACATCGCTGGCGATTTCACCGGTCATTTTGAGGCGGACATAGTCTTTGGGGAGAATGACTTGGTGGGCGCGTTCCAGCAAGGCGGGATCGTGCTGCTTGAGCCAGAGGAGAGTCGGCCCCATGAAACCGGCGGCAGGGAGTGTCCCGGCGATACGGGCGTAGGATTCCGCGCCGAGGAGGTTGGTGAGTTCAGTGACCTGCGGGGCGCTGCGCTGATCGGCCCAGATGATGGAGGGGTGCAGGGGGTGTCCGGCAGAATCGAGCAAGGTGACACCGTGCATCTGACCGCTGAAGCCGATGCCAGCGATGCGGGTGACATCCCGACCGGAGGTGACACGGCGGACGGCGGCAACGACTGCCTGCCACCAATCTTCGGGGTTTTGCTCGGCACGGTCGGGGGTGGGATGGTGGATGGGGTATTCCTGACCGGCGGTGACGATGATGCGATTGGCGACGGGGTCGAACAGGACTGCTTTGGCGCTGGAGGTTCCGATGTCGATGCCGAGGAGTAAGGTCATTTTGGCGTCTCAATCATGATTGTTTTAATAAAATCATTGTGACGCGAATTCTAGCGGGATTTCCGGCTGCTGTCACTAAAAACACAAAAGGGATGGTCGTGCATGACCATCCCTTTATTTCGCCGATTATCGGACAGGGTTACTTGGCGAGGAGTTTGCGGGCGGCGGCGAGTACCGCGTCGGAGGTGATGCCCAGTTCACGGTAGATGATTTCGTAGGGGGCGCTGGCTCCGTAGCGGTTGATGCCGATGGTGATGCCGCTGCTGCCGACGTAACGATCCCAACCGAGGGTGACGCCGGCTTCGATGCTGACGCGGCGGGTCACGGTGGGGGGGAGTACGCTGTGGCGATAGGATTCCGGCTGCTTTTCAAATTCACCCCACGAGGGCATCGAGACGAGGCGGACATTCACGCCTTCAGCGGCCAACGTGGTATAGGCTTCGTGGGCGAGATGGACTTCGCTGCCGCGCCCGATGAGGATGATGTCGGGCGTGCCACCGGTTTCGGCCAGAATATAGGCTCCACGCGCGACGCCTTCGCGAATGTGTTCACCGGTGAGTACGGGCAAGTCCTGACGGGTGAAGATGAGGGCGGCGGGGTTGCGGAGCTTGATGGCGGCGTGCCATGCAGCGGCGGTTTCGTTAGCATCGGCAGGACGGAAGACGGAGAGGTTGGGAATGGTTTCGAGGGCGACGGTGTGTTCGATGGGTTGATGGGTGGGGCCGTCTTCACCGAGGCCGATGCTATCGTGGGTGAAGATATAGACGGTGGGAATGTTCATCAACGCGCCCATACGCATGCTGTTGCGCATGTAGTCGCTGAAGGTGAGGAAGGTGGCGGAATAGGGTTTGACGATGCCACCATGCAGGGCGAGGCCGTTGACGATGGCACCCATGGCGAATTCACGGACACCGAAGCGAAGGTTACGGGTGGCCGCTTTGCCTTTACCGGTGTTTTCCGCGCCTTTGATGAGGGTTTTGGTGCTGCCGGCGAGATCGGCATCGCCACCGATCATGGTGGGGATGTTTTTGGCGATGGCATTGAGCACGTCACCGGAAGCGTTACGGGTGGCGATCTTTTTGCCTGCGGCGAATACGGGGATGTCTTTATCCCAACCGGCAGGGAGTTGACCACTCATGAGCTGATCCCACTCGGCGG
>JAFLCH010000351.1 GCA_017303775.1 Anaerolineae bacterium | reverse complement strand
ATCAGAATTGGGTGCTGACGGCGGACTCGATCATCTTTTTCTTCCCGCCCTATCAGGTGGCGGCTTATGCTGCTGGCATGCAGCAGGTGGAAATTCCCTTTAGCGCGCTGCACACACTTCTCGCGCCTCCCTTCGCTTCATGATCGCATCGCCAACCGGGCATAGCGCGCTGCATCATGCCCGACCCCAGCACAGGGATTACTCGCTGTAGCGGGGGTAATAGGAACGATAGCTCGCCAAGTGGCTTAACATCGCCGCGAATTTGAGGACATTTGGGGCAGGGATGGGCGGCGCGGCCAGTTCATCATCGTCAGGGTAAGTGTCGCTCATCACCGCCAGCGCGCAGATGGTTTCCAGCGCGAAATCGGCGTTGAGCGCCGGACGAAAGGTGACGCGGACGACCAGTTCCTGCCGTTTGGGGTTCATCGGCTGGTGAACCGCACCCGCCGGAACGGTGATGGTTTCGCCAGCTTTGATGACTTGCACGGCGTGGTTGATGAGCACGCTCATCTCGCCCTGAAGCACCTCGAAGGTTTCCGTCTGGTAAGGGTGAACATGCGCGAACGGCATCAACCCATCCGGCTTCAACCGCCACTCGAATTGAAAATAGGCACCGTTGGTTTCTTCGGCTGTTTTTAAGAATGTGAAGCTTTCCCCGCTGATCGGGTTGTGAATAACTTGGCCCACCTTGGACATGCTGACCTCATCTTATACGCTCGTTGATCGACTATAATTTGAGGATACTCGCCTGCCTCCGGTTATGCTTCGGCTGTAAAGCTGATCAGCGCTCCGCCTTTTGACGCATCTCAAGGAATCGTGACCACGACTTTCCCCTGTGCCTCGCGCCGCCACAGCGCGTCAATGGCCGCGCCGCCTTGTTCCAGCGGGTAAGTTCGGGTCACGGGCGGCTTGAGCTTCCCCTCGCTGTACCAACCCAGCAGGGTACGCAGTGAACGCTGAAGCACCCCGGCGTTGTTGAGGGTATAACCGCCCCAGAACACGCCGATCACCGCGCAGTTCTTGACGAGGGTGAGGTTGGCCGGTAACTGCGGGATGCTGCCGCTGGCGAATCCGATGACCAGCAAGCGGCCTTCCCACGCCAATGACCGCAGCGCCAGTTCGGTCATCCCCCCGCCCACCGGATCATAGACCACGTTGACGCCGCGTCCGTTGGTGATGGTCTTCACCTGTTCACGCAGGTTTTCGCTGCGGTAATTGATGAGGTGATCCGCGCCGTACTGCTGCGCCAGCGCCAGCTTTTCCGGCGTGCTGGCACAGGCGATGACGGTTGCGCCCATATGCTTGCCGATTTCCACAGCCGTCAGGCCGGTTCCGCCGCCCGCGCCAAGGACCAGCAGCGTTTCGCCTTCCAGCATCTGCGCCCGGTGCGCCAGCGCCACATGCGAAGTGCCATACGACACCATGAAAGCAGCGCCGTCGATGGCGCTCATACCGGCGGGGCGGGGGATGACCAGTCCGGCGGGCGTGCAAACCTCCTCGGCCATCCCGCCGTAGTTCAAAAGCGCCATGACCGGCTGCCCCGGCGTTACGCTGGTGACTCCTTCACCCACTTCCAGCACCTCACCGGCCACTTCCAGACCGGGACTGAAAGGGAAGGGCGGCTTGGTCTGGTACTGTCCCTGTACCATCACCACATCGGTGTAATTCACGCCGCAGGCTTCGACGCGGATACGCACTTCACCGGCCAGCGGTGCGCGGCTCTCCAGCGTTCCCATCGTCAGCGTCTCCGGCTCTCCAAATGCGTGGCACAACAGCGCTTTCATGCTTTTGCCGCCCCCTTGCCTCTGAATCATCTTTTGCTGCTGATTGTAACACCAACCGGGGCATCCAATTGCCGCACTCACCACTTTCCCATACGCAATCCTGTGCTAATCTAAAACTATGGATAATCTACCTCCACCATCATCCCCGCGTACCCGTTGGTTGGCGCTGATCGCTGCTCTGGCGACGGTGCTGGTTGGCGGTTTGGTCGCGCTCTGGTCACGCCGCCGCCGCCGCAAGCTCATTGACCTTCCGGAGCCGGCTGATTCACTTGAACGCCCAACCGTCAGTGAACCATCAGTGTCCGCGCCTCTGCCACCAGCGCCAGTCATCGAGCCGCCCGCTGCCGTCCCCTCAAAACCGGCACAATCCCCTTACCGCGCCTTGCTCGGCGTGGGCGGGATGCTGATGGTCGGTGGCCTGCTCATCGTGCTGCAAAGCCTGAGTCCTGAACTCAGCATCACGGTTTTCATTCTGCTGCTGTTGGCGTGTGTCATTGCCGTAGTCTTTACCGCGCCCGCCGCCATCGAAAATGGGCTGCGGCAGATCATTGCCACGGTGCGCAAACCGCTGCTGCTGCTGCATCGCTATGCGCGTGTTTCGAGTCCCTTATTGGCTTTAGTGGGTATAGCCCTCCTCTGGCGCAGCAGTGGTTTGCTGTGGGAGGCACGGTTGTATACCCCGCTGATCACCACCGCGCTCCTGCTCTTAGCAGCAGGTTTAGGGGCGGTTGCTTTAGCAGCGGTTCTGGCGCCGGAACGCCCCGGTTTGCCACAGGTGACACAAGCCGCGCCCGCCCGCAGCCGCATGAACCTGTATTTCGCGCTGCCCGGTGCGCTGCTGCTGTTGTTCGTGGCCGAAGTGAACGGGAACTGGCTGCGCAGCGCGTGGTTGAATGATGTCACCACGCATGTACAGTTCATCCTGCTGGTGCTGGGGGCGCTGCTGCTGGCGCTGGGCTTGGGCGGATACTGGACGGGCGGACGCATTCCGGCGCTGAAACCCCATCCGTTCATGACCAATCCGCTGGCGCGCCGCTGGCACTTGTTGGCGCTTGTCCTCATCGTCGCGCTGGCCTTCGCGCTGCGCCTGTACGAGCTGGATACGCGCATCCGTTTCTTAATCGACGAAGATGCCTACATCACCGCCAACTTTCAGATTCGCAGCCATAACAATCTCGAACTGCTCAGTCCCTTCAGCAGTGTCGCCGCCTTCCCTTACATCCTGCCCTATTTCCAGTCGCTGACCATTGACGCTTTGGGGCGCAGTCTGGTGGGAATGCGGGCGGCCAGCGCCATCCTCGGCGCGTTGGGGGTGCTGGCGCTTTACTTCCTGACCCGCCGTTTGTTTGATGTGCCCACGGCGCTGCTGGCCGCGCTGCTGCTGGCGACCTTCCCGCCGCACCTACAATTCAGCCGGATCGGCATCAACGAAATGGGCGGGCCATTAGCCGCCACCGCCAGTCTGGCTTTCCTCGCGCGCGGGCTGGTACAAAACCGGCGCTTGGATTACGCCGCTGCCGGTGTTTTGATGGGCTTCACGCATTACTTTGATGAAGGGTCGCGCCTGCTCTATGGCCCGCTGCTGCTCATGTGGTTGGTCGGGGCGCTGTTCTTGAGTCCGGTGCGGCAGCATCTTCCTTCTGTCGTCACCAATATGCGAACCTTTATCAAACGCTGGTGGAAGCGGGTGCTGCTGGTGGGGATCGGCCTCCTGCTCATCGCCGCGCCGGTTTATTACACCCTGCTCGGCATCGAGCGCCCCTTCTTCGCTCGTATGGTGGATAATCGTTCCGGCCTGCCCGGTGAATACTGGCAAAACGTCATCCTGACTAACAGTTGGAGCGAACACTTCTACGCGCACATCCTGCCGGCTTTCGCGGTTTACTTCAACCGCACCGATGCCACCCTCTTTTACGGCGGCGACACCGCCATGCTGCTGCTCGGTGTGCTGCCCTTTTTCTTTCTGGGGATCGGCTATTCGTTAGGGCGCTGGCGATCACCGGGGCCGCTGCTGCTGCTGCTGTGGATCTTTTGTGTCTCCATGGGCAACAGTTTGCTCGTCAGCAGTTTCAGTTACCCCCGTTTCGTCATTGTCTTTCCGGCGCTCATGCTGGCGCTGGCCGTCGGGCTGCGCTACGGCCTGACGCTTTTCATCCGCCGCAAAAATCTCGCGCTGCTGCTGGCCGCCGGACTCGGTTTGTTCATCGCCGCCTACCAGACCCATTTCTATTT
>JAFLCH010000350.1 GCA_017303775.1 Anaerolineae bacterium | reverse complement strand
CCGAACCGGAACGGCGTCGGCATCTCATCCCGCAGGGTCGCCGTCAGATAATCCGCCGCCTGCGCCCCCATCGGCAGCGCCGTCGCGCACGCCATCCGCAGCTTCACCCCTTGCGGAGCAGCCGCCGCGCTGTCGCCCACTGCCACAATTGTGGGGTGCGAAACCGAACGCAGATACCCGTCCACCACGATCTGCCCGTGCCTATTCACCGTCAAGCCCGCCTCCCGCGCCACCTCCGGCACACGGAAGCCCGCCGTCCACAGCAGCCGCTCAAACTCCAGCCGCTCACCATCGCCGCACACCGCCGCGCCTGCCTCAACCCGCTGGATCGTGCACTGATCGCGCACCGTCACCCCCAGCCCTTCCAACACCTGCCGCACATGCGCCCGTCCCGCCGCCGAAAGCGCCTCGCCGAATCCGCCGCGTGTCGCCAGCGTCACCCGCAAACCGGGGTAGCGCTCCGCCAGTTCTGCCGCCGCCTCGATCCCGCTCAAGCCGCCGCCCACCACCAGCAAACGCCCGCCCGCCGCCGCCACTGCCGGCAGTTCCGCCCCCAGCGCCGCCGCCGAACGCGCACCGGATGCCGACAGCGTATACCCGTGCTCGCGCACCCCCGCCGTTGCGCTCACATCCGGGAAGCTCCCCAGCCCGTACACCAGATAGTCATACGCCAGTTCGCGCACCCCATCCGCCGTCTCCACCAGCACCCGCTGTGCCGCCGCATCCAACCGCCGCACCCACCCCTGCACGAACCCCACTCCCGTCCCCTTCAGCAGCCCGCTGATCGAACGTTCCCGCCCCTGCTGTTCAGCCGCCACCTGATGCAGCCGGATGCGCTCCACGAACGTCGCGCTCCCGTTCACCAGCGTGATCTCAGGCCGCTCCCGTCGCATCTTCCCCGCCAGCCGTAACGCGCTCATCAACCCGCCGTAGCCCCCGCCCAGAATCACGATCCGCCGTCTTGCTGTTGTCATCTGCCTCGCTCCTCATCAATCCAACAAAAAGGACGCTGTCTTGCGTCCCATCTACCAGATATGACGACTGAGCCGCCCCTTTTGTGACAAACCCGCGATTACCCCACGCCCCACGCGGCGCGGACGGTGCTACCGTTGACTCGTCCCCCCCTCATGTTATAATCCCGCGCGGCGTGACTCGCGGCTTTCAGGACGCCTTTTCCACCTTGCACCAACCCATGTCCCCTCAGCCGCCAGCCAGCAGTTAAATCATACAGGTGCGCGGGTTCAACCCCCGCCATGATGGAGCGACGAATGCGAAAAATCAGTCTACGAGTTTTGGCGCTGCTGGTGATCCTCGTCTTCAGCAGCAGTCTGACCGTACAGGCACAATCAAACCTGCTTACCAACGGGGGTCTGGATGAAGGCGGCGATTTCGGCCCTTACACCGGTCGCCGTGGCGGTGAATTCCCCATCTATCTCCCCAACAGTTGGAATTATTGGTTCGCGGCTCCCACCAGTGACCGCACCAACGTGGGTGACCGCGCCAGCATCCAGCCGCACCCCGGCCCCGGCCCGTCGCCCTATGCCGGTTCCCGCGCCCTCAACATTAGCTGCGGCTACTTCACCTGTACCGCTGCCATCTACCAGACCGTCAACAACATTCAACCCGGCAGCAATGTGCAGGCCTCCGCGTGGTCGCAGGTCAAAGCCTGTAACCTCGGCGGCGGCACAAGCTGCGGTTCATCCGCCGCTTCCGGTGCTCAAACCCGCATCGGCATCGACCCCACCGGCGGCACCGATCCCAATAATCCCGCCATCATCTGGTCGGCCTTCACCGCCCCCCACGACACATGGCTTCAGCAAAGCACCGTCGCCACGGCCACCGGCAGCAGCGTGACCGTCTTCCTCTACTCCACCCAGAGCAGCATCGCCGACCTCAACAAAACCTATTGGGATGATGTCGTCCTCACCGGCACGACCACCGCCCCCAACAGCACAGCCGTTCCCGGTGTGCCTGTCCCCACCGCCGTCCCCACCGCCCCGCCCTACGTGGCCTTCGTCGTCCCACAGGGCGAACAGCCCGACGGCTCGATTGTCCACACCGTCCAGCAGGGCGATACCCTCGACAGCATCGCCTATGCCTATGGCACGACCCGCACCGCTGTTCTTGAGTTGAACAATCTGCGCTCGGCCACCTTCATCTTCCCCGGCCAGAAGCTCATCGTCAAACCGCCCACCCAAACGGCGGAAAGTGCCGCCGGAGGTGAAAGCAGCGCCGCTGCCCCCACCACCGCCGCCGCCGAATCAACCACCGTAGCCGCCGCGCCCACCACTGCGCCCACGCAGGCCGAAGCCGTCGAACCGACTGCCGCGCCCACCGAAGCGCCGCCCGTCGAACCCACCGCTGCCGAAGAGCAGCCCACCGACGGCCCGACCGTCACCCCGCAGCCCACCGTACCGCTGCCCACCGCGCCCGTTGTCGTCGCCAACGCCGGTCAAATCGACCCCGCCGCCGTCACCGCGCAGGTTTGCGTCCTCCTCTTCGACGACGCCAACCAGAACCGCATTCAAGAACCCGGTGAAGCGCTCTTGGCTGCGGGCGTCGTCTCGCTCCTCAAAGGTACTGATAGCGTCGGCGCGCACACCACCGATGGCGTAGGCGAACCCTTCTGCTTCGAAAGTCTCGAATCCGCCGATTATGTCGCCGTTGCCAGCGCGCCCGAAGGCTACGGACTCACCACGCCCGACCAGCTCAAAGTCCGCCTCAACCCCGGCGCGACCATCAACCTCACCTTCGGTGCGGCGCAGGGTGTCCAACCCGTCCAGCCGCCGCCCGCCGATGCCGCTGAAGTCGTCGCCGAAGCCACGCCCCAGTCCGAAGCGCCCGAATCCATCGCCAACCAGCTTCTCTCGGTCAGCGGCCTGCTCGTCTTCGGTTTAGCCGGTTTGGTTCTGGTCGGCGGCTTGGGTGCAGCCGTCCTGCTCCGCCGCCGTTAATCATGCTCACGTTCAGGCGCACCCCTCTCGCTGATGGGTGCGCCTTCTACTGATGGTTTGCAAGGGGAAATCTGATGCCGCGTATCCTGTTCAGTCTTTTGCTCACAACTTTCATGCTCGTCGCCACAACCGTCACCGCCCAGAGCGGTGGTCAGTTCTGTGTGCGTGCCTTCGAGGATGTCAACGCCAACGGTCAAATCGACCCCGGTGAAAATCTGCTCACGCGCGGCATCAACGTCAACCTGCTGGACGCCAACAACGTCACCATCGCCAGCGCCCTCCTTGACCAATCGCCCACCGCTGCGCAGGGCGTCGTCTGCTTCCAATTCCTCGCCGCCGGTCAGTACACCATCTCCATCACCAGCGCCGAATTTCAACCCACCACGCCCGCCTCCATCACCACCAGCATCAGCGACAGCGGCGTGCCTGAAGTCGTCGAGTTCGGCGCGCGCTCCATCACCGCCGCCGCCACCGCGCCCGCCGCCGCTGGCGAAACCAGTGTGCTGCCGGACGAAAACCAGATCATTCGCATCCTGCTC
Source organism: Anaerolineae bacterium (assembly GCA_017303775.1). GTDB lineage: Bacteria > Chloroflexota > Anaerolineae > Aggregatilineales > Phototrophicaceae > CFX2. The sequence continues at coordinate 539 of JAFLCH010000350.1, read as the reverse complement.
GCCGGTTTAGGCGCGCTCGTCGTCATCATCGGCATGTCCATCGTCGGCATGGTCATCTACGCGCTCGCCTTCCGCCGTCGTCCGCTGCCCCCGCCCTCCATCGACCCGCGCCGCACCACCGGCTCGATTCCGGCGGTCAAGACGCCCACCACCGGCAGCACACCCAAAGTCTAGCCCCCAAACAAAAACGCCAGCCCCCGCGTAATCGGGTAGGCTGGCGTCCGCTGTCTCACTCGCTCAACTCAACTCACCGCTTTTTTCACCAGCTTGATGATCGCCTCTTCCTCGGCGGCTCCCAACGACTTGACCGCATACGACACCGGCCACAAGTCGCCGTCATCGAGCTTCGCCGTGTCGTTAAACCCCAGCGTCGCGTACCGCGTCTCGAACTTGCTGGCGCTCTGGAAAAAGCACACCACCTTACCATCGCCGTTGGCATACGCCGGCATCCCGTACCATGTCTTCGGCGATAAACCCGGCGCGTTTTCCTTCACAATCGCATGAATCCGCTTCGCCATGCTCCGTTCCGGTTCGGGCAT
>JAFLCH010000035.1 GCA_017303775.1 Anaerolineae bacterium | reverse complement strand
CACCCCTCATCCAACCTTCTCACCCACGCCATCTGTTTGGCGGATATGGCGGCAGTGGCGGCGCACCTTGGCGGCAGCCTCCCATCTTCCCGCACCCGTCCGCTTTCTGTCGGCGGCTATCCCCCTCCTTCTCGCTGCCTTTGCGGCATGGCGGCAGCCAACACCCTATTTCCCGCAGCCAAACGCGCCAACCACCCATTTTCCCGCCCTCAATCGCCATCAAAGTGCGCCAAACACGCCCCTTCCCGCCGCCAATAACGGCGGAGACCATCGCCCTTCAAAAACCACGAAATAGTAATTGACAATTTCGACCTTTCTTGCTATCATTCCCCATTACGAATGGTCACAAAAGCAAATAACGAACCCTTGAACAGCGAGAGGAATTATTCCATCCGCTGTTTCATTGTTTGTCAGTTCCGGCATGTTCCTCCGTTCAATGTTGTACGCAAGCCCACTCATACTTTTCGGTTTAGCGCAGAGGAGTAGACCCACTTGGAAGCAAAGGATTTCAGCGCACTGCGAATTAGTTTGGCGTCACCCGAACAGATTCGTTCTTGGTCATACGGCGAAGTCACCAAACCGGAGACCATCAATTATCGCCGTCTGCGTCCGGAAAAAGATGGCCTCTTCTGTGAAGCCATTTTCGGCCCGACCAAAGATTGGCAGTGTTACTGCGGTAAGTACAAAAATGTCCGCTATCGGGGCATCGTCTGCGACAAGTGCGGCGTAGAAGTGACCCGTGCCTCCGTTCGTCGTGAACGTATGGGGCACATCGAACTCGCTGCGCCCGTTGCTCACGTTTGGTACACCCGTCGCGTTCCCAGCTACCTCGGCCTCCTCTTGGATATTAGCCGTCGCAACTTGGATCGTGTCCTCTACTTTGCCCAATACGTCATCACCAAGGTCGATGAAGAAGCTCGCCAGAAGGCGCTCTCTCGCATCGAAAAAGAACTCGCCCAAAAGGAAGTTCTCCTCGGTGGCGACATCGAAGAACAAATGGAAAGCATTCGCAGCCAGCGCGACACCGCGCTCGGCGAATTTGAAGAACGTGTCAAGAGCATTCAGGATCACTTCGACAACGAACTCAGCCGCCTCAGCGACAAAGTGATGCAGGAAGCCCAGACCGTTCAGAGCCGCATCGAATCGCTCATCGGTCAGAACACATCCAAAGACATCAACTTTGAAAGTGCCAACACCGTCATCGCTGCCCGTGGTGAACAGGTCACCAATGAGCACATCTCGCGCATTCAGACCGCCACCAATGCCTATCTCAGCGACCTCCAAAGTGAGATCGAGCAAATGCGTCAGGTCGAATTGGATCGTCTGGATCGCGAAGCCGATACCATTTCGTCCGGCGCTGCCCAAACCATCGATGAGCATCGCACAGAACTCGACAGCCGCATGGGGCAAGTTCGTATGGCCGCCGAGAAGGCGCGTCAGGAACTGCAAGATCTCCATGTGCTTCAGTTCTTGCCGGAAACCCGCTACCGCGAGCTGAAGAGCCGCTACGGTCAGGTATTTCAGGCAGATATGGGCGCCGAAGCTTTCTATGAAATCCTTCAGGGGATGAACATGGATAAGCTCGCGGTGGAACTGTGGCACGAAGTTCGTACCACCCGTTCCAAGCAGCGCAAGAAGAAGGCGACCAAGCGTCTTCGCGTGGTGGAAAGTCTCCGCAAGAGCTCCAACCGCCCCGAGTGGATGATTCTAACCGTTCTACCGGTCATTCCCCCCGACCTGCGTCCCATGGTGCAGTTGGATGGTGGCCGTTTCGCGACCAGCGACTTGAACGATCTCTATCGCCGCGTTATCAACCGCAACAATCGCCTCAAGCATCTGCTTGAACTCGGCGCGCCCGATGTCATCGTCCGCAACGAAAAGCGTATGCTTCAGGAAGCGGTGGACAGCCTCATCGACAACAGCCAGCGTGGCAAGGCGCTCAGCCGTCGTGGTCGTCGCGAACTCAAGTCCCTCAGCGATATGCTCAAGGGTAAGAAGGGGCGTTTCCGCCGCAACCTGCTCGGTAAGCGTGTCGACTATTCGGGCCGTTCAGTCATCGTCATCGGCCCGAAGCTCAAGCTGCACCAGTGCGGTCTCCCCAAGACCATGGCGTTGGAACTATACCGTCCCTTCGTCATCAGCCGCTTGGTTCGCTACAACTATGCCAGCAACGTGAAGGGTGCCAAGCGCATCATCGAACGTGAAAAACCCGAAGTCTGGGAAGTGCTAGAAGAAGTAATCAAGGAACGTCCGGTTCTGCTGAACCGTGCCCCTACCCTGCACCGCTTGGGTATTCAGGCCTTCGAGCCGCAGTTGGTAGAAGGTAAAGCGATCCAGATCCATCCGTTGGTCTGCTCTGCTTTCAACGCAGACTTCGACGGTGACCAGATGGCCGTTCACGTCCCGCTCAGCGACAAAGCTGTCACAGAAGCCCGTGAATTGATGCTCAGCAGCAAGAACCTGCTCAAGCCCGCTGACGGTCAGCCTATCGTCGGCCCTTCAAAGGATATGGTGCTCGGCAACTACTATTTGACCATGGACCCCACCGTGGAAATCATCGCGCTGAAGAAGCGTGCCGAAGAGTTCCGGTCAATCAGTAGCCTCGACGCCACCAAGAAGGTCGGCATTGCCTTCCGTTCGAACGGCTTCTACTACGTACAAAATCATGCAATTCCGAACGTAGTCCTGTTCGAAGATGTCACCGAAACCGATGACAACGGCCGTACCAAAGTTGTCGAAAAGGCCATCGACCGCACCATCCGTGCTGTGCTCGAAGGTGAGGTAGACTGCCTGCTCGCCAACACCCATGAGATGAAAAAGCTCATGAAGAAGAAGGCCGAACTTGGCACGAAGCTCGAAGTCACCAATCTCGGCGAACGTCGCAAAGTCGTCGATATGGACGAGGTTGAATATCTCTACAACCTCGGCATGGTCGAACTGCATACGCCCATCCTCCTCGGCAACATCTATGATGACCATTCGCCGCAGGCTGAACCCGAACCAACCACAGTTGGTCGCGCGATCTTCAACCGCATTCTGCCGGATGAAATGCGCTATGTTCAGGAAACAATGGGCAAGAAGCAGCTTCAGGATCTTGTTGCCAAGTCCTATCAGAATGTCGGTGGTGAACGTACAACAGACATCGTGGATGCCATCAAGAATCTCGGCTTCCACTACGCCACCATCTCCGGCACAACCATCGCCGTTGCCGATCTCACCATCCCCGATGAACGCCGCGACATTCTTGCGCAGGCCGAAAACATCGTGGATCGTGCCGAACGGGACTTCCGTCGCGGTCTGCTCACCGAAGAAGAGCGCTATCAGATCACCATCGACGAATGGACGCGCGCCAAGGATCGTCTGCAAGACCTCATCCGTCAATCGCTCGACCCGTATGGTCCAATCGCCATCATGGCGATCTCTGGCTCGACCAAAGGTGGCTTCGGCCCCATCACCCAGTTGGCTGGTATGCGTGGTCTCATGGCCGACCCTTCCGGTCGTATCATCGACCTGCCCATTCGCAGTCACTTCCGTGAAGGTCTGAATGCGCTGGAATACTTCATCTCAACCCACGGCGCGCGTAAAGGCTTGGCCGATACCGCCCTTCGTACCGCCGACGCAGGTTATCTCACCCGTCGCCTTGTAGACGTGGCACAGGACGTGATCGTCAATCGTACCGACTGCGGTACTGAAGCCGGTATGTGGATTCGCCGTGCCGATGATGTTGCAGGCCAGACGATCTACGAACGTATCGTGGGCCGTTGTGCAGCCAGCGACACCTATGATCCCGAAACAAAGGAACTGATCGTTGCCCGCAACGAGATGATCGACGAAGAAATCGCGGAAAACCTTCAGAACAGCAAGATCGAAATGGTTCACGTCCGTAGCCCGATGACCTGCGCGCTAATCCATGGCATTTGCGCCCTCTGCTACGGTCGCGACTTGGGTCGTGGTGATATGGTCGAAATCGGCGCTGCCGTCGGCATCGTAGCCGCCCAATCCATCGGTGAACCCGGTACCCAGCTTACCCTCCGTACCTTCCATAGCGGTGGTACGGCGCAGGCCAGCGGTGACATCACCAGCGGTCTCCCTCGTGTGGAAGAACTCTTCGAAGCCCGCAAGAAGCCGAAGGGTGAAGCCGTCGTCACCGATATTGCCGGCGTCTTACGCCTCACCAAACGTGATGGTGTTCGTATCGCAACCGTAATCGACAGCGAAGCCTTCAGTGAACAGCATGAGATTCCCGTAGGTTGGGACATCCTTGTTGAAGATGAGGCCGAAGTAGCCGAAGGCGATATTCTCTCGCAGGAAGCCGGTGGCACGCACAAGATTGTCGCCAAGATGCACGGTGTGGTTCATATTGAAGGTCACATGCTCTACGTGCGTTACGAACGTCGGCAGGAAATGGAATACGACATTCCATCCAACGCGCGTCTCGTGCCAGAAGCCTACGACGGAGCGCATGTCTATGCTGGTCAACAGCTCACCGAAGGTTCTAAGAACCCGCATCGCATCTTGAGAATTCTCGGTTCGGAATCGACTCAGATCTATCTCCTATCAGAAGTGCAGGATGTGTATCGCAATCAGGGTGTGAACATTGCGGATAAGCACTTCGAAGTCATCATTCGCAAGATGCTCTCCAAGGTTCAAATTACCCGCAGCGGCGATAGCCCTCTGCTCCCCGGAGAACTCATCGACAGACTTCAGTTGCTCGACATCAACGAGAAGCTGATTGCACAGAACAAGGAACCTGCCGCCGGCACGCCCGTTCTCTTGGGTATCACCAAGGCAGCGCTCAGCACCGACAGCTTCCTCTCGGCTTCCAGCTTCCAGCACACCATCAAGGTGCTCGCCGGAGCTGCAATCGAAGGTAAGGTAGATAACCTCTACGGTCTCAAGGAAAACGTGATTATCGGTAAGCTAATTCCTGCCGGTACCGGCTTCCACACCTATCAAGACCGTGAACTGGTTGCTCCCAACAGCACCCTCGAATCGCAAGGCGCGCTGGATACCGGTGCACTCGACGACTCCTATGATGATGGCGACAATATGGAAGAAGTAGGGATGGACGGCTAACCCCGTCTATACTCCAAATAAAAGAAGGTGCTTCGGCACCTTCTTTTATTTACCGTTAACTCCAGAGACCTCAACTCGTCGAAGCAGGGCAAACCGCATACGATGTGAGTTGTTCATTCGGGCGAACAGCGTCATAAACCATCCAATAAACAGCCCGTTCCCGTGCATCACGCGGAATAATCATACTGTAAGCCGCCATCTCATCACGGTTTGCCACCGTCGCAGCGTTCGCAACATTCAAATTCCACAAAATGACCGGCCCCATAAAATCGAATGATTGAGCAATTTCCAACGCTCGAATGGTATAAACCCCTTGCTGGCACTCATTCGTATAGCTCATCCACTGTTGGGGAGGATCACCCGCAAAGCCATCCCATGTCGCGTAACCAAATTCGGTAACGAACATGCGTTGCTCACTGTGTCCATTCTGTATCATAATGTCCCGCATATCATTCACGTTATTCAAGAAGAAAAAGTGCGGGTTATCATCCCAACCACGGGTATCACTCGCGTCACAGCAGGTTGCATCCGGTGGGTTACCCCATCCATATGGATGCAGTCCAATGAAAATATCTCGATACTGCCCCAGTCCCGCGCTGTACATTTCTTGCAGGAAGGTCCGGTCATCGCGTGATCCATCCGTATTGCCGGTTGGAGCAAGTCCCGCCGTTATCACGTACAGCGGTGTTGTGCGTGGCGTTTTGGGGTCATTAACCATGCTCTGAGCATAAGAAGTGATCGCGCTATAAGCAGGCACAAAATACTGCATATACGATTGCCCGTTCAGCGGTTGCCCTTGCCACTCGCGGACGAGGTTAGGCTCGTTCCACACTTCCACCGCATCCAATGAAGTACCAAATTCTTGTAGCATCAAGTTGATGAAATTCACCAGCGCTTGTGGATCATCCGGAGGCCCATCTTCAGTCTGATTTGTGCGCGCCCAACTGGGTGCTTTCGCAACACTGATCAGAATATCCAGTCCCTTGTTATAAGCGGTTTCGAGGTAAATTTCCAACCGCCTGAAATCCTCGCTTATTTCTCCTGCCGCATTCGGTTGAAGTTGCTTCCATGACACCTGAACCTTTAGCCACTTAACCCCAAGCCGCTGAATATCATCCAAAGCTCGGTTCCAATCATCTTGGCTCAAAGTAGGATCAAGCTGTATCCCCAACCGGGCACTGTCTAAGTTAGGCAGTGCGCCCGCGATTGGCTGAGCCTGAGTGGGTTCTGCGGTAGGCGGTTCGCTGCTTGTCGCGCTGGGTTCAGGGCTTGGCCCTTCCGTAGGGGGTAATGGAGTGGCAGTTGGTCGTGGGGTCGAGGTGGGTGGCAGTATATAATCTCCGCCAATAACCGATCCCACGGGCGTATTTTGCCTTGGAGCCTCAATAGTGACTTCAGGAAGCGGGGTACTGGTCGCAGTACTAGTGTCTAAAGTCGCGGTTGGAACTTCGGGGGTCGAAGTTGGTGCTTGAAGTGTCGGAACATCAGTAACCACCAGCGCAGCCGCCTCATCCGGCGTAGGTGTAACATACACAACAATCGGAGCTTGAGAGTTACATGAACTCATGAAAACCAAAAGTGCAAGAACAACGAACAGGTGTTTTGTTAGGAAGATGTGTTTTTTCATAGAAAGTATCCTATCATAAGCAATCTCGCTTCGCTATAAGAATACGCTTAAAGTAGGGCAAGCATCTGGGGAAAATATGTGGTACAATAGAACTTGTGTTCACAGTTTGACAGCAAATCATTCAAACTCTAGAATGAAACCCCATACCAATCGAGAATCTCTGGGAACCACACACATATGACAAATGGTAATGTTCGTCAGGTGAATATTGGGCAGGAGATGCGCGAGGCTTATTTGGATTACGCCATGAGCGTAATTGTAGCCAGAGCGCTGCCTGACGCTCGTGATGGATTAAAACCGGTGCATCGCCGCATCCTCTACGCCATGCACGATATGGGCATCCGCTCCGATTCAGCTTACAAAAAGAGCGCACGTATCGTTGGTGAAGTCCTTGGTAAATATCACCCGCACGGTGACGCCGCGGTCTACGAGTCCATGGTGCGTCTAGCACAAGACTTTTCGATGCGGTATGAGCTGGTAGATGGTCAGGGCAACTTCGGCAGCATCGATGGTGATGGTGCTGCTGCGATGCGCTATACCGAAGCGCGTATGGCTCAAATCGGCGAAGAACTGCTCGTCGATATTGATAAGCAAACTGTAGACTTTATCGAGAATTTCGATGGCAGCTTGACCGAACCAGCGGTCCTTCCATCCAGTTTCCCCAACCTCTTGGTGAATGGTTCTTCCGGCATTGCTGTCGGCATGTCCACCAACATCCCCCCACATAACCTCGGCGAAATCTGTGATGCGCTCATTTATGTGCTAACAAATTGGGAAAAGCTGGAAGACATTTCTGTTGCAGACTTAATGCAGTTTGTCAAAGGGCCGGACTTCCCTACCGGTGGTCTCGTTTATCGCCATATCGATGGCTTGGATACCGATGAAGATACGCTGGTATCAGCCTATGCCACCGGTCGCGGCAAAATCACCATCCGCGCAAAAATTCATATCGAAGACATGGGTCGCGGCAAATCCCGCATCATTGTTAGTGAACTCCCCTATCAAACAAACAAATCATCATTGATCGAACGCATAGCGACTCTGGTCCGCGATGGTAAATTGGAAGGCATTGCCGATATTCGCGACGAATCAGATAGGCAGGGGTTGCGCTTGGTCATCGAACTTCAGCGTGCCGCCGAGCCAACGCCGGTGCTTGCCAGCCTCTTCAAACTCACCCCGCTCCAGGAAACTTTCAGCATCATCATGCTCGCTCTAGTAGACGGTGAGCCAAAGACATTAAGTCTGAAGCAGGCACTAAGAGTATATCTGGAGCATCGTCAGGCAGTCATACGCCGCCGCAGCGAATACGATCTCGCCCGTGCCAGAGAACGCGCTCACATCCTCGAAGGGTTGCTCAAAGCCCTTGACGCCATGGATGAAGTAATCGCCACAATCCGCAAATCCCAAACTGTCGAAACAGCACGTGCCAACTTGATCAAACTCTTGAAGATTGATGAAGTGCAAGCACAGGCCATTTTAGATATGCAGTTGCGCCGTCTTGCAGCCCTCGAGCGCAAGAAAATCGAAGATGAGCATAAGGAAAAGATCAAACTCATCAAGTATCTCGAAGGTTTGCTCGCCAGTCCGAAGAAGATGCGTGAAGTAATCGCGGAAGAACTTGGCACAATCAAGCAGGCATATGCGGATCGCCGCCGCACCGTGATTGTAGATAGCACCGCAACCGTCATCGAAACCAGTGATCTTCTGATGCCTTCTGAAGATACATGGGTGACGCTGACAGTTGAGGGCAAACTCGGCCGCACATTTGAACACACAGCCCCGCGTGTGACGACCGAAGTAAAAGATCCGCCTCGCTTCATCCTCTCAGCCAACACAACTCACATCCTCTATCTATTTACGGCGGATGGCCGCTGTGCCACCATTCCTGTCCATCAACTCCCCCAGATTCACGAATTTGGAGAAGGTTCGGATCTCTCAAGTCTGGTTCCGCTCGCAAAGAGTGACGAAATAACCGCAGTCCAATGTCTCCCCGGAAATCTTGAACAGGGTTACCTCTTCTTTTCAACCTATCAAGGTGAAGTGAAGCGTCTCCGCATCGAAGATTTGCCCGGTATGACCGCCAACACCTTCACGGTTATGGACGTGGAAAAGGGCGACAAAATTGGCTGGGTCATGGTAACGGATGGCACGAATGAAATCCTCTTACATACTGCACAGGCGCAGGCCATTCGCTTCTCGGAAACAGATGTCCGCCCCACAGGGCTGCCTGCCGGCGGCATGAGAGGGATAAAGTTATCCGGTGAAAATGACCGGGTTACTGGCGCTTCAGTAGTGATCGAAGGCCAGTATGTATGGGCAATTACCGATGACGGCGTCTCAAAGGTCTCCCCTATTGCCGACTATCCGGTTCAGGGGCGCGCAGGAAGCGGTGTTATAGCCATGCGCATTCCAAAACAAAGTACCGAACTCGCGGCAGCAACCATCGGTCGCATGGATGACAATATCATCGCCCTAACCAATCGCAACAAGCCTTTCTACATGCGTTTAGGGCGGGCACCACTCGTTCAACGCGGGCGTCCCGGCGGGGATATTATCCTATCAGTTCGAGCCAATGAACGTGTAATTGGGGTTGTAAACTATCAACTGCCCCCGGTAATTCCAGAGGTCGAAAATTAGAGTAGGGTATTGAGACACTCAGCAGATAACGCCGGTTGATTTTCGTATTTATACGTTTTTCAACCGGTTTTGTTCGCGTTTCTTCTCGATGATCTCACGTTCACGAATATCTGCGGCAAGATCCTGTAACCACTGCGCCGGAGAAATACCCAGTGAGTTCAGGATTTCGCTTTCAAGCGCTTGATAAGTTTTAAGCGCATCATCATGCATATTCAACTTCATATACAAGGTCATGATCGACCCCGCCAAGTCCTCACGCTGCCGGTTTGTTGCAGATGCTCTAACGTAGCATCCCAGCGCCGACTCAATCTCGTTATTCTCTTCTTGCAGCTTACCGAACGCAATCAATGCGTCGCCATATGACTGCATCAATTCCTGACGTCGCTTCTCCACCCATAGATTCTGTCTTGCATCAATCGATGTTAGAAACCCGCCTCGGTATAGCCAGATCGCGCGCTCTAATAATCGTCCTGCCTCCTCTGGCGGGGCAACCACGCTTCCCTGAAGCATTCCAGCAAATAAAGAAACGTCATAGCTCAGTTCAATTTCCGGTGAAATCCGGTAAAACCCCGAAGAATAATAGGTCAAGTCAAGTTTGAGAACTTCACTGATCTTCCGCTTAGTCACATGAAAGACGTTAGTAGCTTCTCGGGTATTTAAGTTGGGCCAAAATGTCTCAAAAATCTGGTTACGTGTTGCAATACCTTTATCAATGAGATAAAAAAATAAATTGCGGGGTAATTCGCCATCCCACTCATCGACCGGTATCCCATTCAACAGCACATGACCGCTGCCCAATGCCCGAACCTCCAGCAGCGCAGTTCGAGAATCCCGTGTCGCGTAATCATGCAGCATCACTGATTCGTCACGGGGAACAATCTGGCTAACGCTTCGCAAGGGGTGGTCCGAATGAAGATACGCAAAAGTCTTGCGGCTAAATAAAACAATCCGCCCGCTAAAATAATGCACAAGATCGTTCAAAAAATCAGTGAATACTGATCCTTCAACCAGATCACACTGATCAACAATCAAAACAGAATCAGCAGCACCCTGCCTTGTCTGCTCATCGACCAGTTCATGTGCCTGCTTAATCAACGGATCAAGATCTTCTGTGTAATCATCAATCCGCAGGTAGAAGCAAGACATTTGGTCGAAAAAATACGAGAGGATTTGATTTCGAGAATAATAATTGGGATGGACGATAATGACCTTGATTTCACGATCGAGTTTCTCGATTTGTAATCTCGCAAGCTCGTAAGTGAAATCAGACATAGACCACATTCCAATTTAGGAGGTGAATAAAGGTTAGAGTAGAGTATGTTTCAGGTTATAAAGTAGATATTATAACCTCCCGTATTTCTTGTCGCAAATAAAATAGCCTCTCACTGTACTCAGCGCGCATTACAATTATGTCATCTTTCGCCGGCGCGCTTCAATTACGTTCTGAATATGCTCCATTTTATTGAGGATTCGCGTCAATTGCTGAAAGTTTACGATCTCCATCATCAGTTGGATGACCGCCATATTCTGTCGTGTCGAAACAGCAACCTTCGTCATATTGACTTTTTCATCAGCCACAACGGTGCTGATGTCGCGCAGCAGCCCATCTCGGTCATATGCCACAATCTCAATCGGGACCGTATAACGTTCCTCAATCGGCGCTGTTCCCCATGAAACATCCACCAATCGCTCCGGTTCGCTATGAGACTTCATATTTGTACAATCTCGTCGGTGAACGGTGACCCCCCTACCCCGCGTGATATAACCAATGATCGGGTCACCATGCAGTGGGTTACAACACTGTGCAAGAGTAACCAACATTCCGCCCAACCCGTCAATGTTGATACCATTCGTCTCCACCTGAACCTGAGACGGCACGGATCGTGGCTCTTCCAACAAATGCTCAACCAGATTCTTCTGATTTTCTTGGCGTTCCATTTCCAGAATCTTGGTTGCAATCTGGGAGCCATTAATATCCCCCGCTCCCACCGCCGCCAGAAAATCTTCCAGCTTCTCATAGCTAAATAGCTGTGAAGCAGCTTCAAACGACATGTGTTCCAATCCCAGTCGCTTGAGTTCATGCTCAAGGACTTCGCGCCCGCTTGTAATATGCTTCTCGCGGTCTTGCCGCCGGAACCACGCTTTGATTTTGTCCCGCGCCCGCGCCGTATGTACATAACCGAGGTCGGAGTTAAGCCAATCGAGGCTTGGCCCACCCCGCTTTGAGGTGAGGATTTCAATCTGTTCGCCAGTTTGCAGATGATAATTCAAACTCACCAGGCGCCCCTGTACCTTTGCGCCACGACAGCGGTGTCCAACATCCGTGTGAATGTAATAAGCAAAGTCGATCGGAGTTGCCCCCAAAGGCAGGTCAACAATATCGCCCTTCGGCGTAAACACATACACACGATCCTGGAACAACTCCGTTTTCATCGTGTCAACAAAATCAGCCGCGTCAGTAGCGTCAGGCCCAAACTCCATCAGTCGTCGCAGATAACTTAACCGGTTCTCAAACGCCTCGTCCCGCTTCCGCTTATTGCCTTCCTTATATCGCCAATGAGCAGCGATACCATACTCAGCATCCTCATGCATCTCCCATGTACGAATCTGCACCTCAACCGTTTTACCTTGGTTATCTCGCACTGCGGTATGCAGGCTGCGGTAAAAGTTATCCTTTGGCGCGGCAATATAATCATCAAACTCACCCGGAATTGGCCGCCACAAGCTGTGAACAATCCCAAGAATCTGATAACACTGAATAACATCATCAACGATGACGCGTACCGCTCGCACATCATGAACCTGCGACATCGGCACATTTTTTTTATCCATCTTCTTGAAAATACTGTAGATGTGTTTGGGCCGTCCGGAAATCGTAACCTTGCTAATCCCGTGGCTTTCCAATGTCTCGCGTAGAGTCGTGATCACCCCGTTAACATAAGCCTCACGCTCGGTGCGTCCCTCATCCAGCTCCTTTGCAATCGTCTTATACCGTTCCGGCATCAAATATCGAAAACTCAAATCTTCCAATTCCCATTTGATCTGCCAGATACCCAAACGATTAGCCAGTGGAGCAAAAATATCCAGTGTTTCCTGTGCTTTTTGCTGCTGCTTCTCCGGTGTCATAAAATGCAGCGTCCGCATGTTGTGCAGCCGGTCGGCCAGTTTAACCAGCACAACCCGAACATCATCCCCCATCGCCAGCAGCATCTTCCGGAAATACTCTAATTCCTTATCAGCAGCCTTTCCCTTTTTGTGATTGTCAACCTTAATCGGCAGATTCTTCAGCTTACTCACCCCGTCAACAATCATCGCAACCTGTTTGCCAAACTCGTTACGAATTTCGTCAATCGTGATGGTTGTGTCCTCAGCGAGGTCATGCATCAGTCCCGCGGAAATAGCCTCGGCGTCCAGCTTCATTTCAGCGAGGATGAGCGCTACCGCGACACAATGCGTAAAATACGGCTCACCGGATTTCCGGAATTGCCCTTTGTGTGCTGCTTCCGCCTTATGATAAGCCCGCTCAATCATTAACCGGTCGCCCACTGACAAATCAGGCAGTTGGTCAAGTATTGAGGTCAGATTGAGAGTAGCAACCTGTTGCATAAGAGTGTCCTGCATTGATACCTCGACCTTATCAGTTTAAGACATGTTACATACATTAAAACTCAGAAATGTTAATGTATTATAAGCCGACATTTCCCAACTTGGCGACTAAACCCCGTCAGCAAATAATGAACATCTACATCTAATTTCGATTAGTAGCACACTATTCTAACTCTATATTCACCGAGTATTGGTATAATGACTCAGCATGAGTATCGAAGAGGGCAACTTGGCCGAATTATTAAGTGTTGACGAAGCACGCCAGCGAATATTAAGTCAGTTTTCTGCTCTACCATCTGAGAAGGTTGCGTTATCGGTTTCATTGGGAAGAGTATTGGCTGAAGATATTATAGCGAACATAAACATCCCCCCCCATGCCAATTCAAGCATGGATGGCTTCGCTGTTCGCGCAGCCGATCTGCAAAATGCTTCACAGCACAACCCGGCGAAGCTTGCTGTCGTCATGGATATACCGGCTGGCACATTCCCATCCGCCCCAATCAACGCCAATCAAGCCGCGCGCATCATGACAGGAGCGCCCGTTCCGGCAGGTGCAGATGCCGTTATTCCCGTTGAATCGACGGATGCGCAATGGTCCCCCGGTGATAACACCCCTCTCCCCTCATCTGTCTCGGTATTCCGCGCGCTCAAATCAGGAGATTATATTCGGCCCGCCGGTGAAGACATGGAAGCAGGTCAAACAATATTGCCTGCCGGCACAATCATCCGCTCCGCCGAAATGGGTGTTCTCGCAGCCTTAGGACAAGCAAGAGTAAGTGTCACTTCCAAACCCCGCGTTGTCATCATCTCCACCGGCGACGAATTAATCGAACCCGGTTATCCCTTATCCTCCGGAAAGATATACGACAGCAACAGCTACATGATAATGGCGCTCATCGAAAGCATCGGCGGTGTCCCTCACCGCATGCCGATTGCGCCGGACTCGAAAGATGATATACGGCGAACTTTCGCGGCAGCCATCGCTCAACATCCGGATCTAATCATCAGTTCTGCCGGAGTTTCTGTAGGTGCCTTCGATGCGGTTCGCTCGATCATAGACGAACTGGGAGCAGTCAACTTTTGGCGTGTCAACGTGAGGCCGGGCAAACCGTTAGCTTTCGGTCATCTTGCCGGCATCCCATTCTTCGGGCTTCCCGGCAATCCCGTATCAGCGATGGTCACGTTTCACCTATTCGTGAATCCCGCTGTCCTCAAGTTAGGAAATCGCCCCGATGAACAGCAAATAATCAAAGCAGTCATTGCCGATGATATGGAGTCCGATGGTCGCCGCAGTTACTTTCGGGTTAAACTGACTCGCGAAAATGAGGCGATCACAGCCCGCTTAACCGGAACACAAAGCTCCAGTGCCCTAACCTCCATGGTCGCTGCGGACGGTTTATTGGTCGTCCCTGAAGGAAAATCAACAGTTAAAGCTGGCGAGGCTTTCGATGTCTTGCTTTTACGCAGTTTAACCCTTATATAGTCGAGGATGTATATGTCAACAAGTGAAGTGATGGTAGATCAAAACAGTGCCCCCACCAGAATCACTCAGGATCGCCTCAAACTGTTCTCAATCATTCTGATCGTCATCGGGATTTTGATAAGTGGCTATCTAAGCTATGTAAAAATAGTTGACGTGCCAACCGTCTGTGTCAAAGGTGGAGCCTTCAATTGTGAACTCGTTTTGAACAGCATTTACTCAACCTTGGGTGGCATACCCATTGCTTGGTTAGGGCTTGCAACCAATCTGATTATTCTGGCTCTCATCATCCTCGAAAATCGCATAGGCTTTCTTCAAAGCTACGGGCCTGTCATTGAGTTCGGGATTATACTGTTCGCGTTCCTCTTCTCCATTTGGCTCGTTTACGTTCAATTTTTTCGCCTTCAGGCACTCTGTCCTTGGTGCTTATCTCACGAGTTATACGTCACCCTACTCTTCCTAATCAGCATCCCCCGCCTGATGCGCAGCCTTGCCTGATTTCAGCCTACGGATATAACAAAAGGGGCACAGAAGTGCCCCTTTATCGTTTCGTCAAACAAACTGATGCGGATTATTGAGAATGGCTGCGCAGTGTTCGCTTAATAATATCGTCCCGTTCACGCATCAAGCGATCACGGCGATCACGTTCCTTACTCTCATGGCGCGATCGAGCATCTTTCTTGCCTTCCATCGCTTCGCGGAGCGCCAGTTCCATCGCGGTCGGAATATTCTCGGCTTCAGTCTCATCCTCGATAACTTCCACCGGTTCAGCCTGAGTTTTCATGCTCAGGTCAATCTGGCGCTTCTTCGCGTTTACCTTGATGATACGCGCCTGAACCTCGTCACCAACCTTAGCAATATCCGAAGGTGAGTTCACATAATTATCCGAAAGTTCGGAAACATGAACCATCGCCGGACGCTCAGCCCCAATATCGACGAACACGCCGAAGCTTTCGATCCGCACAACCTTTCCGGAAACAGTCTGCCCTTCCTTAAGGTCATCCCATGTGAAATCCGGTGGCTTAACCAACGACAACGCGACCCGTCCCTGAGCAGAGTCAATCTTCAGGACATAAACAGTGACTTCTTGCCCTTCCTTGACCACGTCGCCCACATTACGGACGTTCGCCTTGCCCAACTGGGAAATATGCAGCAGCGCGTCCTGCCCCACCCCAATATCAACAAAAGCCCCGTATAACTCCAAACGCTTGACAACACCCTTCAATTCCATCTTTGGCGCCAACTCGCTTACCGACTTGGGGCCATTAGTTGTTAACGCATCACTCATCAGAGTCTCCTTGCTACTCTCTTAGACGACACATCGGCTTCTGCCGTTAGTAAAAGATCACTGCGAGGCTTAACCCTCAGGCGTTGGCGTCAGGGTGACGCTTTGTGTAATCGCGAAATCAGCGTTCTCAGCGTCCGGTGCGTAGGCGCTGAACGGTTGATACCCTTTCCAGCCATAAAGATCGCTCAAGTTAATCCCTAAAGCCATCCGGTCGGGCGTCGTGTAATACACGCCGATAATCTCGCTGCTTTCGCTCAAAGCCCCGTTCGCCGCACCCGCCACAAAAGCGAACACAATCATATTTTGGTCAGGGTAGAACAGATTCACAATCGCTTGATCATCAGTACCCGCCGTACCCAACACATATGTCGGTTCCCCGCGTGCTTCGATCACCTCGCCCAAACTAACATTCGGCGCGATTTGTAGGAATATCGAACTGACGGTATCACCGTCTTCCGTCACAATTTGGCAGCAAGGCTCGCCATCAGTCGGTTGCCAGCTCGCACCCTTAGCCGGTGCTGCATCAGGAATCTCTTGTACTTGTGGATCATCAAAATCGGATTGATCTTCAAGAATCGTAACAGCATCCGCCCATTTTGTCTCACCCGGGGTGATCCCGCGCCAGCAAGGAGCATCGCAATTCTCATCGATCTCAATTAGGCTGCTGTCTTGTAGGAATTTCTCGTTACGAAGATTTGGAGCAGGTACACAAGCTGCCATCAAGACGGCAACCACCACCACACTCAGTAGCAATAGGCGAAACTTCATTTTTTGTTGCACTTTCAACTTCAGGCTGCCGTTTATTTACAATAACAGAGGGCAGTCCACTAACTGCCCTCTGTATTTTAACCGTCTTATTCCGTTAATTCAATCGCAGACTCAGCCTATAATCTCCCGCGGTTACGCCATATCGTCCACCAAAGTGTGTCGCAATGATGATATAGCGACCATCTTGCGGCAGCGGGAACGCATTAATCAGCGAGTTTCGTGTATCGAGCGAAGCATCGTCGTTCTGCGCGATCTGAACACCATTCGGGTCAATCAAGAACACCACAGGATCAAGCGTACCATTGAGCTGTTCAAGGCCAATCGTCGCCACCTGCCCTGCCGTCCCCTCGAAAGCATATACATTGAACCGTTGATTCAACCGGATGCTGCCCGTCACCGTCTCGCCGCTGCTCACAAGTTGAGCGCTAGGGATCAGTGCTGCAATATCGAGCGAACTAGAGTCCGGAACCTGCTTAGTCCCGAACACCCCACCTTCACCCGCTTCAATACTCCCGTCTAATCCGATGTTATAGCTCGTAACATACCGCTCATCCGGTCGCAGCAGTTCCGTTGCGGTCAAAACGACCTGCCCGTTAGAAACCACGTTCAAGCTAAAGGTCACCGGCTGCGTATCATTACACGTGTTCTGGTACAAAACCTCAATTTCATACGGCCCCGCAGGAGGCAGTCGCCCTTCCGGCCAGTAAATGTACGAAAGCGGAGTTCCGCTCAGCGCAGCTTGGCAGTTATCATTCCCGATCGCCGCCGCCACACCGCCGCTGGGGATAGTCGGGCGCGCATCATACACAGCCTCACCCGACGGATCGCGCACCAACAACTGAATGTCGGCGTTCGTCGCCCACTGCAAACTGACCTCAACCGACCCGCGTGGCAGATCAGAGAAAGTCGGTGCCTGAACAGTCACCCCGTTACCAGCCGTTGCCGCGCCGCTAAACGTAATTTCATAATCGCCTTCAGTGCCGCCCAGCGCCTGCCCGTACCGTGTCGCCACAATTCGGTACGACCCGCTCGCAACCAGCGAATAATTCTGGATCGCGGAATTAGTAATCCCCCGCTCAACATCATCATTCTCGGTCACAATATTACCGTTCTGGTCAACCAGCAGCAGCAGCGTATCAAGGCTGCCGGATACAGCGTTCATCTGAATGCTCACAACCTGTCCAGCCTGCCCCTCAAATCCATAAACCTGATAAGGCTGCGTGTTTGTGATTGCCCCCGTAAGCGTCGTCGATAAATTGATCGGTGTTGAGTTGGTCAGCACCACACCCTGAACCGTCGGCGGATCAACCTTGACGCCGTGCAGTCCGGTGGTCACCGTCCCATCCTCAGCCACCACAAAATTGGCGAGGTAAATCTGGTTCGGCAGCAGCGTCCCTTCAATCGGCTCAATCGGGTTGCCGTCAACCACAGCGCTCAGCGTCACCGAAACCGGATCATTATTCGGGCAGTCCTGCTGCTGTTGGAAGTAAACAATCAACTCATAACTACCAGTCGGGATCACTCCCGCAGGCCACTGTGCTTCTTCGCGTGGCCCGCCTGTAATCAGCGCATTACATGCCCCGTTCACATTTTCCCCGAACACACCGCCGCTTGGCACGTTCGGTGTCTCCCAGAACAAACTTCCCCCCACAGGGTCACGAACCTCAAGATCCAGATTCGCCCCCGAATTCCACGTCAGCGAAATCTGCATCCCCGTTACCGTCAGCAGTTCGCCCGGAGGATTGAATTCAACGGCGGGCGGCGTAACCAGCGTCATCACCAGCGAATAATCGATGCTGCCGTCGCCAACACCATCCGCTGCGATCACCGTCACATAATAAATCCCGCTCGTCACAATCGTTGCTTCAACCAGAGAAGCCGGTTCACCCGTCGCCTGCGCCACAGGAACACCG
This sequence comes from Anaerolineae bacterium, assembly GCA_017303775.1. Lineage (GTDB taxonomy): Bacteria > Chloroflexota > Anaerolineae > Aggregatilineales > Phototrophicaceae > CFX2. The sequence goes on along the minus strand of JAFLCH010000035.1, from coordinate 5,707 downwards.
GAAGCATCTGTCAGCAGGATACCCAACCGCCCTTCAGTTGCCGGAGTAGCGGTTATATTCAGAACCTGCCCCGAAATTCCCAGCAGAGTATAAACCTCTGCCAGCGTATCAGCGTCAAGGCTGCCGCTAACAGCAATATCGGGAACCAATGCGCGCGAGGTGTTGTCCTGTGCCAGCACAACCACCCCCGAAAGGACCATCCCGACAATCACTACCATCAATATGAGCTTCTGCAATCGAGAGGACATTAGTCTCTCCTTCAACTGATCTCTGATAAAAGGCCGATGTAGTCTAACGAATTCCGCTTTCCCCTACACTGCGCTTCAGCTACGATCACCCAACGCGCATCAACTCGAGGGCGGGGTCGGCGTAAAAGTAACAACCGGGGGATCAAGTGCTAATTCAACAAACGATGTCATCCCCTCGGAAACATCGATCAACCGCGAAACGCGTGTACCGTCAATGCTTGCGATAACCTCATACCGTCCCACCGGAACATCGCCGACCACGAACGTCTCGTTCCACATCATATCCATCTTAACATCAGACCCATTGTCGAGAAAGATATAGGTCGTGGTAGACTGTACCACCAATCCGGTTCGGTAATCGCGAATCGTCACAGTTTGATCTTGGAGCAGATTACCGTTCGGTCCAATTACCCGCCCCGCGATCACCCCATGTCCCACATACGGAACCATCCACAACAACGGGTTATAAGTAGCCCCGTAACGGTTCTCCCCAACCCGCACCTCAAAATGCACATGCGGCCCGCTCACCCGTCCGGTGTTACCCACCAGCGCAATCGGGTCGCCCATCGTCACCCGCTGCCCTGCCGAAGTCAGCACAGCCGAAAGGTGTGCGTACAGCGTGAACAGGGGCAATCCGCTGTAGCCGAAGTCGTGTTGGATCACCACAACATTTCCATAGCTCGCCGAGTCCTGAAATCCCGGCCCCGCCCAGATGACCGTCCCGCTCCCTGCCGCCCGCACCGTTTGCCCGATTGGGTTCGGCATATCAATCCCATGATGGATGCGCCACGGATTATCCTGCGGCGGCCCGTCTGACCCGAATGGATACGAAAACAGCGCGAAATTTGTGGCATTCGAGTCAACAGGCCGTGCGAACCAATAATGATCGCGTCCCAGCGGATCGCGTGAAATCGGTGGAATCAGCGGCGGAGGTCGCCATTGTGACGGTGGACGGGTCACAATCTGCGCCGTCACTGCCGCTTCAACCGTCCCCTGTCCGCCCGTACCCCCGGCCAAGGGTGTCGGCGTCGCGCCCAGATTAACCACAATCTCGGCTTGCACCGGAACCTCGCCAACCCCGATAGGCGTCAAATTCGTATCGCTGCTTCCCGCCAGCGTCGGCGCAGCAAACGAGGCCGTCGGAATCGCGATCGTCGGCAGCGGCGTTGAATTACTCCCGAAGCCGGCCTGCAAAATCGTCTGCCATGACTCCGGATTTTCAGTCGGTTCTTGAATCGTAGGGATGATGATAATCTTTGGAGGTTCATCAGGTTGTGCGTTGAACCAGATGACCAGCGCAAAACCGGTGAGCGCCACCAACAGGAGCAAAACAGTGGGAAAACCCTCACGTCGCATAATGCTGTGCCTAACCGACTAACCCGTTCCCGAATTGGGTGTTGCCGTCGCGGCGAATCCTCCCAGTTCAGGTTCGGTATATAACTCCAGCATTGCCTGATACCAGCTTAATCCCTCAGTCTTCAGGAATAACCAGTAATTAATGCTGTTGACGTTTGCCCGCCAATCATTTCCAGCGTTGCCCCGCAGCCACCCGTAATCGACAGCCAATTGCGTGAAGTCAATATAGTACCCGCTTGGCATTTGCGTCTTTAACTTGCCGCCTTGGTCATACGCCTGCACATCCCCGCTGCTTCGGCTCAACATATCCCACGGCATACGCCGTAGCGGTTCGCCAAGTTGCCCCGAGGGCGCGTCTTCGTTAACCCGCACATAAACTCGCCAGAACGTGTTGATGCCAATGTCCTCGCGGATCAATTCAATCTGCGGCGGGAATCCTGCCGTCAAATTCCGGCTGATCCCGAACGCCCGTCCGGTCATATACCAGTTGCGTCGTTCTTCGCCCGGTTCCGGCAGATGATTCAAATCCCAGAAGGCGTCATCCAACCGTCCCAGAAAATCCCATCCGGCCATTTCCAGCGCCTGTTCCCGCAGTGCATTAAACGAATCGTTCACCTTATCGCTTAAATAGGGCTTTGACCGCGACACTTCAATGCTCAACAATGTCCCCAGCCCGAACAGCCCGTTCCGGTCGGCGCTGGCCACCTGCTCAATGAACAAAGGCTGTGGCACACCGCTCCCCAACCCGCCTGAACTGACCAGATTCGCCGGCAGCGGGCGGCCTGTCCAAACAGGGCTTCCCGCCGCGTCATTCACCCCCACCACCAGCGTTGTCACACCTGCGTCAGTGAAAGGTGACGCCACAAACTGCGTCCCCTCAGCCGAATCTACTGCGTAGATCAAGCTCGTCCCATCCGGTGACCATGCCGGTTGTCGCCCTTGTGCCACCACCTGCGCCAGCGACTGCGGATTATCCGACGCCTTCACAAATACCTTTTCCAACCCCGCATCCACCGCGCTGTACGCCAAAAACCGCCCGTCAGGACTCCACGCCGGATAGTCTTCCTGTCGCTCAGCCGTATTCGTAATATTCACCGACGCCGAATCAACCGGGTTATCCAGCGAGAAAATGTATATATCCTGATTGCCATCGCGCCACGAAACAAAAGCGATCCGTCGTCCGTCCGGTGACCATGCCGGCGAGAAATCCGGCGCGGCATGATCCGTCACCCGCTGCGCCGGCTGCGACCCGTCCACCGGCACCACATAAATATCGAGGTTATCGCCCTGATAGCTCTCATAAACGAGGAACAACCCATCCGGACTCCAGCGCGGCGCACCTTGGAACGAAAGATCATACGTCATGCGGGTTGTTGTGCCGCTGGCGACATCATAAATGTAAAGTTCCCAGTTGCCATCCTGCCGCGAAGCATAAGCCAATCGCTGACCATCAGGTGACCACGCCGGATCACGTTCATCAAAAGGGCTGTTAGTGAGGCGTATCGGATTCCGGTTGCCAATACTCAACGCGAAAATGTCGCTCTGACCATTTTCACGTCCCACATAGGCGATACTCCCGCGCGCTTCCAGCACCGGTGGCAGCGCCGTCGCCGTTGGAACTTGAGTGCTGAGCAGTACCGGCGCATTCGTTGCGTTCGGGGTCAAGCCGCTTGCGATGAACGGCGCATTTCCAGCAGGGTTGTTCACAGCGCCCAACCCGCCGCTATTGCGTGCCGGATTAGTAGCCCACAGGATCACAACCACCAGAACCGCCAGCAGCGCCACGCTGAACAGGCTCAATGCCCGGTTTTGAACGCGCAGCGGATCTTCCGTCACCGTCCCTTGCAGTTCAGCCCGTGCCGCTCGCCGCGCCATCACCCCCGTCGTAGACGAACCAACGGCACCTGCGGCCTGCATCGCCGCTTTCTTCGCCCCGATTCCGGCCAGCCCCAGCACACCGCTCACAACTCTGTACAGGCCGCGGAAGATCAGCCGTACCATCCGAGCGATGAATCCCAGCACGCCCAGCACAATTTGGCCGAACACCAGACGGACAAATGTCCCGACCAGCAGTCCAAAACCATGAAGTCCGTATTGGCCAATAACAACGCTGCTCTTGAGCGTTACCACACCAAATTTGTCAGCCAAACGATAAGCGCGTATCAGCATTCGCTTTTATTCTCGAAGCACAACTTGGTCATCAAGAATTCGATTGTACTGGCAAACACCAACTCCGGCAATTGCAATATACCCCCCATCCTGAACGCACCATGAGCGTCTAAGAAAACATCAGTTGGCACATTTTCACCAGCATCATCTCACACCCGAAACAGACACTTCTTATGCATTAAGTTTATTTCAGGTTTGCCCACAAACCATTCTCTAACCATCTCCCAACCGCCTTAACAATTTTCTTCCCTCAAAATGGTTAGTGCCTAACCCCTCAAAAAGTTACCAAATGTTCTTCCAAATGGTCACCCTAACGCCCTCGTTTTCGGTTACACTGGTTTTAGCGTCTGTTCCATCAGCAGACTGCTGCGCATCTTAACAACCGCATCTATCACCAAGTCGGGCATCCCGTCTTTGCCCCTCGCCTTGGCGTGCAGCGCCTTGTGCGGCTGCCGTGGGGCACGTGAACGAAGTGAACGGGGGTTAGGTTCTGGGTGAGGTTCCGGGCTTGTCTGCGCCATCCTCTCTCGTTCCCGCCTCGCCGACAAAAAACGGCGCACCGCCCGCCTATTCCCGCCGCCTTTATTGTCGGCGCTCCCGACGACGACGACGACAAACACCCCCCTCGGCGGCAGCATCGGCTTCTTCCCGCCGCATTTCACCGCCGCGCCGCCGCCGCCGCTGCTGCAAAACCCTTCTGGCGGCGTCGAGTCGTCGCCGCGTCTGTCCCCTTCCGCTCGTATCGCATACCTTCTTGGCAGCAGGATGCCAATGCCACTGCCGCCACTGCCGCCATCTCGGTCAAATCCGCCCTAATTGAATGACCGTGGCACCACCCTTCCCTACCACCAAATAAGCAGCCCTTACCTGCCCACAAGCGGAAAATTGACCCCGAATCAGAATTAGTGTAATGTTAATCAGACTATGTAAATGTACAGGAGAATAGTCCCATGTCCCAGCGCCGACAACTGGCCGCGCACATTTTAGTATTCTTATTAGTTTTATGTGCTTCTTTCACCGTAACACTCGCTCAAGACCAGACCACCCACACCGTTCAGCGCGGGGAAACGCTCTACCGCATCGCCCTACGCTACGGCGTGAGCATGGACTCCATCATTCAAGCCAATAATATTACGAACGCCTCTCGCATCTTCGCCGGTCAACAATTAATTATTCCCAACTACAACCCTGCCCCCGCCGAAGTCGAAAATCCCCTCGTCGCCGGTACCCCCATCAAGCACACCGTCACCTATGGCGACACGCTCGGCAGCATCGCCGCCAAATATGGCATGACCGTCGAGCAGCTAATCGAAATCAATAACATCTCCAACCCCAACCGTATCCTGCGCGGTCAGGAACTCACCGTCTGGTCAACCACCCCGGTCGACACCGCAGTAGAAACCACCACTGCCGAAGTCGCCGTTGCCCAACCCATTCCTGCCGAGGCCCCCCAACCCATCACCGAATCAACCACCTATGTCGTACAGGCGGGTGAAGGATTGGCGCAAATCGCCAACCGCTTCGGGGTAAGCTGGGTAGACATCGCCAACGCCAATGGCATCGCCAACGCCAACCAGATCTACGCCGGTCAAACCTTGACCATCCCCGGTGTCGTAGCGGATGCCGGAGCGGGCGGCGGTAGCGCCCAAACCGTCTCGGCCTTCTCTCAATTCGCCCCTGCCCCGCCGACCATCTTCGTCGGCAAGCAGGTCGTCGTAGACCTCAGCGACCAGATGCTCTATGCCTATCAGGACGGTGTCTTGGTGCGCTCGGTTCGCGTCTCCACCGGCCTACCCAACACCCCCACCGTTCAAGGGGACTACAAAGTCTACTGGATGCTCAACGCCCAAACCATGAGTGGCCCCGGCTACTACCTGCCCGATGTTCCCTACGTCATGTATTTCTATCAAGGCTATGCCCTTCATGGAACCTAC
>JAFLCH010000349.1 GCA_017303775.1 Anaerolineae bacterium | reverse complement strand
TCTGTGTATTCGTCATACCCAGATCAGCCATCGACGCGCTGCGTGGCGCTACCTTATGGACATAAATCAGGTCGGAAAGCCGCTGCATCGCTTCCATTGCCTCAGGGCTGTCCAGTCCGATCATCCCGTCTTCCGTCAAGAACTTGCCGCCGTTCGCGTGTACCGCCGCCGCAATCGGCATCCACCACGTCGAACCCCAGTCCACGCCCCACTGTTGAATATCATCCGCGTCAAACCCTGCGTCGCCGGGGTGACGTCCCGCCGAGTCAACCGTCAACTGCTTGGCGATCTCGACAAAGTTGTCCCAATCCCAAATTTCGCTGTCTTGGAAGCCCGGAGGGGTAATCCCCGCTTGGTCGAACAGTTCGGCGTTGTAATAAATATGATGCGCCACCCACGTCGAACCGATACCGTGCCAGCGCCCGTTCGAGTCCGCGCACCGGTTCGTTTCCTGCGGCTCAATGAAGTAATTCTCCTGCCCCAGCAGCGGGTCGGATTTAATCAGGTCAGTGATGTCCAGCAGCAGCCCCTGTGACCGCAGCGTCTCATAATCGTTCGCGCGAATGAACGATGTATCCGGCGCAGTCCCCGCCGCGATATTCGTCAGCGTCACCCGCGAATATTCACCCGCGTCCGGTGTATGCTGCCACTGAACTGCGATTCCGGGGTTCTCCTGTTGGAACACCTTAATCGCTTCCTGCACCCCTTCGTCCTCAGCCACACCACCCCAGCCGCCGAACGAAATCGTGGTCACGTCCTGCCGGTACGGTGCAGCCCGCATAATCCCGCGTGCGTGCGCCCCGCTCAACGCGATTGCCGCTGCACTGCCGGAAAGTTTCAAGAAATTACGACGGGACAAATTACGGTTGATCATTTTTAAAGCCTCCTAAATAGTCTTTTATCTAAATTCGGATTAAAGCCCAATCCCTTCACGTCTATCCTCTTGCCGCCAACACCTCCTCTCACCACAACGAGCCTAAATAAGTGCCCAATGGCTGAGATGACCGTTCTCGCTTGCCCCTTCATCAATCCGGGGCAGGGGTGAGCACAACCGGCCTCACCCCGCATCAAGGAAAGCGCGTCTCAGGTCGCGCCGGAATAAGTACTTATATTTCTCGTATCCAAACCCGCATCTCACCGGGTTCGCGGTTCGCCCAGAAGCAGTACGGAATCGCCTTGATCGGCTGCGGCTTCTGCATCACCTTCACCACCGACTGCGGTTGGTACAGGCTGCCCTGCCACTCACCCGGCTCCACCCGCACCCCCTCACCGCTGATCACGCCCACGCCGCCGAACAGGTTCGCGTCGAACGACGCCTCCAGCTTGGCCTCTCGCGGCAGCGCCACATTCGCCAGCCGTGGCCCGTTATCCACCTGCTCAAGGCAGTACACCACCGGCCCGCGTTGCAGCGCCACACACCCCGCATCCTGCCGGATTTCCGGGTGCGGAGCCATCCGCTCCACCGGCATCGCCAGCCGCAGCGTGACCGTATCCCCGTTCGCCCATTCCCGCTCAATCGTCACATACCCGCGCGCCGCCGCCGCCTGCACCGCCGCGCCGTTCACGCTCAGCGTATACGAACGGCACCATTCCGGGATTCGCAGCGCCATCTTAAACCGCGCCGGAGCGTCCACCCCCACCGTCATCTCAACCTGTTCGTCCCACGGGTAATTCGTCTGCTGTGCCAGCCGCACCGTCGTCCCGCCCACCGTCAGCGTCGAGCGATTTTGGTTATAAAGATGGACAAAAAGGGTGTCATTCGAAGTAGAGTAGAAATAGGAACCAATGCTCGCAATCAACCGCGCCAGATTCGGCGGACAGCACGCGCAGTCAAACCATTCTTCGCGGTGATAATGCTGCTCCGTAGTGATCCCGCTGAACCGGTCATACGGGTTCACATTCGGGAACGACGCCAGCGGATTCGCGTAGAAGAAATGCCGCCCCTCGAACGAAACCCCGCTCAAGAAACCGTTGTACAGCGCCCGCTCCATCACATCAATGTACCGGCTGTCGTGTTCGAGGTTGAACATCCGCTGCGCCCAGAACACCAGCGCAATCGCCGCGCACGTCTCCGCGTAAGCCGTCTCGTTCGGCAGATCATACGCGAACGTGAAACCCTCGTTCGCGTGCGCCGGCCCCAGCCCACCGGTGATGTACATTTGATGCTGCACCAGATCATCCCAGATCGTCTTGCACACCGCCGCTAATTCCGCGTCACCCGTCTGTGCCACAATATCCGCCACGCCCGAATACAGGTAGGCCGCCCGCACCGAATGTCCCATCGCCGTCTTCTGCTCGCGGATCGGCACATGCGCCTGACAGTAACGGTACGTCTTCGCCCAGTAATTGCGCGGATCTTCCCCTCGCGCCACCGTCTCCACATCAAAATACAGCGGCTGCTGCCCGCGTTCATCCACGAAATACTTCGACAATTCGAAGTACCGCTTCTCACCCGTCGCATGATACAGCCGCACCAGCGCCAGCTCGATCTCCGGATGCCCGCAGTATCCCCGCAGCTTGCCCTCGTCCCGCCCGAACCGCGCGTCGATGTGGTCAGTGTACCGGCACATAATATCCAGCAGCTTTCGCTTGCCCGTCGCCTCGGCGTAGGCCACCGCCCCCTCGATCAAATGCCCCGCGTCATACAGTTCATGCCAATCGCGCAGGTTCTTCCACCGGTTCTCAGGCTCCACCGCCGTGAAGAAAATATTCAAGTAGCCGTCCGGTTGCTGCGCCTGTTCGATCAAATCAATCACCGCGTCAGCCTGTGCTTCCAGCGCCGCGTCCGGGTGCGTCATCAAACTGTACGCCACCGCCTCCAGCCACTTCCCCATATCCGAGTCCCAGAAGATGTGCGGCTTCGGGTCGCCCGGCTTCCATTTCAGCCGCCACGCGTCCACCCGCCCCGTGATTTCCATCTGATGATAAATAGCAGGGATTGTCCGGTTGCGGTTCGTTGCCTGTCGCTCCCCCCACAACCCCCCTTCAATCTGAACATCTTTTACCGGAGCCGATTTTGTGTGCTGAATTTCACTAATCAAAAGAAAATACTCCTCAAAAAATCAACTTTCACCGTCGCATCAAAATCTTTATCTAAAATCTATAACCGTTACGACTTGTTGCACACTCCCTGTTTACGTATAATAGGAGGACAATTCCGACTTTCAGGAGCGTCGCGTATGGAACTACCGGACGTACTCAACCTCCGCACCTACTGCCCCATCAAAGCCCACAACGCCGGCCTTTTCATCTCCCGCGGCCCCGTCATGCACCCCACCCGCGTCATCACCTCTCACGAACTCATCTTCGTCAAGCAGGGTGAACTCGACATGTGGGAAAACGACACCACCTTCCACCTCGAAGCCGGTCAAACCCTCCACCTCTGGCCCGGTCGCCAGCATGGCAGCTCCAAGCCCATGCCCCTCGGCCTGCGCTTCTACTGGATTCACTTTCAACTTGAATATGAATTAAATGCCGAAGCCAACTGGAGCAGCGAACCCTTCGCCCCCACCGTCAAAGTCCCACAGGTCAACCGCATCGCCCAGCCCGAACGCTTGGAACGCCTCTTTCGTACCTTCCTCGACGATCAGGAAACCGGCCTCCTCAACCCCTATTCCGCCAATCTCCTCACCATGCTCATGCTCATCGAAGTCGCCCAACCCTACGAACAGGAACAAACCGCCACCGATGACCTCAACGTCGTCGCCACATGGGCCAACACCTTCATCCGCATCAACTACGACCGCCCCATCACCACCGCCCGCGTCGCTCAAGCCATCGGCTATAACCCCGACTATCTCGGTCGCATCTACCGCAAAGTCTACGGCTGCACCCTCACCGAAGCCATCCACAACAAGCGCATCAGCAAAGCCTGCGAATACCTCCTCGACAGTAACCTCACCATCGAGCAAATCGCCCAGAAATGCGGCTATTCCGATCCCGACTATTTCCGTCGCATCTTCCGCCGCCACATGCAAATCTCCCCCGGCGACTACCGCACCGAATTCTCCCACCTCCACGTCAACACCCACTAACCCC
>JAFLCH010000348.1 GCA_017303775.1 Anaerolineae bacterium | reverse complement strand
CCTGCGCGTTGAGAATTTCCTGCGCCTGCCGCCGCGCATAGGCGATAAATTCCGGCGCGATTTGATCCGGCACATTGGCGGTGACTTGAATGGTGGTGAAGGTGGTGGCGGCGATGTCGAATTCTTCAGCAGTGATGTCGTTGGCGGTGCGCATGGCACGAAGCAAATCTCGCTGGCGACCGCGCGCGGCTGTTTCGTTATCGAGCGGGTTGTACTGAGGGGCGAGGGGGATGGCCGCGAGCATGGCGGCTTCGTCGAGGGTGAGTTGGAGGGCAGATTTGCCGAGATAGGTTTGGGCGGCGGCTTCGATGCCATAGGCACTGTTGCCGTAATAGTTGGTGTTGAGATGCCATTCGAGCAACTGCTGGGGGGTATAGCGTTTTTCTAGTTCGGCGACAATGGCAATTTCCCGGTTGATGTCATCGACAGTGGGAACTTCGGGAAGGGGGGCGATGACGCTGCGCACCAAGCGTCCAGTGATGCTGAGGTTGGGGGCGAGCGGGCCAAAGAGCGAATTTTCCCACAATTGGCTGAAGGTTGTGACTGTGCCTGAGGGGGTTTGGGTTAGGAAATCCGGGTCTTCTGCACGCAGTGTGGCACGGAGGATATAGGCGGGCATATCGGTCAGGGCGATCCAGTTATTTGTTTGCCCGGTCATATCCGCCAAGAGGAGCGTTGTGCCGGTGCGGTCATATAATTCGGTTGAACCCAGCGCCGTGCTGCCTTGCGCTTGACTATCCGAGGGGCCGGGGAGGCCGCGAGTGGCGCTGGTGTAAACGAGGGTTGCACCCCCCAAGCCAACACTCACCGGCAATACCACTAACAAACCGAACAGGAGCAGCCCCAAGGTTAGGCCGATGGTGGTGCGCGTGCGGCTGGTTTGTTGACGGGCTTTACGGGCGCGCCGGCGACGGATAATTTGTGCTGCTGTGGTCAAGCGTGTGTTCCTCGCGCACTGTGAGAAATGGTTTGCTGATATTCATTTTATTAACCGAGCGGCTTTTCAGCCAGTGTTGGGTGCGGCGCAGGGAAAGGTTGGCGCTCACTGTTAGTAGGGTATAAACTTTAAGCGAATATTCGTCTGGCAAAAGTGTTACAATGCGTGTATATTCGTTACAACATATGACAAAACAGATTAAATTCGCAAATTTGGGTGGAGCATCAGCGGCATGAACAAAACAAAAGTGCTAGTTGTTGAGGACGAAGCGAATATTTGCAAACTCATCAGTGACTACATGAATGCTCACGGGTACGAAGTGACTACGGTACCTGATGGTCCGGAGGCGCTGGAATACATTCAGGAACGCGGGCTTCCCCATATTGCTTTGATTGACCTCGCGCTGCCGACGATGCATGGTTTTGAGTTGAGCAGCAAACTGAAGGCGATGGCGGATGTGCCGATCATCTTCGTGACCTCCACCAGCGACACGGACACGATTGTGCAGGGTTTGCGACGATACGCAGAAGACTTCATCGTGAAGCCGTTTGAACTGCGCGAGTTGGAAGCACGGGTGCAGGCTGTGCTGGCAAGGATGCCGAGCCTTGATTACGCCAGCGAACCGATTGTCCGGATTGATGATCATTTGCAGGTGGATTTCGCACATAACCGGCTGATGATCGGCGGGAAGATGCACAACCTGACGCCGACGGAGTCGATCCTGCTCCACGTGCTGCTGCGGAACGCGGGGCGTGTGGTGGAGAACCGGATGCTGATCGCGCGGGTCTGGCCTTCGGAAGATGTGTACGAGGATACGCTGCGGGTTCATATGCACCGACTGCGGCGCAAATTGGAATCCGATTCGCACCATCCGCATTATATTCGGACCGAGCGCGGTATTGGTTATATGTTCACGATTCGTCCTGTCGATAACAAAGCAGATGCTGAGTGATTTAAAGTAAAGTGGGATGACAATTCACGGTGCGCTTCAGACGCAGCCACAGGATGTGCCGGAGTCTTCGACTCCGTTTTTGCTGCGTCAGGCCCTGAATATGTTGTACCAAGAAATTGGCGCCGACGCGGTTTGTGTGTGCCAGTACAGCCATGAGGTGAAGCACCTGCATCCGGTGCTGGACATCGGCTTGAACCGCTCCCCCAGCCTACAAGCGATTATCGAGTCCCATATCCTTTATTTTGATTCGCCATATGTATTGACCACAGACGCGCTGAAGGGAACGGGTTACAGCGGCGGGTTGATGTGGCATTTGACGAGTTCGGGCGACATTATCGGGCTGGTGGTGGCGCTGACGGTGGACGGGGCAAAACGGCTGATCAGCGAGTCGGACGTTTTGCAGCAGTGGTTGGAAGTGTGCCGGTTGGTGCTGGAAAACCAACTGCTGCGCGAGAATGATGTGATTACGCATACGATCCGGGATGTGGCGGCGAATATCGGAGATGATATGACGCCGCAGGATATGGTGAATATCCTGAGCGCGCGCTTGTTCCGACCTCCGATCCGGTTTTGCGCGCTGCTGCAATTCGGACCCGTGCGCGAAGACCGACCGTATGGGCCGTTTGCGTATTTGGAAGTGATGGGAAGCTGGTCGCGGCAGTTTGGGCCGGGAATAGGCGCGGGCATCCGGCTGTATGTGGATCAATATACCGAGGTGCTGGGGGAAATCAGCCGGCGGCGCGTATGGCCGATTCCTGATATTCGAGCGATTGAAAAGTTGATCGACCCTTTGACGCGAGCCTTCATTCGAGGGGCGAATGTGCGGTCGGCGGCGCTCATTTCGTTGGGCGCGGGCGGGCATGATCTGGGTGTGCTGCTGGTGGGGTCGGACGAGGATTACCAGTTCACGCCACAGGAACTGCGGGTGTATTTGAGTGTGAGCGAGTTCCTCGCGATGACGGCTATGACACGGCTCCTGCAACAACAACGGGATTTTGTGCGGCGGGCGCGGGGGGCGATTCTGGACGCGGTGACGGATGGGGTGGTGATGGTGCTGCCGAACGCGAGCCGTTCCGTCCCGAATGACAACGCGAATACATACGTGCTGATGGTTAACCAGTGCTTCACGACGATGTTCAACATTCCGCAGTCGAAGGCGGAGGGGTTATCGCTGACGCAGCTTTTGAACAAGATGCAGATTCCGGATGATTTGCGGCAGGAATTGATTTCGCACTGGATTAGTACGCCGCTGCGCGATCCTTCGACGCCGCGCGGCGAGTTCACGATGGTACACCCGCACGGAAATCTGGTGACGATTGAATGGTACAGCGCGCCGGTGTACCAAGATTCGCGGGTGATGGGGCGGATTTTTACGTTTCATGATGTGACGGCAGACCGGATGGCGATCAGTTTGCGGGCGAACTTCATTTCGAGGTTGTCCCACGAACTGCGCACGCCGCTGACGTCGATCAAGGGATTCGCGCAGTTGATTCTGGAAGAGATGGGGTCGGAGATGCCACCGCTGGCATATGAATATACCCAGATTATTCTGGATAACGCGCGCCAGCTCACGGCATTGTTCACGAATATTATCGAGATCACACGGGCTGATACGGGCGAGATGAAGCTAAATATCGCGCAGGCGTGGTTGAAAGATTTGATCGAGAACACGGCGTATCATTTTGAGAGCGCGGCGACTGATGAGCGCAAGTGGCTGCGGTTGGAGATTTCGGAACAGTTGCCACAGGTGCAGATGGATTCGAACCGTATCGGTCTCGTGCTGCATGAATTGTTGAGCAACGCCTTCCGGCACGCACCCGAAAATTCGGAGATCAAAATTCAGGCGATTTATGTGGACTCGTCGAGCAAAATTCCGCACGGCGCACCGGAAGATGTAGTCATACCGGCGGTGCTGGTGAGTGTGACGGATGAGGGCAGCGGTTTTTCCACTGAAGAAGCCGAGCAAATCTTCCTGCCGTTTTACCGCACACAAGAAGCACGTTCGGCACGGATGCCGGGGATGGGGTTGGGGCTGACGAACGCCCGCAGTATCATCGAAATTCACCGGGGGAAGCTGTGGGCAGAACCCCGCCGCCCCCGCAAACGCGGCGCACGTTTTTTCTTCACGCTGCCGACGGCAGAACTTTCGTGAAC
>JAFLCH010000347.1 GCA_017303775.1 Anaerolineae bacterium | reverse complement strand
AAACGCCTGTACTTCGGGCTGGCACGCAGCGCAGCCATCTACTCGATTGGGCTGGATGCGCAAGGCCATCTAAACGGTACCATGCGGGCGGAGATGCCGCTTGATGGGTTGGGCATGCAAAGCGATGAACGGGTGCGGCTGATCAAATTCTCCGGCAGCGATGCGCTGGAAGTGCGCACGATTCAATTCAACTTCAACCTCGTAGCCCCCACGGAAAACCGCGAAACCGTACTGGACTATCGCTATGATGCGCAGGCTGATGCGTGGGTGCTGGAGCGTTCCAGCCTCGCCGATACCAGTTTGTAAGGGTAGAGGGGTCGAACGCTACCCATTTGATCAACCGCGGATTGACTTGACTTTGGACATGAATTCCCGCACCCGCGCGGTATCCACATCATTCCAGATATAGCCATCTTGCTTGAAAGTTGTGCCCACAATCGCCCCGTCCGCCGTCGCCAGCATCTGCTCGACATTCGCGAGGCGCACACCGGTATTGGCGAAAACAACCGTCTCCGGTACGGCTGCCTTCACCTGCTTCAAGGTTTCTAACGACGCTTCTGCACCGGCGGTAATGCCAGAGACGCACAGGGCATCCGGTTGTGAGACGAATACTGTCGAACGGGCAATATCAACAATGTGCCGTTCCGCCATGTAAACCGCTGATTCCGGGACGATGTTGAACAACAGCTTGACGTGCTGCCCGTGGACAGCGTGCTGGTGGCGGATGATCTCACCGCAGTTGGTGTTCCACATGCCATAATCGCTGGCATAAACGCCGGTGAAAATCTCGCGCACGAACAGACCGCCGGTGGCAACCGCCAGATCAATCGAAGCCGCCGGGTCCCACAGCACATTCACGCCAAACGGAACGCTGATCTCAGGTCGTAATTCCGCGATGACGCGCGCCATGCAGGCGGTTGTGATCGTCTCTACTTTGGTGAGGTAGGGCAGGCTGGCCTCGTTTGAGAACATGATGGCGTCCACTCCACCGGCTTGCAGCGCATGCAGGTTGGTGCGGGCAGATTCCACGATCCAGTCCATCCCTTTTTCCGCATCATAACCGGGGTCGCCGGGGAGTGCCTTGAGGTGACACATAGCGATGATGGGCTTTGAGGTGTGGAAGATGTCTTTGAGCCAGTTCATGGCACTTTACCTTTCTGCGCGAGTGAGTAATCAACAAGCTGTTACACTAACGCAAAAGCAGCCGTTGGCAAAGTGCGCGCTGTCGAATGGACTGTGCTCATTATCCTTTCAGGCCGCTTTTACAAACGACTCAATTTTCCTCAGTAGCATACGGATCAGACGCTGAATATTGGGGGTGTTGTATGTTGAAACGGTTTTTACTGCTGATGTTACTCGTCATGGTTGCTCACTCGTCGGTAGCCGCACAGGGGGATTATGCAGAACCATCAGCGTTGGCTGATGAAGATGGTAAGTTCGTGATGGTGAACGAGGCATCCGTTTACTATCTGGATCGTGGCCCTGCGGATGGTGAGCCGGTGGTGCTGCTGCATGGATTTCTCGGCTCGGTGATCGATTGGACGAATACCATCCCCGCGCTCACAGAAGCCGGATACCGAGTGATCGCGTTTGATCGCCCGCCTTTTGGACTTTCCGATAAGCGCACCGATTTGGATTATTCGACCAAAGCGATGTCCGAACTCACCGCCGGACTGCTCGACGAATTAGAAATTACACAGGCTGCACTCGTGGGACACAGCGCCGGTGGATTGGTTGCGGCCGATTTCACGCTGCGCTATCCTGACCGTGTAACCCGTCTCGTTCTGGTCGATGCCGCGATCGGGCTGATGGACGCGGATGCCGGCGAAGACTCGAATCAAGCCGCTGGTGCATTCGGGTTTTTATCTAACGTCGATCCGGACTCCCCGCTGGCGCAGGCCGCAGTCAGTGCCTTCTTCAATTCGGATTTCGCCGCTAGTCTCATGACGCAGTCGGTGAATGACGCCAGTATGCTCGACTCCTCCTTACTGGAACTGCGCACGCGGGGACTGCGGGTAAGGGGATGGGAAGGCGGGCTGCTGGCATTTACACGCGATGCACAGAAGCCGGAGAGCCAATTTGACTTGGATCTTCTGCGAAATCTCGAAGTACCAACGCTGCTCATCTGGGGTGAAGCCGACGCTATTGTGCCCATTGCGGTAGGCGAACGTCTGCGTGAGTTCCTGCCTGATGAAACGTGGATCACCTATCCCGACGTCGGCCACATTCCGATGGATGAAGCCACTGCTCAAATGAACGCCGATTTGCTAAAGTTCCTTCAATCGAGTTGAAAAGAATCTAACAAATCCAAGAGGCGTGTTGCTCGGCACGCCTCTTTGCGCTCACGGCGTTCTCAGTATAAATTTACACCCCCCTTATCCAACCTCTCTACAATTTGTTCAATAACTGGACATCTATTGTATAGGGGGTGCAGCATGAAAAGCGATGTTGTACGACAGTTCGTGAATATTGTGGCGTTTGTATACACTCTGGTGCTCAATGTATTATCGCAGGCACTGCCGTTGAACGGTCAGACTCCCGCGGAGATTTCCAACCGGTTGCCAATTCTTTTCGTCCCTGCGAATTATGTGTTTAGCATTTGGGGCGTTATTTACACCCTTCTGATAGGGTTCATTGTTTATCAGTCCTTGCCTTCTCAGCGGGAAAATCCGATGCTGCGCAAGATCAATTATTGGTTTGCGCTCTCATGTCTCGCGAATGGCACATGGATACTCTTCTTCCACTACAATCTGTTCCCATTGAGCATGGTAGCGATGGTTGTGCTCCTGCTGTCGCTGATCATGATCTACACTCGAATTGGTGTCGGGCAGATTGCCGTGCGCGGTGCCATGCGCTGGTGTTTACATATCCCCTTCAGTGTGTATATGGGCTGGATCACGGTGGCGACCGTAGCGAATGCCGCTTACGTGCTCTATGACGCTGGTTGGGATGGCTTGGGTATCAGTGGAGAGATCTGGACGATGCTGCTCCTCTTGGTCGCCACTGCGATTACTCTGCGCTTGATCTTCACCCGACGTGATGTAGCTTACAGTGCGGTGCTGGTTTGGGCGCTCATTGGTATTGTGGTGAAGCAAGCCGCAATCCCCACGGTTGTCCTCACAGCCGGTGCAATGGTGGTTGTGATCGTGGTTGCCCTCGTATTTACCCTCCTACGTGGCCGCGACATACCCGCCCTGCGAACTCCCTCTACCGCACGTGTTTAAGTGATTGAAAATCCGAAAAAGGAAATCATGACAATGATTGCACCCCATCTCAAAGTTGGTGACCGTGCCCCCGACATTACCGTACTCGACATCAGTGGTGAACGGGTGGAACTGCGGGATTATTGGCGGAATGGCCCGACCTTGGTCAGTTTCTTACGCCACTTCGGTTGTATGCACTGCCGCTACCGTCTGGCCGTTTTAGAAGAAAATCGTGAGCAGCTCAACCGTGCCGGATTGCAACTGCTAGCGATTGGGTTGGGGCAGCCGAAACACGCTGAACGTTACTGCGGAAAACTCGCCCCCCATGTAACCTGTTTTTCCGATACGGTGAATGATGGTTACTATGCTTGGGGGCTGCGGCAGGGAACGATGGCTGAATTGGCCGCGCAGGGGATGAATGTCCTAAAAGCGAGTGCCAAAGTGCTGCTTGCAGGTCACATGCAGGGCGCTGCAACGGGCGACATCAATATGTTGCCGGGGACATTCATCATTGATCG
Source organism: Anaerolineae bacterium (assembly GCA_017303775.1). Lineage (GTDB taxonomy): Bacteria > Chloroflexota > Anaerolineae > Aggregatilineales > Phototrophicaceae > CFX2. The sequence goes on along the minus strand of JAFLCH010000347.1, from coordinate 364 downwards.
TAGTGGGGTGGTGCAGTACGCCTATTACAGCAAGTATGCAGGGGATGATCCTTCGATTGAAACGCTGCTTCAGGTTGTGCCTGACCGTGCTTGATTAGGATTATACGATGACCCGTTTCGGCTACGCCTGTGTATCCCGACTCACCGGTCTTTCAACAAATCATACTTGCCAGTTGAAGTCCGCTTCGCCCGAGAAGCTGCGCGCTCTGATTGATTGGAATTTACGTGATTTGCGCGGCATTTTGGAACATAACCTGAAGCACGGTTGGCGGTTATTTCGTGTCGGTTCAAGTTTTGTGCCATTTGCCTCGCATCCCGTCAATCAGGTGCGCTGGTGGGAAGAGTATGCGGATGAATTGGCTGC
>JAFLCH010000346.1 GCA_017303775.1 Anaerolineae bacterium | reverse complement strand
GATGTTCAGCGCGAAGAAGAGCAAGTGGATATGAGCGGCAGTTTTGACGTGAACGGGGATGTTGAATCGCGGATTAATGCTGAATCAGGCAGTGGAGAGGCGATTCCGGATGTGAACCGCGACCTGTTTGAGTCTAGTATGGGGCGAGACTTCAGCGGGGTGAAGATTCACACCGGACAAGAATCGGATAATCTGAACCAAGAATTGGGGGCGCGGGCCTTTACTAAAGGGAATGATATTTTCTTCCGAGAAGGCGAGTATAATCCCGGTTCTTCCGGCGGGCAGGAACTACTGGCGCATGAATTGACGCATGTTGTGCAACAGGGCGGCGCACCGCTGAAGCAGAAACGGGACGAGGAACGGGGTTAGCCTCACCACGCTAGGGAAAAAAGATGCCTGATAAGGGAATGATCGGGAAGATAATCGAAAACTACCGCCTCGAACTGATTCTCGGTCAGGGCGGGATGGCAGCCGTCTACAAAGCCACCGACCTGAAACTCCAGCGGCAGGTTGCGATTAAGATCATGCACCCGCATCTGGCATCTCAGAGCAGCTTCCAGCAGCGGTTTTTGCAGGAAGCACGGGCCGCAGCCCTCCTCGACCACCCGAACATCGTTCGGGTGCTGTCTTTCAACAACACAGAGAATAATTTGTTCATCGTGATGGAGCTGATTATTGGCGGGAATTTGCGCCAATATGTCAAGCGGCTGCACGAAGAGTCGAAGTTTGTTGACTATCAGGAAGCGATTGAGGTGGTGCGGCAACTGGCGGATGCGCTGGATTATGCGCATCGTCAGGGGATGGTTCACCGCGATCTGAAGCCTGATAATGTGATTTTGAAGCCCGAACCGGACGGCGAGCGGTTGAATTATCGACCGATTGTGACGGACTTCGGGCTGGCGAAGCTGACGAGCAGCGGCGAGAACGCGATCACTGACCAGCAGCCTATCGGGACGTACCCGTATATGTCGCCGGAGCAATGTCTGGCGGAGAAGATTGATTCGCGCAGTGATATTTATGCGCTGGGGATCATGCTGTATGAGCTGGCGGTGGGGCGGCTGCCGTATAACCCGAAGACGATCGCGGAAGCGGCACGGATGCACGGGCGCGACCCGCTGACGCTGCCTTCGGCAGTTCAACCGAACTTCCCCAAGGCGCTGGAAGACATCATCGTTAAGGCGCTGGCGAAAGACCCCGACCTGCGCTACCAGACTGCCCGTGAATTAGCGGAGGCGCTGGCGGCACTGCAAAACCCGGTCGAGAAAAAGGCGCGGCCTATCGTCATCGTCAAGACGACAAGTTCGGTTGAGGAAAGTATCCCGACTGATTTGTCTACGGCGCTGGCACGAACACCGCTGCCGATGGAGATTGACGAAGATATTCCGCGGGTTGACGACGAGGAGACGCGACCGGAATATGACCGGTTGGTGTTCTTCAGCCGGGACTTCCCGACGTTCGCGTTTGATCTGGATAAGCCGATTGTAACGATCGGGCGGGCACCGAACCGCCAGATTGTGTTACAGGGGAATCGGGCATCGCGCAATCATGTGCAGGTGGAGCGTAAGCCCAACGGCAAGTATTACATCACGGATATGAAGTCCACGAATGGGACGTGGCTGAACGAGGAAAAACTGCTGGCGGATACGCCGGTGATTTTCAATCCCGGTGATACGGTGCGGTTGGGCGATTACTGGATGCAGCTTGTGCAGAAGCCAGAGCCAACTGCGGAAGAATTGGCTGCGGCGGATGAGTTCATCACGGATGCCGGGATTGAGGCAGATGCGCCGACGCCTGCCCCTGCCCCACCCAAGCCGGACACCCATTTGTTTGATGATGAGATTGTCACGCAGCATGTGGAAGCCACACCGCGTGAAAAGCCGCGCCATACCCCGCCGTACCTAACGGCTGAACAGATGGGGTTTGACCGGCTGATCTTTTACAGCGAGAGCGCGCCGACGCTGACGGCTAAGCTGGACACGGATCATCTAAGCATCGGTCGGGCGAAAAACCGGGATGTGGTGCTGGAAGGAATTGAGATTTCGCGCCGGCATGCGCGGGTGGAACGGCTGGAAGACGGCGCGTTTTACATCACTGATCTGGAGTCGACGAACGGCATCTGGGTCGAAAATGAACGTATGCCGGTGAATACACCGATCCGGTTGTATCCGGAGCAGATTGTCCGCATTGGCGGGTACTGGATGGAGTACGAGCCGAAGCGGGAACTGCCACCGGGGGCGGTGCTGCCGGTGCCGAGCACGACGGACACGACCGAGTTTCAACTGGATGTCAATACGACGGTGGTGATGCCCAAGCCACTGGCGTTGGAAATGCCCGCATTTTCGCCACCGCCGCTGTCGATGGAGATACGGGCGAGTGACCGGCTGATCTTCTTCAGCGAGGAACATCCGATTCAGATCGTGAAGATCGATTCGGAGATTATTGACATCGGGCGAGATGATGACCAGAACGTGATTTTGAGCGGGAAGCGGGTGTCACGGCGGCATCTGCGGCTGGAAGCGAAGAGCGACGGCCACCTTTATATCACGGATTTGAACTCGACAAACGGCACATGGGTGGGCGATACGCTGCTGGTGCCGAACACGCAGGTGTTGTGGGAGCCGGAAGAGATCGTCCGCATCGGCCATTATTGGATGAAGTTCGAGCGGGGGTCACGCGAGTTCGATATTTTCCCCAGCGCGGATGTGAAAGACTCACGCGGGCTGGTGGGCAAGCGCATCAAGAATTACCGGATTGACCGCTTCATCGGGCAGAACAATATGACGGGGGTTTATAAGGCCACCGAACTGCCGCTGGAACGTCCGGTCGCGCTGAAGATTATGCACCCGAATCTGGCTTCACAGGACGCGCTGAAACAGCGCTTCTTGCAAGAGGCGCGGATGTTGAGCCGCCTTGACCACCCTAACATTGTGCATGTGCTGTCGTACGACAACGTGGACAATGAGCTGTTCATGGTGATGGAACTCATCACGGGGAACAGCTTGCGGCTGTACGCGAACCGCTTGAAGGAACAAAACAAGCAGCTTGATCTGGCAGAGATCATCAACCTGACGGTACAGATCGCGGATGGGCTGCATTACGCACACCAGCAGGGCATGATCCACCGCGACATGAAGCCGGAAAGCATTGTGCTGAAGACGAGCGCGGTGATCGGGCCGATTGTGCGTTACCAGCCAGTGCTGACGGACTTCACGGTGGCGCAGCAGTCGGCAACGGGCGAGATTTTCGTCACGGATAAGCCGGATACAGACTTCCCGTATATGTCGCCGGAACAGTGCCTCGGCGAACGGGTTGATTTACGCAGCGATATTTATGAATTGGGCGTGATTCTGTATGAGATGCTGGTCGGTAGGCCGCCGTACCAGCCGCGCTCGATTGCCGAAGCTGTGCGTATGCACGCGCGCGAACCGCTGCAACCACCGAGTGACTTGCGGAATGATATTCCGGATGATCTAGAAAAGATTGTCTATAAGGCGCTAGAGAAGAACCCGAACAACCGTTTTCAGACAGCGGGTGATTTGTCGCGGGCGCTGCAACGTTCGTCGATTGCGGTGGCGAGCGAGGGGATTGGCTCGGCACGGTTCGCCAGCCAGATTGTGGATGATCAGGCAACGGCGGTCATGCTGCGACCGCTGCCGGCTACGATGCCGCTGCCGACTCGCTATCCGGAAATTGGCGAGCGCACTGATATAGACCGGCTGGTGATTTACAGCGAAGAATTCCCGACGCGCGTCCTGCCGATGGACAAAAATGTGCTGACGGTAGGGCGCGATAAGGAACAGGATATTGTGCTGCCGGGAGATAAAGTCTCGCGGCGGCATTTGCGGATCGAGCGCGGGTTGGGGAATGTATACCGCGTGATCGACCTCGGTTCGAAGAATGGTTCCTTCCTCGGCAACTACCGCTTGCTGAATAATGTGTCGGAAATCTGGGAAAAGACTGATACGATCCGCATTGGCAACTATTGGATCCGGATCGAAGCGGCAGAAGACCCGGATGAAAAAGCCGCATTGTTGAAGGCACGCGAAGCCCGCCAGCAAAGCGAGTTCGACACTGACGGGGGCAGCGCTGCCGC
>JAFLCH010000345.1 GCA_017303775.1 Anaerolineae bacterium | reverse complement strand
ATTGGGTAGTCCGCGTCCGCAGCAGATCATCCACCAGCGCGGTCAATTCAAGGCTTTGTCCCAGCGCCGCGCTGGTCTCAAATTCATCCGCCGAAAGCAAACCCTTAATTTCATCCTGTATCTTCTGCGCCATCTCGCGCGTTTCCGGTGATGTCGCCGGATGATTGAGCACAAAGCTCAGCCACGCCGCCGACCGCGAAGGCCGGTTCTCATAACGCGCCAATCCGCTGATACTTTCCAGAATGATCGGCACGACATTGATCTCATGCGCGATTCGCAGCGCCTGATAAAAAAGGTCAACCGCCTTCTCAGCGTTATTCTGCGCCGTCGCCACATGACCGAGGTTCAGCAGTGTGTTAGCGCTGTTCTGCCGGTTCCCGATAGCCTGTGCCAGCGAGAAGCTCTCCTCCAAATACGTCGTCGCCTGATCATACTTGCCCTGAAGCTGCGCCACGAAGCCGAGGTTATCCAGCGCCAGCGCGATCCCGCGCCGGTCACCAATCGCGCGGCTGATCTCAAGCGCCTGTTCAAAGTTTTCCGTCGCCGCTGCGAGGTCGCCTTGAATGCCCGCCACCGTTCCGAGGTTCACCAACCCGCTCGCCACCTTCCATCGTTCGCCGCTGGCGCGGTTCATCGTCAGGCTTTGCTCAAGGTACTGCACTGCGCTGGCGAAATCGCCCTGCCGCAAGGCCACCAGCCCCAGATTATGAATGCCCGTCGCCCGTACAATCCGCTCATCAACCGACTCAGCCGCTGCCACCGCCGCTTTCACCTGCTCTTTGGCGCGTTCGTAATCCCCCTGCTCCAGCGCGATCATCCCCAGCCGGTTCAGCGCCCGTGCTTCACCCACGCGGTTCGAGATAGCGCGGTAGCGTTTCAAACTTTCGCTGCAAGCCGTGATGGCCGCCGCATGGTCGCCGCTCCGCCAGTAGATGTCCCCGCGTAAATTGAGCGCTCGTGCCGCGCCTGCCGCGTCGCCTAACACCTCATATAATACGAAGCTCTCGCTGATGTGTGCGTTCGCCTGTGCATAATCGCCTGTGTATTGCAGCGCCTCGCCCAGCTTCAGCAGCAGTTCAGCCCGGATTTGCTGGTTGCCCGCTTCAACTGCGTCCATATCCAGCAGTTCCAGCGTGCGCCGGAAAGCGTCCACCGCCTCAGTGAACGAACTCAGGTAAAGCGCGTGTTCGCCGGCGCGCTGTTGGTAATACCGTTCCTTCACCGCGTCACCGGCGCTCCGGTAATGCTGCGCGATGATCGCCGCCTGTTCCGGCGCGTCCGGATACTCACCTTCGATCGCTTCGGCAACCCGTCGGTGAAGCCCTGCGCGCTCCTCCGCCGGAATCAGATCAAGTGTCGCGAGGCGCAGCTTATTGTGCGAAAAACGCCATCGTTCTTCCCGCACTTCCAACACCGCGCAGTTCGCGCAGATAATCAGCCACTCCTCAAGGTTCAGATCGCCCTTCATCCGTTCCAGAATACTCAAATCCAATTCACGCCCTGCCACCGCCGCCAGCCGCAGCAGCCCCACCCCATCCGGTGGAATGCGCGACAACCGCCGTTCGAGGATCGCCTGCACACCGCCCGCGATCACATGCTGCGGCAGTGTCACCCGTCCGACCTGCCCCAACCGTCCCGCTTCTTCCGCCAGCGCTCGCACCACTTCCACGATGAAGTAAATATTGCCTTCGGTTTCCCGCCGCAAAAATTCCAGAAGCTGCGGATGACGCCCTGCCTCGCCCAGCATCGAGATGCTCAACGCAGCGATTCCATCCGGGTCGAGCCGCTCAAGCTTCATCACTTGCATCGCCGGAAGCGTGCTCGGCAGTTCAGGCCGTTCATCATCGCGGTAGCTCCCCACGATCAACAGCGGCAGCTTGGTGACAATTTCACTCAGCAGCTTCAGCATATCAATGCTCTCGCGTGACCATTGCAGGTCTTCCAGCAGCAGCAGAACCGGCTTCTGCTGGCGTTGGAACAGGCTGGCAATCGACCCCAGCAAACGCTGCTGGTACGCCGCCCCTTCCACCGGTGCCGCCGCCGGAATCGAACGCGCTTGCAGTTCATCCATATCCTGCGCAATATCCTTCAGGATACCCGCGTCCAGATCATTCAATTCTGTGCTCAGTGCCAACCGGCGCACCGGATCGCGCCATAACTGGTACGGCAGCCCGCCTTCCGCGATCCCTTGCCCGCGCAGCACGAGGAAGCCTTCCACCAGCCCCCGCGTGCGCAGTTCATCCAGCAGCCGCGACTTTCCCACACCGCTCTCGCCGCCGATCAACCACGCGCTCCCGCGCCCTTCCCGCGCGTCCACCAGCGCCTGTGCCAGTTGCGCCGACTCCGCTTCACGCCCCACGAAGCGCGCCGCCGACAGGTAGCTCTCGCGGATAGCCGGGTTCTCAGCAGGAATCACGTGGCCGGTTGCGATATGCAAATGCTCGATCACCTGCTCGGCGTTCTGGTAGCGAAACTCCGGTGACTTCGCCAGCAGCTTTTGCACGATTCCCGGCAGCGAAATCAAATCCGGCAGCGGTGACGAAAGGACAGCCGCCAGCTTCGTTTCAATCGTATCCAGCTTGCGTGTCGCCCGCTGTTCTTCCAGTTCATCAGCCCGCAGCACCGCCGTCTTGAGGCTGTCCTCCAGATCCACAACCGTCGTATCACCCGACTCGTCGATCACGATCTCAAAAGGATCTTCGCCCGCCAACAAGCGGTGCAGCGGCGACAAATCCGGCTCGCCGAACAGGGTGCTGTTAATCAACTCCCCGATATTTCCCGTATCAAACGGATGATGCCCCACCAGCAGTTCATAAGCGATGATGCCGATGGCATACAGGTCGGAGGCCGTGCCGGGGTGTTCGCCTCGCAGCACTTCCGGCGCCACATAAGCCAGCGTCCCCGCCACTTCATTCTCCGAAACCGTGACCTGATCATGCGCCTGCGACAGCCCGAAGTCCAGCACCTTCACTTCCCCCGCCGCCATCAGCACGTTCGCCGGCTTCAGGTCGCGGTGAATGATCCCGCGTCGGTGCAGGTAAGCTGTCGCTTCCAGTGTTTGTACCAGCAAATTGAGCCGTGTCGGCAGGTTCTGCCCTCGCCCCGCCTCCAACAAATTCTGCGCCTCAGCCAGAAAATCCATCGTGTAATACGGCTGGCGTTCTTCATCAAACCCGTAATCCAGCACACTGATGATATTCGGATGCCGCAGCGAGGCCAGAATGTGAAATTCTTGTGCCAGCGCAAGCCGCAAACCTTCCGAGTTCAAGAGGTCTACCGATGATCCGGCTTGTGTCGCGTCCGTCCCAATTCGCACCCGTTTGAGCGCGACCGTTTGTCGGGTTAACCCATCTAACGCCCGGTAGACTTCCCCCATGCCGCCTTCGCCCAATTTCTCAAGCAAGGCGTAACGGCTGTCAACCGTTCTATTGCTACTGCCGTCCATACTTTGCGCCTCATTCTGGCTGTTGCAGCTTAATTGCATTCACAATATTAGCGCGCGCGAACAAACATTTCCACAAGGGAAGAAAGTAGTGGTTTCACTGTATAGCCCGCATTGTACCACGCCCTCGCTGAAGTTTAGGCCACCCTCACCCACTAAATCATCCTTGACAGTACAGAAATTATGTTCTAAAATAGAAGTTACCCAAAGTCATCAAGAAATTCAACAACCATGCCCTCAGCCGCCCATCTCTCCTCCAACCGATCACCCATTTTAATGGCGGGATTGGCGGCGATGGCGGCGTTTGTCTGCGGCAGTTCCCCTCCTTCCCGCATCCGCCCATTCTTTGCCGGCGGCAGTCTCCCTGCTTCCCGCTGCCTTTGCTGCATGGCGGCAGCCATCACCCTATTTCCCGCAGCCAATAGCGCCAACCCCCTGCTTTCCCGCCGACAAACGCCACAACCGCGCGCCCGCTGCGCCTGTTCCCGCCGTCAATAACGGCGGCTGTTCCGCCAAACAAATCCTTCCCACTGCTCCCCCTTCCCCATTCTCCAACAAACCGACAAATGCTACCCGTATCGTGTTACAGACATCACTGGTTACACAAGTCGCTTAAACGCATGATAGGGAATGTATAAACGCAAATTTTGCGTTCATGGCGTC
>JAFLCH010000344.1 GCA_017303775.1 Anaerolineae bacterium | reverse complement strand
CGTCTGGCCGCCGCATACTTCATCAACGCGCGGCCTGCTCGCTCCACATCATCATCCATCGCGTGCCGCAGCATCTCGTCTGGCCGCAGGAATGGCTGGTTGCTCATTGCATCAACCCCGAACAACCCGTCCGAGGCCACCAGCACCGTATCGCCTTCCTTCAGCCGCATCCCCGACTGCCCGATGCGGAACGCGCGCGTGGAATTGACGAACGAACGTCCACGTTCGGCGTAGAAACCAATATCGACCTGCACATCCGCGTCTACGCCGATCATGCGCGTCGAATAATCGCCGTTTTTCATCTTGGCGGCTTCTTCAACCGACATCTGTCCGGCGTAGACATATTCATTTGCGAGGTTATGATCGATATTCAGCCGTACCAGTTGGCCTTCGCGCATCAAATAGATGTGGCTGTTGCCCACACTGGCGATGAACAACCGTCCATGCGGCCCATCATCCAGATTCACCGCTGCGACAGCCGCGGTTGTCGTCCCTTTGCCCCGCAGCTCGCTGTAAACAATCTTGTTCGCGCGCTCAACCGCATGAACCAGTATTTTCGCTACCGACGTTTCCGGGCTGAGTTCGATGTACTCCATGATCGTGCGCGCCGCCAGACGGGCTGCTCGTTCACCCGCCTCGCTGCCGCCCGCCCCGTCGCACACCAGCATCACCTGCAAGTTGAGGCCGCCGGCTGTTTTAAGGACAGCGTCAGCCGAGTAATCCTCAAGATATTCTCTTGTGGCAATGTCCCGATCCGAAAACGCTGTCAGCTGAGCCATATTCGATCAACCCGATCTCAAACGCATTATTTCCAGCAGGAAAGTTTTGCTTACATTGTACTCGTATTCTGACTTTTAGACCGGACTGTAATCATCATCCACCGGCCCCGCGTCATCACCCACATTCTTGATCCCGAAAACCGTCTTCAAAACCAGATCATCGCTCTCGGTAGCGGTCCGTGTGACCGTCGAATGATGCGTCGCGCTCGTCTTACGCTCTCCGATTTTGACCACCGTCTTCGGGTCCCACAGTTCCAGAATAATGTTCAGGGTAATCCCCAATTCTGAGCCAATCGGAACCGGAATATCGCGGTTGCGCGGCAGCCGCTCCCCGTTCACATACGTCCCGTTCTTCGCCCCCAAATCGCGGATGAAAAACGTGCTTTTCCGCAGCATAATCGTACAGTGGCGCGGGCTGACGAATGGTTTATCGATCACATAATCGCACGACGCATCGCGCCCGATCACAAATTCTTCTTTGTTGATGCGGATTTCGCTCGCTTCCAACCCGTTGACCGTCACCAATCGTCCTAAGAATAACTCTTCTTCCGGCGCTTGTGCCTCTTCAACGGGCGCAGCAGGCGTCACCGGAGTCGGAGCGGGCATTTCCACCGGTGGCACATACGCTGGTACAGGCATCTCCACCACTGTCGGACGACTCCGCAGCCGTGCGACCATCACCAGCAGGAACACCACCGCCAGAATCAGCGCCAGCGCCAGCGCCGCTAAAAATGAAACGATCAGGTTATCCGCCACGTTCGTCGCCATACCGCTCGTTGCCGCGGCAGGTGTTGGCACCAGAGTAGGGGTAGGCAGCGGCGGCAAGCTCCCCACCGTAATCTGTGTGTTTTGCTGGGTACTCGCGCTCAAGTTGATCTCGTCCGTCACGCTCACCACCAGCGTCAGCGGTGTGATCGTACCCGGCGTAATGAAGTTATCAAATGTCCATGGAATGCTGTAATTCCCGTTTCCATCCGGCGCGGGCGCGTTGAACAACCGCGATTGCACCACGTTATCGCTGGCCGTTTCCACCACATCCAGCCGGATCGACTGAACGCCCCGCTGCACACCATCCGGAAAGCGAATCGCCACCGTGATCGGAATTTCCACCGCGTCAAAAATGATCCGTTCGCCCGAATAGCTCGGCTGGCGCACCGCTGCCAGAGTCGTGTTCAAAATTTCCACTTCCGGCGGCTGGAAAATCCGCGCATACCGGAAGCTCGTACTCGCCGTCTCCCCGTCCGGCAGCGTCACGCTCAACGTCACCGTAGGTTCAGCGTCCAGCGTAGGGGTCGTGCTCCGGTAGCTCAGGCTGTAAACCTTACGGCTGCTCACCAGTGTGTCATACAAAATCTTCAGCGGCCCTAGTGGAGCAGGGGAGGGTTGCAGCGCCACCGCCGAGCCTTCCGCATTATTCGCAAACGCCCCGCCGCCGAAGCTGGCTAATGTCCGGTGTTCCGCCACCGCGTTCGGGCGGAAGCGCTGCACCAGCACCACATTGAACGGGATGCTGTTCTGCGCGAAGATCGTCGAAGCGCTCACCTCATCCGGGTTATTCAGGAACGACCCGACATACAGCGTCTGTCGCGGCAGTTCATCCCCCGCTTCCAGCAAGTCATCCAGCGCCGTCCGCAGCGTTGCCCGAATCGAGTACACATTAGGCGACAGCTTCAGCCCGTCAATCAACGTATTGATGCTGCTCAGGTCATCCCCACGGCTGATCTCCGGCTGACCAACCTGCGGCCCCAATACATAAAACGTCACAACATCATCAGCTTCATAATAAGTGTTGAAGTACGCGCGCAGCGTATCGCGGATCAAATCAACATCACTGCCGTTGCTCAAGTTGATGATCACCGCCAGCCGCAGTGCCTGTGTATCTGCGCTGCTGATCGTCACATCATCCGCGTTTTCGCTCAGGCTCACGCTCGACACACTCAAATCAGCCGGTGTAAAGCCTGCCCGGTCGCGCAACGTGAAGCGCAGCGTAATGCGGTCATCAACCACCTGCGGCGTATCAACCACCGCAGCCTGTGCGCCGGCGCTGGATTGTGCCTGTGCCAGACCGGCAGTCATCAGGCACAGCATGACGATGAGGAGTAGACGGGTACGACGATTCACCACGATCACCTGATTACTGCATTTGTTGGCGGCGCGAGACGAACGCATCAAACGACGCCCGTGCCGATACATTTTGCGAACTATCGACGATCAACAAGCTGTAAGCGGCCACCTCGACGCCGTTACTCACACTGTGTGTGTTAGCGAAATTCAGGTTCCACAGGAACATCCCGCCCATATAATCGAGCGCCTGTCCGATCTGGAACGCCATCAAGTTATAATCCGCCTGTTGCGCGGTTGTATTGTTAATCATCCATGGTTCTGGCGGCGCGCCGGTGAAGCCTTCCCATGTCCCCCAGCCGAATTCCGTCGTCCATAGCTTGGCGCGCCCGTGTCCGAACTGTAACATGATATGACGGTAAGCCGCTATGGTATCGAGGAAGAAGAACTGCGGTTGGTCATCCCACCCTTGTCCGGCCACCGTGTCACAGCATCGCGCGTCCGGCGCGTTCGCCCACCCGAATGGGTGAATCCCCACCATCACATCATACCGTCCCAACCCGCTCTCATACATCTGCCGCAGGTAGTCACGGTCATTCACGCTCACAGCAGTCGTAGCCGTAGGCGCTAACCCCGCGCTGATGACGATCATCGAAGCCGAGCGCTGCCGGATCGCCTCATACACCGGCTTGAACAGCGACATATACCCTTCGCCGGTGAAAGGCAGCATCCCATTCCATTCCCGCCGCAAATTCGGCTCATTCCAGACCTCAATAGCGTGGACATCCCCGCCAATCTCGTCCAGCAGCATCCCCACGAACCGCGCCATATCATCCGGATTATCCGGCGGCCCATCCTCCGAACGTGAACTCCTCGCCCACGCGGGTGCTTTTGCAATGCTCAACAGCACCTTGTAACCGTTCGCCCGTGCCTCTGCCAGATGCGTTCGCAGCTTACCGAACTCGCCGCCCAACTGCCCCGGCGACGGTTCCAACACCGCCCAACTGGCCTGCAACTTAATCCATCCCACGCCCAACGAGCGCGAAGCCGTCATCACATTCCGCCAGCCCGGATCATCCAGATTCCAATCCAGCTGCACCCCCATCATGTCTGGGTTAAGTGCCGTCATCATCGGCGGCGGATTGGCGATCACCACCGGCGGCACATTCCGTCCGGAAGTCGTCCCACTGCCGCCCCCATCCGCCGGAGCCAGATAATACTCGTCGCCTTCGCCCTCTGCCGTCCAGCCTTCCAACCCGTTCCAACTGATCTGCCACCA
>JAFLCH010000343.1 GCA_017303775.1 Anaerolineae bacterium | reverse complement strand
CGCCAGCTTGGCATGAGCGACGACGGACGCTTCGGTTCGACAGGTGTCCGTGAACATCTGCGCCGCTTGGGGCAGGGCACAGTGAGCGCGCCGCTGCTGGCCGCTTATGTCCGTGACCTCCAGCGCTTGAGCCAACTGTCTGCTGAAGGTGGCATGGCGCTGCCCGCCGATTACTGGGATGTCAGGCCGCAGACCAGCCGCGGGCAGGGCTTCGACGAATACAGCATGGCGCGCCTCCTCGCCGGTGCCAGCTTCGAGTCCTACGTGCGCCTGTTGGGACAAGCTTACCGGCGTGCCTATGTCTTTCGCGAGCAAAACGCCGACGATGCCGTGACCGCCGCGCTCGATCTGCTGCGTTACAGCATGGACTATGTGCGGTCAGGCGGCACAGCGGCGGTGATGGCCGGTTTAGCCGCGCTGCCCCCGGAATCGCAGGCCATCTTCCTCTGGCAGCGGCTCGTCGCCGGCACAACCCGCAGCAGCCCCATCCTCAAAGTGACCGTCTTTTCGCACGGCATCTGGGGGCGGCATAACGTGGTTGAGATGTGGCGCTTCAGGAGCGGTGCGCCCATCGAACACATGGATTTCTGGGGGATGAACGGTCTGCATCAGCGCTTCATCGGCGACCCCACCAATAACAATCAGATCGAACACCTCGTCATCAGCGCCGTCATGCAAATCACGCTGGGGATGCCCGTCTTGTTCCTGAATCTGCTCGAAGATGCCCAGTGGATTTTGCAGCAAGCGCCGAACGTCCACCGCCTGTCGGATCAAGCCGTGAATAACGCCGTCGCCTATGACCTGAAGCCGCGCTTCAACTTGGCGCAGGCCGATGCGGTGATTGATTATGTCGGATGTATGCTCCACACTGGAGCGGATGCTGCGGCCTGTGCGCCGCTCTTGGAAAGAGGTCGTGATGCGTAGATGGATTGTGCGGCTTCTCGTGCTGCTGCTTGTCGTCCTGTTAGCTGGCCCGTATCTGATTCCCATGCCTGCCGTCGGTGTAGAGGCCGCCGCGCTGGCCGATGCCGGCGGTTACTTCATCGATGTGGACGGCCTTTCGACGTATGTGCTCGAACGCGGTGACACAGATTCCCCGCCGCTCCTGCTGCTGCATGGCTGGGGCGCGTCCACCTTTAGCTGGCGTGAACAGATGACTCCGCTGGCCGAAGCTGGCTACCGTGTCATCGCCTTTGACCGTCCCCCCTATGGCCTATCCGCCAAAACCGGCGACACCATCCCTTACACCCCGCTGACCTTAGCCGATTTCACGGCGCGCGTGTTGGATAAGTTGGAGATTCAAAAAGCCGTGCTCGTCGGTCATAGCCAAGGTGGCGCGGTGGTGGGTTATTTCGCCGTCAAATACCCCGAACGGGTGGAAAAAGTGGTATTCGTCAGCGGCGCGCTCCGTCCCACCGATGACCCGCCTGTGACCGGGGGCGGCGGCAATCGGGTCGGCGCACAAATGGGGATGCCGCCCTTCGTCAGCGGCCTGCTCAACTTTCCGCCCTTGGCGCGTTGGGGGCAGCTTGCCATCCGCACCTTCGTCCAACCCGACTTCGGCACCAACATCCTGCGCAGCGCTTACCACGACCCCAACTTCATCACCCCCGCCATCGCCGAAGGCTACAGCCGTGCCTTGCGCGTCGTGGGTTGGGATGAAGCCCTGCTGCGCCAGCTTCAGAACAGCAGCTTTACCGCCGAGCCGTTGACCGCCGCCCAAATCAGCGCCATCGCTGCGCCCGTCATGATCGTGTGGGGTGAATCCGACACATGGGTTCCGCCCATCGTGGGCGAACGTCTGCACGAACTGCTGCCGCAAGCCGTCTATGTCACCTATCCGCAGGTCGGCCACCTCCCGCATGAAGAAACCGCCGCCGCTTTCAATGCCGATCTGCTGGCCTTTTTGGAGGATGCTTCGCCGTCCTAAACCGCTGCCACATCGAGGACGTGCAGCGCCAGCATGATGTATTCCGGGTGCGCCGGCCCACACTCGGCCAACTGCTTGGCAGTCGCTTGCAGCAAAAGCTGTCCGTCGGGCGTGTGCGTGTCCGGCGGCAGTTGGCTAATCAGTTGATTCAACTGCACGATTCCGTCCGCCAGATTATCGCGGGCGAACGTGTCGGCGCAGTTGCCTAACAGGCTGTTCAAATCATCGCTTTCCAACCCCAACCGTCGCTTGGCGCTCATGACCGCCTGCGAAATCGCCGTTGCCCGATCCTGCCGCATCTGCCGCAGCAGCCGGATGAAACGATGTTCGTGGCCGATGATCCGCGCCAGTGCCAGCGCCAACTCCAGCCGCGCCCCTTCATTGCCGGTGTGGTCGAGGATGTCGAGCAGGGTAGGGATAGCCGCCGCACAGCGCAAATTGCCCAGCGCCGATGAATACGCGATCCGCAAACCCTTATCCGTCTCACTTTGCAGCCGTTCCAGCAGCATCGGCGCGATCTCCGTATCCCCCAGCGTCCCCAGTGCCCGCGCGCAGTGGGCTTGAATCGAACGATACGGCGAATTCAACCCCTCTCGCAGCGACACCACCGCCTGCTCATCGCCGATGCGCCCCAGCGCCCACGCCGCGACCACGCTCAACGACAGTTCGGTGCCGTCCACGAAATCACACAGCGCCTTGACCAGACGCGGGTCGGAATCCATATGCGCAATCGAGATGATCGCCTCAAAGCGTACATTAAAGCGCGGGTCACGCAGCGCTTCCAGCAGTTCATCCACCGTGAGCGGGCTTTTGGTTTTCGCCATCCGCTCCGTCATTTCCAATGTCTGCCGTTCGTCGCGGGCGCGGTAGTAACGGAACACCGATTCGAGCGCCAGCACCGGATTGCCGTGCATGAACAACCCCGCGAATTCCGTCACGCTCACCGTGCTGTCCGCCTGCACCCGGCTGAAGATAGCCACGCTGATGACGGTCAGCACCAATCCCAGCATAAAAAGTGGGAAGAACGGATCAATCGTGAAGATCAGGAACTGCCCGCTCAGGTTCTGCGTCAGGTCGAGGATGCCCCCGCCGGCGAATTGGCTGACGCCGCCGATCAATCCGATGGCCGCGTAGTAAACCGCCATATACTGCCCGCTTTTTTCCGTCGGCACCACCTTCACGTACAGCAGCCGCGCGGAACCAATCGCCCAACCGATGTCCGCCGCCCCGTTCACCAGCGCGATAATCAGCGCCGCCGGGAAGCTCAACGCTGAATTGCGCGGCATCAGCATCCACGCCAGCGGCAGCAGAATCTTGATGTATAACCCCACCATCATCACCGGCTTGCTGCCATACCGGTCAGACGCCCAGCCGAATAAATAAGTGGATGAAAGCCCGCCGACCAGTACCCCGATTTGCAGCAGCACGATCAGGTTATCCGTCAGCCCCACCTGCTGCTCCATGTACAGCGGCAGGAACGAACCCATCGGCGTCGAACCGATGATCAGGATACCCAGCGCCGTCATATACAGCAGGAAGTTGCGGTCTTTGAACACCCGCAGCAGTTGCCGGTACGACATTTTCGCCGCGCGTGGGTCGCGGGTCGGTGCGCCGCCGGGGATGTGCGAGGCCGCCCATACCGCGATCCCCCCGAACACCAGCGCGATGACGAACAGCAGCATGAACCGGTCTAACCCCAACGCCAGCCCCATGATGAAGCTGGCGAAAGCGATCGACGCGATCCCTGTAAACCGCGAAACAATGTCGTTGATGGCGCTGTAACGCCCGCGCATCGTGTTCGGGATGAATTCTTGCGCCCACGGGTACATCCCCGTTTCCGAAACGGAACGGCACAGCGCGAATCCCCCCATGATCGCCGTCACATACAGCACCATGATCTGCGGCCCGAACGTATGCAGCACGAACGGCACCAGCAGTAACCCCGCCGTGACGATCTTGCGGATGCCGAAGAAGGTGACGAACGTGCGCTTGTAGCCGAAGCGTGCCACCGACGGCGCGATGATCGGCGCGATGATCCCCGTGAACGGCAGCAGCGACAGCATGAACCCGATTTCCGTGTTCGTCATGCCCAGCTCGTTCAGGAACAGCACAAACGCCGGCCCGAAGAACGTGAGCTGGGCGAAGATCGTGTTCGTGGCGTTGAGCGCGGTATTCCACGGCAGCCGCCGGATTTTTTCAGCGTTGGTCAGTACATGGGTCATGGCAAAAATG
>JAFLCH010000342.1 GCA_017303775.1 Anaerolineae bacterium | reverse complement strand
TTGCCGCCGGTGATCTCGGCGATCACAAACTTGCAGTTGTTGAGCGCCGACCACACTTCGCCCATGATGACCCCGTTGGGCGAGGTGAACTCGTCCCCGCGTGTGATCTTCAGGTTCATCTCGCTCATCAGCGGGCGCACGATGTCGCGGTAAATGCTGGTGAAGGAGTCGGCGAAGGGCATGATCATGAAGATGTCGCCCTTAAACTGGCTGGTTGCGGAAGGCCGCCCGAACACCAACTCGCCGGGTTGCAGCCGCAGCGCCTCGTTGTATTTGATGGCCTGTTCCGCCAGCGCTTCCTCGCGTTCCTGCTGTACCGCCTGCACCTTGGCCGCCGTCTTGGAGGCCACGACTTCCGCGAAGGCATCCACGCTCAAGCCTTCGGTGGGGAAGAAGGTTTGCAGGCGGTCACGGCTGAGCGTGGTCTGTGCGGTTGCATTAAGCGTGACATCTTCTAATTGAATAGACGCGTTCCCAACAATTTGTCCTGACCAGCGGTTGAGGATGTCCGTCAGCTTCTGCGTCAGTTCGGTCACGCTGCTGAAGGGGATGGCCGAACCGCGCGTTTGCAGCTTGTCCCAGAAAGCCTGCTGTGCCTGCTGCTCATCATCGCTTTGCAGCACGCCCCGCACCCGCAGATACGACAGTTCGCGGCTGGATGTGTCCGGCATCAGGATCGCCATCGGTTTGACGGCCTCAATCGCCAGATCACACTCGATCTCCGTCAGCGACTTGCCGCCCATGTCCGCCGGTTCCCAGCCGCGCACGAACGTCACAATGCTGACGAAAGCATCCGCCGCCGCGATCTTGCGCCGCACAATGTCCAGCATATCCGGGCGCTGGCGTTCGCTGTCTTCCAGCCACACGGTCGTCATGCCCAGCTTGGCGATCTGTTCGATCACCACCGGGCGCAGGTTCGCCAGCTCGCGGCTGGTATCGCTAAAATAGATGGTAAAAGGCATGATGATGCTCCGGCTGAATCTGCTTGATCTCCCAATCAATACGATGTTACTGGCGAGTGCGGCGAAGCGCCATGCACAGCCTCACCCCAGCACCCGCTTCATGACCATAGCCACATCGTCCACATCGGCCTGCCCGTACACGCACAGGTGAATCTGCTCCAGCGGGAAGCCGGGGGTAGGGGCGTGCCGCTTGAGGAACTCGCGGAACGTCCGCAGCATGGGCGGCGCGACCTCCAACGTGCTGCGCCCGCCTTGCCCCGCCCCGAACAGCGGGAACACGATGCTGCGCAGCGGGCGCTGATCATAATGCGCCGCGTTCGCTTCTTCCTGCGCGCGCCACCCCGCGCCCTCCGGCGAGATGACCCCTTTGCTCTCGTGCAGCTCCATGAACAGGTCGAGGCAGTTATTCACCGCCTGCCGGATGCTGGCGTCGGTCTGAATCGGTTTGATGGTGCCGTCACGCGGGTGAACGTAGACCGTCGCCACATGGAAGATGTAGCGCCCGCCGTTCTTGACGAGCTTGCTCTTGGCGTGTCCGGCCTGCGTGGCGACCACCTGCTCCATCTCGATCGGACGGCTGCCGAAATAGGGCGAGTGCATGATCTGATAGTCGAGCTGCATCTGCACCGTATCCTCGTAGATGCGCCCGTTTTTGATGTGCGAGCCTTCGCGCCGCAGCGCCGACGACAGCGCCGTATTTTCATAAATGCGCGCCATCTGCATATAGTTGTTCTCGCTGTTCACCAGCACATCAATCCCTTGCAGTTCGGTCATGTCGCCCGTCAGCAGGCTGATGAAGCGCCCCGGCGCGACCTCGTATTGCAGCGGCGGTTGTTCGGTCGGCTCGGCGCGGCGGGCATAGCGCCGGTCACGCAGATGTTCCTGCCAGCTTTTTTGCGTGTCGCGCGTGCGCTTGGCGAGGCTTTCGATGCTCTCGATCAGCGGTTCAAAGGCCGGCGCGCCGCTGTTGAAGGGCAGGAACTGCATTTCGGTGATCGCCAGCTTCTCCTGCACCTCGCGCAGCACCTTGCCCAGCTCGGCCTCGCCGATGATGGCGATGGGCAGGATGGAGACATGCGCCCCCCGCGCCACATCCACTTCGCGCTGCACCCATTCCGACAGGTGTGTCTCCTGTTCCAGCAGTACGATCAGCACATCGCTGTTGTGGATGTTCTCGTAGATCGTTTCCGCCCATTTGACGCCGCCCTTGTTCTTCAACGCCTGCGTGTCGATGAACACTTCATAGCCGTAATCCTGCTTCAGCGCCGTCGCCAGAAAGTTCCCTTCCTGTTTGCTGAGGGGGATGTTGCGGTAGCTGATGAACACCTTGATATTCTTGGGGCTGGGGCGGCTCGGCATCGCTTGTGTCCTGCTGGGTAGCTGAATCCTCGGATAAGCACTCTGTCATTGTACACAGGTCTTTCGGGCAGGGGAAATGCCGGCGCGCTTGGATACGTGGCGGGCTGTGTTGGCGCGGATTACAATACGGTCATAATCGCATCATACGGGAGATCAACCGATGAAGATCATTCGGGTGTACGAATACGGCGAGCCGGAAGTCATGAAGCTGGAACACATGGGGCCGCCCGAACCCCTCGCCGGTCAGGTACGGCTGCGCGTGGAAGCCATCGGCGTCAACTTCATCGACATCTACCAGCGTTCCGGCCAATACCGCCCCGAACTCCCCTTCACGCCGGGGCAGGAAGCCGCCGGGGTTGTCGATATGCTGGGCGAAGGCGTCAGCAGTTTTGCGGTCGGGGATCGTGCCGCCTATGCCTTCGTCTTGGGCGCGTATGCCGAATATGTCATCGTTCCCGCCGAAAAACTCGTGCCCGTTCCGCCCGATGTCCCCTCAAGCACTGCCGCCGCCCTCATGCTGCAAGGCATGACCGCCCACTATCTGGTCACCGATACCTTCGCCGTCCAGCGCGACCAAACCATCCTCGTCCATGCCGCCGCCGGCGCGACCGGCCTGCTCATTGTCCAGCTTGCCAAGCTGCGCGGCGCGCGCGTCATCGGCACCGTTTCCAGCGAAGCCAAGATGGAGGTGGTGCGTGCGGCGGGCGCGGATGAAGTATTCCTCTACGACAACTTTGATACCGAAGCGCGCCGCCTGACCAACGGGCATGGCGTGGATGTGGTCTATGATTCGGTCGGCAAGGACACCTTCGAGCGCAGCCTCAACGCCCTGCGCCCGCGCGGTTACATGGTGCTCTTCGGCCAATCCAGCGGCGCGGTCAATCCCATCGACCCGCAGATCCTCAACGCCCGTGGTTCATTGTTCCTCACCCGTCCCTCGCTGGGGCATTACACCCGCACCCGCGACGAGATCACGCAGCGCGCCGACGCCATCTTCTCCCTCGCCGGATCAGGCAGCCTCAATGTGCGCATCGACCGCACCCTGCCGCTGGAAGCCGCTGGCGAAGCGCACACCGCCCTCGTCAACCGCGCCACCACCGGCAAACTCATCCTCACCCCCTGAGCAGCGCTTCAGGGGCAGGGTATTTCTTATGACTTACGTTTATTTCAGGTTTGTCCACAAACCATTTTCTAACCATTCACCGACCGTCTTAACAATTCGCTTCCCTCAAAATGGTTAGTGACTCAAGCCCCAAAAAGTTACCAAATGTTCTTCCAAATGGTCACCCTAACGCCCTCTAACTCTGCTACACTGATCTTAGCGCTGGTTCCATCAGCCATCGCCGCGCAGCTTAACAACCGCATATCCTCCCCGTGTGGCGGCCATGTCAGTGGCAAGCCCGCTCATTCCCGTCGCATTTCACCGCCACGCTGCCGCCGCCGCCGCCGCCAACCCTTCCGGCAAGGGTCTGGTCTTGGCTCAGTTGGCCTCTCCCACTTGTAACTTCTTGGCACTCTACGGCCAATGCCACTGCCGCCAATGACGCCAACACAGCCATCTTCCCCTCACCCATTGGCCGAAACCACCCCTTGTCTGCGCCGCTCTCGCCCGTCTTTTGCCTCCCTTGCGTGCGGGGGAGGCGGCACGAAGTGCCGGAGGGGGTGCCCTATTCTTTGTCGGCGACGACGACGCCGACGACGACAAAGCCCACCGCGCCGCTGCTGCCGCTGCTGCAAAACCAGCGTAGGGGAGCCGAGGATTGACAGAGTCGGCGCACAGAGCCACAATCAGTCGTGAATGGGCAGACCTTGTGTGCGCTGCCACCTGTTGAAGAGAGATCGAGA
>JAFLCH010000341.1 GCA_017303775.1 Anaerolineae bacterium | reverse complement strand
GACGGATTGATGGGAGGCGCGCAACCTGATATACTGTGGATACGTATATGTATGTGCATATAGATGGAGTTGCATATAATGTCGCTGCCACATATGTTATTGGGGCTGCTGGAAGAAGGGTCGATGTCGGGGTATGAGCTGAATAAGGCGATACATGATTCGATCCGGCACTTCTGGACGACGGATCAAAGCCAGATCTATCGCGCGCTGCATAAGATGGAAGCGGATGGGTGGCTGCGGGTGGAGACGGTGATCCAAGCGGACAGCCCGAATAAGAAGGTGTATCACCTAACGGAGGCTGGGCGGGAGGCGCTGGCGGTGTGGCTGCGGACACCACTGGTGAACCAACCGCTGCGGGAGGCATGGCTGGCACAGATTTTCTTTGGTTCGGCGATTCCGACGGCGGAGACTATCCGGTTGGTGGAGGGCTACCGGAAAGGGGTAGCGGAGGGGCTGGCAGCGTTGGAAGAACTGCAAGCGCGACTGCCAGCCGCCGGAGAACGGGCGCATGTGCCGCGACGATACCAGTACCAACTGCTGACGCTGGATTATGGCATGGCTTATCACCGGAGCATGCTGGCGACGTTGGATGCGATGCTGGAACAGATGAAGTTGATCGCTGAAGTGACTGAATGAGCAACTTCCGGGACTGTAATCCGTAAAGCAATATTATGAAGACGATTTTCACGAGGGGGTAATAAGATGCCACAGGAAACATTGGTCGAAGCGCGCGGTCTGACGAAGACTTTCAGACGGGCGGACGGCACGGAGGTGCTGGCGGTGCAGGGGATTGATCTGGACATCCACAAAGGTGAGGTGTTCAGCATGCTAGGGCCGAACGGGGCGGGCAAGACGACGACGATTTCGATGATCAGCGGGCTGCTGGCACCGACATCGGGCGACGCGAAGATCGGCGGGTATTCGATCACCAAGCAGCCGATGGAGGCGAAGAAGCTGCTGGGGGTTGTGCCGCAGGAGATCGCGCTGTACCCGATGCTGACGGCGCGGCAGAACCTTGAGTTCTTCGGGAAGATGTACGGGTTGGGGGGTAAGGAATTGGCGGCCAGCGTGGACGAGGTGCTGGACTTCACCGATTTGCGTGACCGCGCGAAAGACCGTGTGGAGACCTTCTCCGGCGGGATGAAGCGGCGGGTGAACATCGGCGTGGGGCTGCTGCATAAACCGCGACTGGTGTATATGGATGAGCCGACGGTGGGGGTTGACCCGCAGAGCCGACGCCGAATCCTCGACACGGTGATCCGGCTGCGCGAGGAACGGAATATGACGGTGCTGTATACGACGCACCTGATGGAAGAGGCGCAGGAATTGAGCAACCGTGTGGGCATCGTGGATATGGGGAAGGTGATCGCGCTGGGAACGGTGGGCGAGTTGATCCAGCAGGTGGGCGAGGAAGACCGGCTGGTGCTGAATATCGGACATCAGGAGCTGCACAACGGGCTGCTGGAACGGCTGCAAGGGATTGAGGGTGTGACGCGGGCGCTTTACGACGCGCCGACCCAGCTCAGCGAAACGAATGACGCGATACAGAACGGCAAGATCACGATTTATGCGAAGCGAGGGCGTAAGGCACTGCCGCAGGTGATTCAACTGACGAACGAGGCGGGGTTGGAGATCGTGTCGGTGGAAGTGCGGGAGCCGGACTTGGAAGCGGTGTTCCTGCAACTGACCGGACGGGCGCTGAGGGACTGATGATGAATAAGATTTTTACGATAGCGTGGAAGGACATCCGCTCGACGTACAGCGACCGGAATCTGGTGATGATCATGCTGGCGGCACCGCTGGCAGTGGCGACGATCATCGCGCTGGCTTTTGGCGGTGTGGGGGGTGGTGATGTGCCGATCCGGGATATTCCGGTGGCGATTGTTAATTTTGACACGGGCGCGAACGGGCAAAATCTGGGCGCGACGTATGTGAACGCGTTCATCCCCAGCGAGGACACAACGGGCGACGCTGATACGACATGCCCGCTGGTGGAGGGGACGGCAGGAAACGGGAACAGCACGAGCCTGCAAGATTTGACGGAGGCGGTGCTGCTGGACGACGCGAAGGCGGCGCGGGAAGGGGTGAACAACGGCACGTATGCGGCGGCGATCATCATCCCGCAGGACTTCAGCCAGAAGGCGACGATCGGGCCGACCAAGTTCACGATTGAGCCGACGAGCATTGAAGTGTACGCGAACGGCGGGCGGGTGATTCAGGCCGGTATTATCCGCAGCATTGTTGAGGGCATCAGCAACCAGATGGCGACGGGGAATGTGACGATTCAGTCGCTGCTGAACGAGGTGAACAGCGAGTTCGGCGTGCTGCAAATGAGTTTGCTGACGTCGAGCGCGGCCTTTAACGACAACATCGGATGCGCGTTCGTGCCGGGGGTGAGCGGGCTGGGGATTGACCAGCAAAGCCTCGCCGGTAAGTCGGTGAATGGGGCGATTCCGCTGTTGATTGTGTTCGGGGCGGGGCAGGCGATGTTCTTCACCCTGTTCACGGGACAGGGGGGTGTATCCGGCATATTTGAGGAACGGAAGCAGTGGACACTGCAACGGTTGGTGGTGTCGCCGACGCCACGGCTGCACATTTTGCTGGGGAAGATGCTGGGTGTGCTGGTGAACTGTGTGCTGCAACTGGTGTTCCTGTTCGTGGCGCTGACGGTTGTGGGCAGCGTGTTAAACGGCGGGTTCGTGAATATCTGGGGCGACAACTTCGTGCTGATCGGGCTGGTGATCTTGAGCGCAGCGTTGAGCGCAACGGGCGTGGGTACGCTGCTGGCCGGCGTGGCGAAGACCCCGGAGCAGGGACAGATTTACGGGTCGCTGGTGAATGTGGCGATGGCAGTGTTGGGGGGCGCGTTCGGCTTCCAACTGCCGGAAGCTGTGTCGCGCTTTTCGCTGCTGTACTGGGGATCGGACGCGTTCCAGAAGTTAGCGAATGGCAGCACGGAAATTGGCTTGAATCTGGCCGTTTTATTCGGGCTGGGTGTGGTATTGTTCGGGATTGGTTTCTGGCTGTTCAACCGACGGCTCGATGTGTAAGGGGATGGGATGATGCGAAAGTTATTGGAGATTGCGCTGAATGATCTGCGCGTGTTCTTCCGCGAGCCGGGACAGTTGATCGGTGTGGTGGTGATTCCGCTGATCTTCACGCTGGGGATCGGATTCGCCAGCAGCGGTAACAACGGGCCGACTTCGATCCGGGTGGATGTGGTTGATCTGGACGGGAGCGCGCTTTCGAGCGAGCTACTGGGGGATGTGCGGGAGGCGAACAGCGCGCTGCGGCTGTGCCCGTATGATAATGATGAGGGCGATTACTGCCGGTTGGGGGATGAGCCGACGCTGGATGAAGCGCGGGCGACCGAGCGGGTGCGGAACAATGAAACGCTAGCACTGATCGTCATTCCGGACGGGTTTGAAGAACGGGTGACGAAGGGCGAGGCGGTGAGCGTCGGTTACCTGTCGAATGAAAACGCTACCGCGCCCAGCTATATCCTGCAAGCGCTACAGACGGCGACGGGGCGAATGGCTTCGGCGCAGGTGGCGGCAGTGGTGAGCGGGGCGATTGTGGACGCATACGGGGCGCTGACGTTCACGGATGCGGCGGCGCGGGACGGCTTCCAAGCGGGGGTGTATGAGAACGCGGCGGCGGTGGTGAGCACGAACCCGATCACGGTGGACTTCACGCTGACGGAACAGACGGGCGGCGACTCGAACAGCGGGGCGCAATCCGGCTTCGGACAGTCGATCCCCGGTATGGGCAGCATGTTCGTGATGTTCACAGTGTTCACGTCGTTGTATGTGCTGATCCGTGAGAAGCGGAACTGGACGATCCAGCGGATGGTGATGATGCCGGTGACGCGGGGGCAGATTCTGGGCGGGAAGATTTTGATGTGGTTCCTCGTGGGGATGCTGCAATTCGCGGTGGTATTCGTGATCGGGCTGGTGGTGGGCGTGAACTTCGGGCATGATGTGGTGGCGCTGCTGCTGGTGATGATGCTGTATACGCTGTGCATCACGGCGTTCAGCTTCGCCATTTCGACGCTGTTGAAAACGGAGGCACAGGCCAACAGTGTAAGTTTGCTGCTGGCGCTGATGCTGGCGTCGCTGGGCGGGGCATGGTGGCCGCTGGATGTGGTGCCGGGGTTTATGAAGGTGATCGG
>JAFLCH010000340.1 GCA_017303775.1 Anaerolineae bacterium | reverse complement strand
GTATAGCGACCGCCAACTGATGCGGCGTCAGAATCAACTGGCCGAAGCCCATCGTGGCGCTCAACCAGTAATTCAGCGGGTTCGGGCACAGGTCAGGGCGGGCGCGTCCGTTCGGTGGCGGCGCGCAGGTCTCACATTGGCCGCAGGGGACGGAACTGTCGAGCGCCACACGGTCACCGGCTTTGAAGCGTGTCACCCCGTCGCCCACGGCTTTCACCACACCCGCCACCTCATGACCGAACGGCTGCCAGTCGTCAGCGGTGCGGTCGGCGATATGCTGGTCGGTGCCGCACACGCCGCAGGCTTTCACCTCCACCAGCAGTTGGCCGGGGGCAGGCGCGGTCACCGGGTTATCCCGCAGCGTAAACTGCCACGGCGATTTGACATATGCGGAACGATTAGCGTAATCAGTCATCACACACTCTCAGTTCGTGATCATCCTGCCTGCGTGAATGGTTAACCACTACTTCACCGTCAAGATTTGCAGGAAGCGCCCGTAGGCATCATCCCACGCCGCCGTATTTTTCGGTTCATAGCGCACCATCGCCTCGCTCTGGCTGAGCAGGGTGCGGGCTTCTGCCATATCTTTGAACTCGCCCAGTGCCACGAGCTGCACAATCGCGTTGCCCAGCGCCGTCGCTTCGGCTGGCCCGGCGACCACCACCCGTCCGGTGCAGTCTGCCGTCATCTGGCACAGCAGCGCGTTCTTCGAGCCGCCGCCGATGATATGCACGACTTCCGCCTTGCGTCCGGCTACGCGGCACAACTGCTCCAGCACATAGCGGTACTTGAGCGCCAGACTTTCATAAATCACGCGGATGATCGAGCCAACGCTGCTCGGTACATGCTGCCCGCTGCGGTCACAAAATCCCCGGATCGCCGCCGGCATATCCCCCGGTTGGAAGAAATCATTCGCGTCGGGGTCGATGAAGGTGCGGAAGGGCGTCGCCTGTTCGGCCAACTGCGCCAATTCCGCGTATTCGTACACCCGATCCGTCAGCGCCCATGTCGCGCGGCACTGCTGCACCAGCCACATGCCGGCGATATTCTTGAGGAAGCGCCACGTATTTTCAGCGCCGCCTTCGTTGGTGGCGTTGGCCTCATAAGCCGCGTCATTGATGACCGGCGTCGCCAGTTCCAAACCCAGCAGGCTCCACGTCCCGCTGCTGATGTAAGCGAAGTCCTCGGTGGTCGTCGGCACTGCCACCACCGCGCTGCCGGTGTCGTGCGCGGGCGGGGCGATCACCGGAATACCGTTGTACGCGCCCAAACGCGTCCCCGGCGGGACGATCTCGCCGAACATGCCCGTCGGCACGCCCAGCCGCTTCAGCAGTTCAAAGTCCCAGTTGTTCTGGTGCGGGTTATAAAGCTGGTGGGTGCTGGCATGCGTGAATTCACAGACTTTCGCGCCGCTCAGCCAGTAATGAAACAAATCCGCGATCGTCAGGTAGGTGTGCGCCACATCCAGCAGCGGGCTGTTGTGCCGTACCATGCTCGCCAATCGCCAGATGCCGTTGGGCGGGATGAACTGCAAGCCGGTGCGCTCGTACAGTTCGCGGCGTGGGATTCGCTCGAATACCCACTCCATCATGCCTTCCCAACTCTGGTCGCGGTAATGGACGGGGTTCGCCAGCAGCCGCCCGTCGCGGTCGAGCAGGGCGAAATCCACCCCCCACGTATCCACGCCCAGCGAGGCCGCGCCCGCCGGTACGGATTTCAGGCCGACCGTCACCTCATGAAAGAGCCGCAGCGCGTCCCAGTAGAGTGTTCCATTGGCAAAAACAGGGCTGTTGGCAAACCGGTGGATTTCGTCGATGTGCAGTGCAGCGCCGTCGTAGGCGATCTGCATCACCCGCCCCGACTCGGCACCGAAGTCAATAGCAATAACACGTTTGGAAGTCATTAAAAAAACCTGTTGCAAAAATGTCAGTAACTATTTCAAAGTTTTATGTGCGTGCATTTCATTCGAAACCACGCCCCACCATTTTAGCGTGTTTTTCATCACTCGGCGTTACTTCCTTTGCGCTTGTGATGAACATCACATAAATTTCTGTACGGTTAGCGCACGTAAGCGACCGGCACACCCCCATCAACCGTGATTACTCCGCCCGTCGTCTTGGCGGCACGCGGTCCGGCGAGGAACGAAATCGCCTCGGCAATATCCTCCGGTAGAATCTCCACCTTCAATGTGTTTCGCTGCCGGTAGTAGTCGTTCAGGTTGTCCACCTCCACACCATACTGCTTGGCGCGCGCCTCTTTCCACTGGCCATCCCAGATGCTGCTGCCACGAATCACCGCGTCCGGCAGCACCGAGTTCACGCGGATGCCTGACGCACCGCCTTCCTCCGCCAGCGACCGCGCCAGATGCAGCTCGGCAGCCTTCGCCGCGCTGTAAGCCGCCGCGCCTTTGCCGGGGGCGATGCTGTTCTTGCTGCACACGAACACCATCGAACCGCCCACACCCTGCTGCCGCAGCACCTTGAAGCCTTCCCGCGCCACGAGGAAATAACCGGTGGCGAGGATGGCGATATTCTTGTTCCACATATCGAGCGTCGTGTCTTCGATAGTCGCGCCGCCCGCGATACCCGCGTTATTCACAACGATGTCTACACCGCCGTAAGCCAGCACCGCCTGACGGAAACTCTCGATCACCGCGTCCTCGCGCGTCACATCCATGCGCACGAAGATCGCCCGCTTGAAGCCGAATGACCGGTTGATCTCGTCCGCCGTTTCTTGCCCGCCCGCTTCGTTGATGTCCGCTACTACCACATGCGCCCCGTCCGACGCCAGCCGGTACGCCGTCGAACGTCCGATTCCGCTGGCCGCGCCGGTGATCAGCACCACCTTGCCCGCCAGTTCGCGCGCCGGGGGAGCCAGCTTGAGCTTGTACAGCTCCAGCGGCCAATATTCGATGTCATAGGCTTCTTTTTCCGTCAGGCTGGCGAACCCGCCCAGCGCCTCGCTCCCGCCGATCACCTGAATCGCGCGGTGATAAAGCTGGCGGCTGACATCCGCGTTCAGCGCATCCTTGCCCGTGTTCACCATCCCCAACCCCGGCAGCAGAATCACGCGTGGAGCCGGATTACCCAGTTCATCACCGGCTTCTTTGCAGCGTTCGAAGTATTCCACATAACGCTGTTGATAAGCCTGAATCGCCTGTGGCAGCTTGGCCTTCAGCGCCTCCACACCCTCCGCCGGCGTCCAATCCACGAACAGCGGCTGCCGTTTGACATGCACCAGATGATCCGGACAGGCCGCGCCGATCTGGCTGACCTCAGCCGTCTTGCTGCCGCCCACCATATCCAGCACCGCGTCGCTGTCGTCATAACTGAGGATGTTGGAAGCGCGTGTATTGACCGCACCGCGAATGAACGGCAGCACCTCGGCCATGACCGCCCGCCGTTCATCAGCCGCCAGCGCCGCGACTTTCAAATCCCCGAACACCTTTTTGCCCTGTTTCTTGGCGGCGATGTAATCCTCGGCCTCTTGAATCAACCGGATGGTATTGTTGTAGCAGCTTTGCGGGTCATCCGCCCATGTCACCAACCCGTGCTTGCCCATCACCACGCACTCGATGCCGGGGTTGTCGATGACCTGCTGGCCGATCCATTTGCTCAACGTGAAACCCGGCTTGATGTAAGGAACCCACGCCATGCGCTTGCCATACAGCGCCCGTGCGCTTGCTTCGCCGCCGGGGGTACAGGCCAAACTGATCACGGCGTCGGGGTGGGTGTGGTCAACATGCTTGAAGGGGACGAAGGCGTGCAGCAGCGTTTCGATGCTCTGACGGGGACGCCCTAATTCGAAAGCCGTCCGGTTGAGGTATTCCGTCATCGCCTCGTCGCTCATCGCCTCGCGCTGGAACAGCGGCATAATCTCGTCCAGCTTGAGCAGCGCGAACCCTTTTTCTTTGATGTCAAAAATATCGGAGCCGGACGCTTTCACCGCCAGCACATCCACCGTCCGTCCCACATGGTCGGTCAGCTTCAGCTTGGCGCTGGTGTTGCCGCCATAAATGTTGACGACAGCGCGGTCGCGTCCCAGAAGATTACTGCGGTATACCAACCCATCGAGGTCAGGCAGGCCTTGATATGCTTCGGAGTTCCACAGGTTTTGCGGCATTTGTAATCTCTATAAAGTTGAAAAGAATTACTAGTTCAATCACCTGTCGTCAGGCGTGTCGCAAACCGCCCCGCAACGAAAGCATCCGA
>JAFLCH010000034.1 GCA_017303775.1 Anaerolineae bacterium | reverse complement strand
CTCTACGGGTGGTCATCGAACAACCGCTTTGCTGCCTTCCGCCGTCCACATAACCGGGCGGCGGATGTTAAAGGTTTATATTTCGCTGGCGGGACGACTCACCCCGGCGGCGGTGTGCCGATGGTGATGCTGTCTGGCAAGGTCGCCGCCCAACTCATCGTACAGGATGGCTTCAGCTCTGGTGCAGCGTCAGCACAAACGTAGTGCCTTCGCCCACTTTGCTGTTGAAGGTGATGCTGCCGCCGTGCATCTCTACTGCTTGCTTGACGATGGAAAGCCCCAACCCTGACCCGGAAATGCTGCCGACGTTGCCGGCGCGCTCGAATGGGTCAAACACGGTGGTTTGCGCTTCATCAGGGATGCCGATGCCGTGATCGGTGATGGTGGTGACGACATCTTTATCGTTGCGCTCCAGCTTAACCGTGATCGTGCTGCCAGCAGGTGAATACTTGATGGCGTTATCCAATAAATTGCTGATGATTTGCCGCATCAGATGATAATCCAGCGGCATTTCCAGCTTATCCGCCGTGTTTTGGAATTCCAGCGTATGACTCTTCCCCGCGTTGCCTCGAAATTCTTCTACAAGATCCTGTAGATACAGGTCGAACTGCATCAACGTCGGGTTGAACTGTACCTTGCCCGTTTGAATCCGGCTGATGGACAGCACATCGTTCAGCAGCGCTTCCATGTGATGCACCATCGCCTCGACCTTATCCAACTTTTGCGTTATGGCGCTGGCATCCATTTTGGACTGGTAATTCTTAAGCATGTAAATGTTGGTTTGGATGGTCGTGAGCGGGTTGCGCAGCTCGTGCGAGGCCATCGAAACAAACCGGCTCTTGAGGGCGTTCAGTTCTTTTTCCCGCTCCAACGACTCCATCAACTTCAATTCGTTTAATTTGCGTTCGGTGACGTCGCGTTGAATCACCAGTATTCGCTGTCGCCCTGCATCATCCACCGTTGACCATGAGCATTCCATGGTGCGGCGACTGCTATCCCGATGCACAAACTCGATTTCGTTACGAATCGAGCCTTGTGCGACCAGAGTCTTCAACATCTCGTCAAATCTCAGGCTGCTCGCGTCGGGTAGGAAGCGGGTGAATGGCTGCCCCACCAATTCGTCCTGTGCATACCCCGACTTGCTGATGGCTGCCTGATTGGTGCGCAGGATAATGCCGGAGCTATCGAGCAGGTGAATATAATCAACCGCCGACTCGACCAGCGAACGGAACAATGCTTCGCTGGCGCGCAGCTCACTCTCGATGCGCTTGTTATGAATCGCGTAGCGCAGCGTCCGCTCCAGAATCGGCAGCCGAATATCCGCTTTATCGATGTACTCCGTCACCCCCAGCGCCATCGCCTGCTGGTCAACATCCCGCCGCCCCCGCGCGGTGAGCAGAATCACCGGCACCTGACAGCCTTTGGGGAACGAGTTTTCGATCAAGCTGAGGCCATTCTTTTCCCCCAGCACATAATCCACGATATACACATCGTGTTCCAGTTTTTGCATCATCCCCAGCGCATCATCATAGTCCGCCACCCACTCTAACGTATATCGCCCCTGCGGCATGGCGACGAACATGTCCCGGATCATCTGGTAATCTTCGGCGTCGTCATCGATATACAACACCCGAATCGTTTCATTCGCTAACATAAAACCACCTGTCATCTGCTGGTAAGCCAAAAAATGGAAGCAAATACTCAAGCTCAATCGGTGTTACATTTACAATCGAATCTACAAACTGAATCGACCCTTCCACAACCGGCAGTTGGTCGCAGTTCGGTGGAATAACCCCGTTGCTGACCACCCAACCATACCCGCTCAAAAAGG
The DNA here is from genome assembly GCA_017303775.1 of Anaerolineae bacterium. Lineage (GTDB taxonomy): Bacteria > Chloroflexota > Anaerolineae > Aggregatilineales > Phototrophicaceae > CFX2. Next base: position 22,354 of record JAFLCH010000034.1, on the reverse strand, counting down.
GCGTCAAATAACGGTAGCCATCCGCCGTCAATCCCAGCAGAGGAATCGAGGTATCATTCGGGATCAGCCCCAAACTGATATAGCCCTCACCGGGGCCGACCCGCACCTGCACACTTTCTTCACCGGGAATTGTCGCCTTCACGATTCCCCGGCAGGTATCCGGCTGCACATCCAGCAGCGAGAAGCGCATTGGTGAACGCAAGGCTGTCGCTTGACCGGCGCGCTCGCCCACCCGCAGCCCTTGGCCTGCTGCCAGCGCGATGACCTCCGCGCCGGCTGTCACGCTCACGTCTCCCCCGTTCACAGCCACATAATTTGTCCCTAACGCATCCCCATCCAGCGCGAAGAACCCTGCCGCCGCTTCCACGCTGAAGCGCGGCAGAATCACCCGGTACATCGCCACCGTCTGCGCCAGTTCCAAGCGGTGGACGCTGCGCCCGTCGCGCAGTTCCGCTTCCAACACCAAGCGCTGATCGCCGTCCAACCGCAGTGTATTCACATGATACTCGCTGCTGGACAGCAGCAGACTGCTCGCCCGCACATCCACACGGATCAGCGCCCGTCCCCGGCTGTTGGTGCGCAGCGTATCACCTTCACCCAGCGGTGCTTGTGCCCCCACGGGCAGCGACAGCCACGCTTCCGTCCCCGCACGCCGCAGTTCCACGCCCTCGTAGACGATCTCCACCGACGCCGCATAGGCCGACTCTTGTGCTTCCACCCGCAGCGGCATCAGCCACCACGACCAACTCAATACAATCAGGATCATGATGCGCATCAGACCGGTGTCTCCTGCTGGCTCGGTAATTCGATGTAAAACGTAGTCCCCACGCCTTCCTGACTCTTCAGCCAGATGCGCCCCGTATGCGCTTCCACGATGGATTTGGCGAGGCTCAGGCCGAGTCCCGTCCCACTGATGTGCGCTGTTTCGCGCGTGCGTACCCGGTAGAATTCCTCAAACAACCGTTTCTGAGCGGATTCGGAAATGCCGAAGCCGGTATCCTCGATCTCGATGCGCACACTGCGTTCGAGCGGATACAACCGCGTGACAATGCTGCCGGAACTGGGCGTATATTTGACTGCATTTTCCACCAGATTATTCAAGGCCTGCACCAGCAGCAGCGGATCACCGACGACCGGCGGCAGCGGTGTTTTGATGTCTGCGGTCAGGGTTTGCGCCTTGTTCTTCACGTCCGGCTCGAACCGTTCGACCACCTGCCGCACCAGCGACTCAAGGTTCAGCGGTTGGTTGCGGATCGTGCTGGAACGGAGCTGCTCAAGGTTGAGAATGTTGTCGATAATCTGCAACATTTCCTCGCCCGCTTGCATGATGCGCTGGAGGTACTGCTGCTGCTGCACGTTAAGGTCTTCGCCATCCTGTTGGTCGAGCAGCAAACTGCCATACCCCACAATCCGCGACAGGGGTTTCTTCAAGTCATGCGATGTCATCCGCACCATTTGCGTCTTCAGGCGGCTCAACTCCGCCAGCGAACTCACATCATGCAGGATGACGACCCAATTGCCCGTCGCTAACTGTGCTGCATCCAGATTGTAAACCTTTTTGCCAATCTTGATCTCATGGCGGAAGTTGTGCGCGTTTGCAAAGTCATGTGCCAGCGCCTGCTGCCGTTCCGGTTCCAGTTGGCTGTCCTCGAACCACTTGCTGATCGGGTTGCCTTCCAACGGTTCACCCGTGTTGCCCATCATCTGAACCGCCGCCGGGTTCATCCGTTGCAGCCGCAGCTCGTCGTCCAGCAGTGCCACCCCCGCCGGTGATCCGGCCAGAATCGCCTCCAGCAGTGCGTTTTGTTCTTGCGTCTGTGTGTACAGCATGGCGTTTTCGAGGCTCGGTGCAACCTCATCCGCCAGCGCGCTGAACAGCCGCAGATCATTGTTGCGCGGCAGTCCCCGGTGGATCATCTCCACCGCAAATACGCCGATCACTCGCTTTTGCCAGATGACCGGCACCGCCGCGCTCGTCGCATCATACACCAGCCGCTCTTCGCTCAAGGCTTGTCGGGCGCTGGCCTCTAAGCGCTGTACTGCCTCCTCCGCTCCCCATTGGTGTCGCAGCGTCGGTATGTCGTTTGCCGCCTCGCGCAGCCAGATTCCACCTGCCGCCGCCTTCAGCACCCGGCGCAGATCAGCCGCTACCGATGGCAGAACCCCATCCAGCGCCATCCGCTGCTGCGAAATCTCGAATACACTTTTCAACAGGAACTCGGCCTTACGCCGCCGGTTGATCTCGCTGATCACATCGACAATCAAATGTGCCACGAATGGCAGCGCCAGCGCCCCCAGCGCGTACAGCAGGTTGATAATCTCCAAATCGGTGCTGAAGCGCGCCAGTGCCACCACCAGCAGCGCCACCACCAGCATCACCAGCGCCGGAATCGTCCAGTACCAGCGGAAGTGAGCGTAAATCATGCTGGCGAACAGCGTCAAACCCGTGATCATCAACACCTGTTCCAGCGGGCTTTGCTCGTGGGGGATCTCTCCGCGCAGCAGGCTTTCCACCGCGTTGGCTTGGATCTCCACCCCTGCCATCAACTCACCACTCTGGCTGATCGGCACGGCGTACAAATCGGTTGCCGCCGTTGTGTTGATCAACCCGACCATCACCACTTTGTCACGGAAGGCTTCACGACTGACATTGCCGTCTAGAATATCGACAATCGAATAGGTGGGGAAAGTGACGTTTGTCCCGCGAGAGGGTGGTCCAAAGTAATTCTGTCGCCAGAATCCGCGCGTATCAATCGGGATGCGCTGTGCAGCGACTTGCAGCTTATTCCCCTCCAGCACCACGGTTTGCTCCACCGCCAGCGCCGGAATGCGTAAATATGCCAGATACGTCGCCAGCGCCAGCGAAATGCCGTTCTCGCCGTTGCTCATGACCCGCGATATCTGCCGCCGGATCATACTGTCCACGTCAACGAAGGCATTCACAAACCCGACGTAATCCACCACCTCGACGAACAATTCGCGCGGGTGGATCACACCGCTGAATCCTACCGCCCGATTCGCCTCGTCCAGTACGGTGACGTTGGTTCCCACAGCCGGCATCACAAAACGGGTTCGGGCAGGTTGTTGGCGGGCGCTGCGGATCGCGTTTGCCAGCCCGAAGTCGTATCCGGTTGGCTCGCTGAACAGCACATCAAACGTCACGACTCGCGCTTCAGCCGCCGCCAAAAAATCCACCAGATCGGTATAGATCGAACGCGGCCAACCCGCCACCGAACGCCCGAAGCGCTCGTGGCTGGGGTCGTCCAACGCCACGATCACGATTTGGTTACTCGCGCTTCGAGGGATGAAATAGACATCGGTCAACCGTAGCTGGGCTTGGCTGAACAAACCGCTGCTCCAACCCGCCAGCAGCAGCAAACTAATCAATACGCCCGTCAGCAGCCCATTCTGCAGCGCAGTTTGGTTGAGGCGCAGTGTTAAACGCCGGAGCATCATGACTGACTCAAGGGCTTGTAGTCGCCTCGGCAGCCGGTTGAGTGGGCATCTCGCTTGCCGAAAGCGGATTGCCCAATGACTCGTACTGGCTGATGTCCTCCGGTCCATAACCGTCTGTGAATTGGCGCAAACCGGGGCAGGTCGGGTCAACACTGCTCAAACTGGGGTTGATCCACCCATAGCCACCCCGGAACTGGATGCGATACCAACCGTTGCTCGTGCTCCCCATGAAACGGTCAATCGTCTGTGGATCGATGGTGGCGATTCGTTCGAATTCCAAGCTGGCGCCTAAACGCACATTCAAACTCACATCATCGGTGATATTTACGCTCGCGCTGCAACCATCCAAAGCCGAGTCAAGCTGGTCGAACGAACTGGCCTGCACGACCTCGCTCAATGCCTCGCCCGGTTCGCCCCGGATGCCGTAGGTCGGTGGGACGCTGGCGTTATTAGCCTCGTCACTGGCTTCCACATTCCCTTCGGAAACCAGCATCTTCGCCACGCCGTCGTCGCCCACGCGTATCGTGAAGACCGTGCCGCGTGCCGCCAGCGCCATGCTCGGTGTGGTGATGTCATAGCTCGAACTGCTGTCCAACAACCGCCCGATGCGTTGCAGCGTTTCGCCTACCACCACCTCCGCCCCGATGCGGAAGCTCTGTTCATCACCTTCAAAACGGGTGATGCGGTATTCCGTCTCCGGCAGCAGTTCCGTATCCACCCCATCGCTGAAAAACGTGATGCGTGCCCGCCCGCTTGCATCCGTGCGGATCACATCACCCACCCCCACGATGGCCTCCACTTTAACGGCGATCCAGTTTGTGGTGTTCACGCGTTGAACCTCCACCCCGTCTGTCAGCACTTCCAGCGTTGCTGCCAGTTCACCTTGTGCCGAGGCGATGCTGATTGAAACTGTGAACAGGCCAATGAGGATAACGAGTATTTTCCATCGCATAACGTACTTCAGCCTTTGAAATGAGGTTTATTCTATTCCTATAAATGAATTTTAACCCACAAATAGCTTTTCAGGCACAAACAAATGAAGCAAAAATAAATAATCTCCACGATTTGTAAACCACTCCTGCACCTGAACTCCAGATTTTGCAACTACGATCAAGTGGGTTGGTTCATAAGTTTCTCAATTGTCGAGGAGTTTCCTTAATGTATCCTAACAGAAAATTCTATTGGAGGATGGCGCTCGCTGTCCTCTTGCTGTTCATGCTTGTCACCCCCGCTGTAGCGCAGGTCACAACGACAATTACGCTTCAAGATACAACTATTCTACCCCTTTCACTCGCTTATGACGCGACATCAGGCCGCTTCTTCATGGGGACGCGCGCCGATGGTACCGTTTATGTCGTCGCGGCGGATGGCACGACGCAGCCTTTTATTACCGACTCGGCCTTGACCTCGGCTTCTGTGCTCTACATTGATACCGCGCGTAACTGGCTCTTCGTGCTTGACTCGGGTTTTGGCGGCATGATGGGCATGGGTGGATTTGGTGGGCAAGGTCAGCCGCCGGAAGGGGGTCAGGGGCAAGGCCAGCCACCTGCTGATTCCCAATTCCCACAGTCCAGCCTGCGCCTCTTTGCTTTTGACCTCGCTACAGCCGCTAAAGTGCTTGATGTCGATCTTGCTGCTGTCGCGCCCGATGGCCCGAAAATGGCGACCAGCATTGCTGTCGATAAGGACGGGTTCATCTACGTCACCGACTCCCTTGCCGGAGTCATCTACCGGGTCGATAGCGCCGGAAACGCGCTCTACCTCGCCGATCAGCAGTTCGCCTCGCAGATGTCCCGGTTTGAAGGCGGTCAACCCCCTTCAGGTGATACAGGGCAGGGGCAAGGCCAGCCGCCAGCGGATGATCAAGGGCAGGGGATGGGTCTTGGACGCATGGGCGGTTTTGGCCTCAGCGCTATCGTCTATCACCCTGATGGTCTGTTGATCGTCGTCAAAAGTGACGACAACACCCTCTACAAAATTCCACTCGATAACCCCCAGAACGTGACTCCCATAACAGTGGCACCGGCTCTCACCGCGGCCAACCGCCTCGCGCTGCTCGCTGATGGCCGCCTCGCTGTCATCAGTGCTCAGGACGGCGCTGTGAACATCCTCACCAGCAGCGATGCTTGGTCAACCGCGTCTGTCTCGGCCACCCTCAGCGCGGGCAGCAGCATCACCGCGCTCGCTGCATCCGGTCAGACTCTTTATCTCTTACAGGTTAGCGCAGCCGCGTCATCTGACTCGCAATCGGCTCCCCTTGCTTCCTCTGCAATCGTATCCCTCGCAGTTCCCTGAACGCTGACCGGACGCCAGACGAGCCTGAAAGTCTCAGGCTCGTCTGGTTTAAGTTCAAATATCCCCTGTGTCTACCTCAAATCGCGCCAAAAGTTCGCCAGCAGTCAACCGCTCGTCCCTGCTGATTGTTCAGGTCGGTTGTCGCAGCTTCAGGCTTGGTTTGCTCGGTTTCTCGCTCAGAACTGAAAAATGTTCACCGCTAAGGCTTGACAAAATGAGAATTTATGTTCTATAATAGAGGTTCTTCTTATCTTGCCGGAGGCTCACTCGCCATGTTCTCGCGCTGCACAATCTCCGCCCCACAATCACCACCGCCGTCGTCGTGGAGAGTCTTTGTCGGCGGCTGTTCCCCTCGCATCCGCTTTGGCGCTTGTGGCGGCAGTGGCGGCGTCATTCGGCGGCAATTTCCCATCTTCCCGCATACGTCCGCGCTCTGTCGGCGGCAGTCTCCCTTCTTCCCGCTGCCAATGCCGCATGGCGGCAGCCAACACCGTGTTTCCCGCAGCCAAAAGCGCCACCACTGCGTCTTCCCGCCGTCAAACGACACAACCGCGCGCCAAACAAGCGTCTTCCCGCCGACAATAACGGCGGAAGGGCTGCCATAAAAAAGGAGGCCGCTCAGCCCCCTTTATCTTGCATCTTGATCTCGTCATCAACCGGCTATCACCGGCAGCCTGATTGTGAACACCGATCCCTTGCCCGCTTCTCCCTCGCTCATCGCCTCTACCTGCCCGCCGTGCATCTCGGTGATCGCCTTCACAATCGCCAGCCCCAAACCTGCGCCTCCGCTGGTTCGGCTGCGCGACCGGTCAACCCGGTAAAACCGCTCGAATACATGAGGCAGGTGCTCCGCTGCGATTCCGCTCCCCGTATCCTGCACCCGTATCCGCGCCATCCCATCCACCTCATTCACCCCCAGCGTGATACTCCCGCCGCTAGGCGTGTGCGTCAGAGCATTCTGGAGCAAGTTGTTCAACACCTGTTGCAGCCGGTTCGGGTCCGCTGTGATGTTGACGGACGTCGCCGGATGTTCCACCTTTAACATGACGTTGTGGCTTTCGCTCATCGCCCGGAACTGCTCGCCCATTTCCTCGATGAAGCTGTTCAAATCCACCGTTTCCATATTCATCCGCAGTTGGTGCGCTTCGGCCTGCGCCAGTTGGTGCAAATCTTCCACCAAGCGGTTGAGCAAATGCGTTTGATCCATCAGCCGGTCAATCTCATCTTTGCTCAACGGGTAAACCCCGTCGGCGATGGCCTGTAAGTTCGCTTGCAGCACCGTTAACGGGGTACGGAGTTCGTGGGCAATATCCGCGACCATATTCCGTCGCAGCATCTCGTTTTGGGCCAGCGCGTCTGCCATATTGTTGAAGGCTTTCGCTACTGCGACCACTTCTTCACTACCTTTGACTTCCGCTCGCTTGCTCATATCCATCGTACCGAAGGCTTGGGCGGTTTCCGCCAGATGACTCAGCGGTGCGGTCACGCTCCGGCTCATCAGCACGCCCGTAAAAATCCCCACGCTCCCGCCCACCAATGCCAGCAGCAGCAGTGTCTGGCTTAATCGTTCGAGGATCAGCCGTTGTAAATCGCGTGGTGTGTCCTGTGGCTGCGGTGGAGGGATGAACTGCTGGATAACTTGAATATAACCGCGCGTCACACCATCAATCCGCACTGGAATGCCTTTGGTAGCAGCTTCCACCGTCAGATTTTCGTTGATCTTTACCTCGTCGGAGTTGTAAAGGACATTGCCTTCCGCGTCCGAAAACACTAAGGCAATATCGCGTGTGCCCAACGGCAGCACCGTGTTCTGGTAATTGCTGATGAGAGTCCCCGCGCCGTCCCAATTCCCGGTCGTCTGGTAAAAGTCCTCTAGCTGCTTGATTAACCCATTTTCAGAGGTGATCTGTTCGCGGACAACATCAATGAAAAAACCGCGTTGTGTCAGCACGAAGCCCGAAACCGTCACCAGCGCTGCGCCGATCAAAACCACCAGCGCGAACGCGATGCTCAGTCGTACCCATAATTGGTTGAGGTAACGTCGCATCAAGTTTAGGGATCTCCTAACCGGTAACCAACCCCATACACCGTCTGAATATACATTGGGTGGTTCGGGTCAGGCTCGATTTTCTTGCGCAGGTTACGCACATGGCTGTCCAATGTGCGCTCCAGACTCTCGTAATCATACCCCAGCCGTTTCTGTACCAGTTCGGATCGTGTGAACGGGATTCCCGGCTTGCGCATGAGGGTTGAAAGCAGGTTGAATTCGGTTGGTGTCAGTTCGAGGGTCTGCCCATTTATCGTGGCATGGTGGCGGGCTACGTCCAGCATCAACTGGTGATAATGCAGTACCGCCTGTGCTGCTGCGCTTTCTTCGGGGTTCAAACGCCGGAACACCGAGCGTACCCGTGCCACCACTTCGCGCGGGTTGAAGGGTTTGGTGATGTAATCATCCGCCCCGATTTCCAGCCCAACCACTTTATCGGTGTCGTCCACGCGCGCGGTTAGCATGAGAATGTAGGTCTGTGCCAGCGCTGGTTCGGAACGCACAAATCGGGTGATGTCCAGCCCGTCGCGGTCGGGCAGCATCAAATCGAGGATGACCACCTCCGGACGTTCACGCGTTAAGACATGCAGCGCTGTCCCCCCATCATAAGCCGTGAACACCTCATAACCGGCTTGCTCAAGGTAAGAACGCACCACCCGCACGATCTCTTTATCATCATCGACCACCAGTACTCGCTGGTTGCCCGCACTCATGCCATTGCTCTCCATACACTTCACTCCGTACATACACTGCCGCACCTTCCCCGGATGCAGCAGCTCTACAAATTATTCTATGACAAGATTCCGGTGTACTGACGACTGTACTCACCATGTAAATCGTCACCTGTTTGATTCCTAAACCGATTGCTCTTATTCTGTCACGAGATTCTGGAGATTTGATGGAGCAGTCGTTTAGCTTCTGTAGAAGTTCAATGCCCCCTTGTGCCTAATCCATGTACAATAACGATGTACAGGATGCAACAGGATCAGGATTTTATGAGTCGTATCTTTATCAATTATCGACGGCAGGATTCGGAAGGGTATGTGGGTCGCTTATACGACCATCTCATCCGGCATTTCGAGCGCGATGATATTTTCATGGATGTAGACAGCATTAAACCGGGCGCGGATTTTGTGCAAACGTTAGAGGATGCGGTTGCGGCCTGTGATGTTTTTATCGCCATCATCGGCCCACAGTGGCTTCATGCAGTTACCGAATCTGGTGAACGTCGCCTTGACCAGTGGAACGACTTTGTGCGCATCGAAATCAGCAGCGCGCTTCGCCAGAATAAGCTCGTCATTCCGGTCTTGGTCGGGCGGGCGAAGATGCCTTCCCCCTCGCAACTCCCTGATGAAATCAATCCGCTAGCCCGGCGGAACGCCATCGAACTCAGCCACAACCATTTCAGTCATGATGTAGAAAAGCTCGCCAACATCATCAAGGAATCGGTTCCCGCCAACCCTTCCTTCAAACCACGTGCTACGAACGAAGTTTTGCGCCGCAAAGAAGCTGCTCTGAAGGCCGTTCGGCTGGATCTGGTCAACGCTACCACCTCGCCGCTCTATTCATTTCGAGTCGAAAACCGTCTCTTCCCGGTGATTGGTGAAGGCAGTCCGGATGCCAACATTCTTTTCATCGGCGAAGCGCCCGGTAAAACCGAAGCCGAACAGGGACGACCGTTTTGTGGGCCGTCCGGCACGGTGTTGGATGAAATGTTGGAAACGATCAGTCTCAAGCGGGAAGATGTCTTCCTGACCAATATCCTGTTGGATCGTCCTCCGGCTAAACGTGAACCGACCCCGGAAGAATTAGCTTTTTACACCCCGTTTGTAGATCGCATCGTTGATATTATCCAACCGGCGGTGATCGCTACCTTGGGGCGCTTCGCTATGCAGTACATCCTGAAGAAGCTCGATCTGCCAGAAAAACGTCAGACGATCACGCAGCTTCATGGTAAGCTGATCAAAACCCATATCCACTATGGTGAGATCCATGTGGTACCGCTTTTTCATCCGGCGGTTGTGCTCTACAGCGCCAGCCAGAAGGACACGCTGCGACAAGACTTCCAGAAGCTTCGCTTATTCTTGTAAAAGGGTAGGGGATAACGTCAGGGGAAAACAATGGGGAGTGACATTTGCCACTCCCCAACTGTGATGACAATAGGGTTTAGAACTGGCTCCAGAGGAACTGGTTGTAGACCTCGTGGTGGTACTGGATTTCCGAACTCTTGATGAACGACCCCAACAGCCGTGGTGAACGATTGGCCGCTGCCAGCTTGAGTGCAGCATAGCGTTCATGCACTTCTGCGCCCAGCAGTTCCTTGACATACTTGCTGGCGGTGAAGTCATCAATCGCGTCGTAAATGTTATCCGGTAGTGTGACGACTTTAGAAGTTTTCTTGGCCGAAATCGGGCCTTCAAGACCGGTCTTCAGCAGTGTGAAGAGCGCCATATACGGGTTGGCATCCGGCGCAATCGAGCGCACTTCGACGCGCGCTGATTTTTCGTTACCAATCGGGATACGAACCATCGAACCACGGTCAATCGCAGAAGCTTTGATCTGATTCGGGGCTTCGTAATGCGGGTCGAGACGGCGGTACGAGTTTACGCTCGAATTCAGTATGAGGCAGACATCCAGACCGCTCGTCAGGATTCGATTGACATAATCCCAGCCTTCGCTCGACAGCCCATCCTTACCCTTGGCATCGAAGAAGGTGTTTTTGCCCTTCTTGGAGATGGACATGTTGGTGTGCATACCGCTGCCGTTGACACCAGTCACCGGCTTGGGCAGGAAGGAAGCAGTCAGATCAAGCTGGTAGGCAACCTGACGGCAGATGAACTTGTAAAGCTGAATCTGATCGGCGGCGATGCTGCCTTCGCTGTAGCCATAGTTGATCTCAAATTGGGATGGCGCAACTTCAGGATGATCCTTTTCGTTCGCGAAGCCCATCGCGCGCTGTACTTCGGCGCTCTTGTCGATGAAGAGACGCAGCGGATCACTGGGGAGTGAATGATAGTAGCCACCTGTATTGACGAATTCAAAGCCGCCCTTCTGTGCATAGGCTTGTTCTGCGCCCTTGCCCTTGAAGAGGAACCCTTCAATTTCGTTAGCTGCGTTGAAGGTGATTCCATCTTTTTCGTACAGAGTTTGCAGATAACCCTTCAGGCGGCTGCGCATATCACCCACATACGGCGAACCATCCCGTTCTTGGACTTCACCGAATACGAACACTTTACCGGGGCCAAACACATCCGACGGCAGCCAGTAGAACGCTGACCAGTCAATGCCCAGACGCAGGTCAGACTCGCTCTGCTGTGAGAAACCACGAATTGAAGAACCATCAAAAGTCAGGTTATCGACCGACTTGAGCAGGAACTTCTTGTCATAGTCCAGCATATGCAAGCGGCCTTCCAAGTCGGTGAAGCATACGGTCACCGCCTTGATACGTTTTTCGTCAGTCAGATACTTGATACGCTCTTCGCGGATCTTATCAGCCGAGACACGCTTCAGACGCTGCTCCTTGGCTTCGAGGTTCAGTTCTTCCAATTTCTCATAGGGGATTTCTAGGAAGTCGCGGAGATCGATTGCCATTCGAATATGTCCTTTAATGCTAAAGAAGTACAATCGCGAAGCTTCTGCTAAGCAGAATAGTCCTTCACACTGAATTGCATGATTCTCATAAACACTCGCGATTTCTTCGTTAGACAATCAAACCAAAAAAGTTTGGAGTTGTATGGTTATAATAACCAAAGAACATTGCTAACACAGTTCCCTAACGTGTAGTGCCGCGCCGACTAAACACACATCATCGCCGAGTTGTGCAGTCCGAATGAGGTTAGTTGGCAAAAATATCTGGTCAAGTATTTGTTGACTTATGACAACACGTGCTGGATCAAGCAGTAAATCTCCCAATTTGCTGACGCTGCCGCCTATAACAATTGCTTCCGGGCTGAAAAGATGCAGCAAATTCACCAATCCTATCCCTAGCCATGTACCGGCTTCATGGATGATTTCCAGCGCAAAAGAGTCACCGGCTTCCGCTGCTTCGCCAACAGTTTTGCCGTCTATGACATTTTTTTGACGGAGTACGCTCGATTGATTGGTTACTTTTAATCGTTCTCGTGCGATATAACCGATAGCCGTACCAGAAGCCAACGCTTCCAATCGCTCGATCTGTCCATCAGCAAGTCGCAGTCGCATATGGCCGGGTTCAATCGCCAGCCCACTCCAACCCGTAAATAGCTTTCCATCAATAATCGCGCCGCCACCAATTCCGGTGCTGATAGTTAGGTAGATTACAGGGTTGCAACCTTGTGCCGCCCCCTGCTTATATTCAGCCAACGCTGCCAGATTCGCATCATTTTCGAGGCGTGCCGGAGCACCTCCGAACGATTCTGAAAGAATCTTCGCCAGTGGAATATCACGCCAACCGGGGAGTGTCTTAGCGTGGTAAAGAATACCGGTGCGCGGGTTCAATGGACCGGGGCCAGAGATCCCAATTGCCCGAACAGGTTCATTAGGTGGCACGACTTGGCGTGCTGTATCAACGATGCGCTTGATAACATCATCGGGGCCGTAATCGACTAATGAGGGTGTTTCGGCGCGTGCTTTTTGGTTAAGCTGTTCATCGTACCACGCAGTTCGAGTCCGTGTGCCTCCGAAGTCAATCGCCAGAATGCTCACCTGATTCCTCCAATCCGTTGATGATGTGATATAGGGTTCGATCAGGCGGAGTCATTGTAAAGCTCTGCAAATTTCCTTCATGGACTTGGACTTTGCCTTGTCGTACAACGATGATTCCGGTTTGCAGTTTTGCACGTAGGGCGTTGTAGGCGCTTCGTGCCATCTCAGATGCCAGCACTCGATCAATGTGCGATGCATCTCCGCCACGTTGAGCATGCCCCAAACGCACATCGCGAACACGGATGCTGGTCAGCTTGGGGATTTCATCTGCTAAGGTTCGCGCCCCACGCGCACCTTCACAAATGACTAATAAGGCGAATCCGTCCTGCTTGACTGCTTCCGCAAGCCGCCGCCCCAGCCAGTGATCCTCATATTCATATTCCGGCAAGATCACCGCATGTGCTCCAGCCCCGTGTGCCACCGCCAATGCTAGATTGCCACAAGTGCCGCCTAACGTCTCGACCATAAATATTCGGCCACGCAGCGCATGTGCGGTTGTCAGTGCGCCATCAATCGCGTGATAGGCGAAGTTACAGGCTGAATCAAATCCCAGTGTACGCTCGGTTCCGGGGACATCATTATCGATGGTTGTAGGCAAGCCGATGCAAGGGATATCCCATTCACTTAATATGGGAGGGATGTAACGGAGTGTGCCGTTGCCGCCGAACAATACAACGTTATCAACTTGATGCTGTTCTAGCACTTGTTTAAGGCGCACGCGGGCATCGTTCTGCGTCAGAACAGGGTCACGGCTGGAGGGCAGAACCGAACCTCCCCGGCCTAACCACGGCACGATTCTGTCGAAGCTTAATGGGCTGATGTTGCCTTCCAACAGCCCCGGAAATCCGCCGTTTGCACCTAGTACCACATTTCCATGGCGTGCGGCCAGTGATACGTATTGGCCTAAGGCTGCATTTATACCCGGCGCATCTCCACCGCTGACTACAAATAGCGTTCTCATAAATAGACCTTTCTGTTTCTGCGTTTATTTTCCCGCTTCGTTGACAGTTTTGCCAAGAGGCGGTACACTGAAATCGATTTCACGATAAATAAGATTATTCGCTTAAATTATTTAAAATGCCGCGCAAAGTCACTATTCAGGACATTTCTCGTGTAGCCGGTGCATCCCCCAGCACCGTGTCCCGTGTATTAACCGGTAATGCTAGTGTGAGTCCTGAAAAGCGCTTGGCTATCGAGAACGCCATCAAGCAGCTTAATTACCGCCCCAGTCACATTGCTCGCAGCCTTAAGACCAGCACGACTATGAGTGTAGGGCTGCTCCTCAATGAAATTAACAATCCTTTCTACAGCAATGTGGCGCGTGGTGTAGAGGAAGTTGCGAATCAGCGCGGTTACAGCCTCATTTTGTGTAACACGAACGAAGATCCTGAGCGAGAACTGCAATATCTGCATGTTTTGCAAGATAAGCAGGTTGACGGCATCATCCTTGGCCCTACCGGTCACAATGTGGAGCATATCGCACAGTTGGCGGAACGCACACCATTGGTTCAGATTGACCGTCAAATTGAAAGTAATAAACTTTCCGCTGTGCTGGTCGATAATGAAGAAGGTGGTTATCAGGCTGTTCGTGCATTCATCAATAAAGGGCATCGCCGGATCGCACTGTTCACTTGGCATAAGCCAACGATCCCCACGATTGCTCACCGCCGTGCCGGTTATGAACGTGCGCTTCGGGAAGCGAATCTCCCCATTGATCCTACTCTGGTCGTTGATATACCGGAACTGACACCGGAACATACCGCCGAACTCACCATCGCGCTGCTGCGACAACCTGACCCCCCGACCGCGCTTTTCGCATTGAATAACCGAATTGCGCTGGGTGTCATTAGTGCTATTTCGCAATTGGGACTCAAGATGCCACAGGAAGTCTCGCTCATTGTGTTTGACGACCTTGACTTTTTTGCAGTGGTCAAGCCTGCTATTTCTGCTGTGGCACAGCCTTCGTTTCAGATGGGTGAAGAAGCAATGCGTTTGTTGTTCCGGCAGATCGAGACGCCGGATTGTCCGGCTGAAATAGTCATCTTGCCAACCGAGTTAATTCTGCGTGAGACGGTTTGAAGCTGCCTTGCGTTGCCTTGAAAGGCGATCTTGTTATGAATGATTGCCTGAATGAAGCAAAATAGATTGCGAAAGGAGTAACTACTGAAAGCATCCACAAAAATCGGTTCACCCTATAAGTCGAATATTGTTTAGCGAGAGGGAATTAGACGATGTCACGAAAGTTGTTATTAATCGGTTTACTTGCGTTATTGATCGTAGGGGTCATTCCGGTTGCTCATGCACAGGATGATGGTCGATATACTATTGCCTTCGTCCCCGGCGTGAATCCTGATTCGTTCTACATCACAATGGCGTCAGGCGTCTATCAAGCTGCTTCTGACCTCGGTGTTGATATCATCCAGCAGGATCCGGAACAGTTTAATGTTCAGTTCTCGGTTCCGATCATCGAAGCGCTAATTGCTCGCGGCGATATTGACGCGCTGGTCACAGCTCCGAATGACAAGGAACAGTCCATCCCTGTGCTGCAGAAGGCACATGAAGCGGGCATCCCTGTGATCACCGTTGATACATTCGTTGGTGATGGTGACTATGCTAATGGTCCGGTCACCTTCCCGCTGAGCTATATCGGCTCGGACAATGTTCAGGGTGGTTACATCGCTTGCTCTGCATTGGCTGATGAACTCGGCAGCGGCGCGAAGATTTATATCTCGAACGTGCGCCCCGGCATCAGCACGACCGACCAGCGTGAAGAAGGCTGCAAGAACGCAGCAGCTGATCGTGGTCTGGAAGTGGTTCGCGTAGATTATAACGAAAATGATGCTAACACCGCGCAGCAGCAGACTGCCGCTGTGCTTCAGGCTAATCCGGACATCGCTGGTATGTTCGCCACCAACACCTTCGGTGCTTTGGGCGCAGGCGCAGCCATCGAGAACGCGGGCTTGGCTGGGGCAGTGACGGTTGCGCTGTTTGATGCAGGTGAAGAGAACATTGGCTATCTGCGTGACGGTACGGTGTCGCTGGTTATCGCTCAAAAACCCTCTGATATGGGGTATTTGGGTGTGTCGCTGGCAACCGCCTATCTGGACGGGTTTCAGAGTATTCCGAAGCGTATCCCGACCGGCTACTTTGTCTTCAACGCAGAAAATGTTGCTGACCCGGCGAATGAACGTTTCATGTATACCAGCAATACAGCAGAGCCGGCTGCCCGGTTCGGTGAAGATTTCATTCTCGGCTTTGTTCCCGGCGTGAATCCTGATCCGTTCTACATCACCATGTCGCGTGGTGTGAATGCGGCAGCTTCTCGTGCTGGCATTCAGGTTGTTCAACAAGACCCGGAACAGTTCAATGTACAGTTCTCGGTTCCGATTGTTGAAGCTCTGATTGCTCGCGGTGATATTGACGCGCTGGTCACAGCTCCGAATGACAAGGAACAATCCATCCCTGTGCTGCAAAAAGCAAATGATGGCGGCATTCCAGTGATCACCGTTGACACCTTCATTGGCGATGGCGACTATACCGGTGGCCCGGTGACCTTCCCGTTGAGCTATGTCGGTTCAGACAATGTTCAGGGTGGTTACATCGCTTGTGCGGCATTGGCCGAGAAGCTGGGCAGCGGCGCGAAGATTTATATCTCGAACGTGCGCCCCGGCATCAGCACGACCGACCAGCGTGAAGAAGGCTGCAAGAATGCGGCTGCTGATCTGGGTCTGGAAGTCGTCCGTGTAGACTATAACGAGAATGATGCTAATACTGCCCAGCAGCAGACTGCGGCTGTGCTTCAGGCTAACCCAGATATCACCGGCATGTTCGCGACCAACACCTTCGGTGCTTTGGGTGCAGGCGCTGCCATTGAGAACGCGGGCTTGGCAGGAGCAGTAGAAGTTGCGCTGTTCGATGCCAGTGAAGAGAACATTGGTTACTTGCGCGACGGTACGGTGTCGTTTGTCATTGCTCAGAAACCCGCTGATATGGGTTATATGGGCGTGATTGCAGCGTTGGCAAATGCCCGTGGATACACTTCGGTTCCGAAGCGCATCCCGACTGGCTACTTTGTCTTCAATGCCGAGAATGTTGACGATCCGGCTTCGGCTGCGTTCGTCTACACAGGTTAGTATCTTATCGTAGTTTGAAAGCATTCCCTCCTCATCTGCAAGGGTGAGGAGGGAATATCACACAGATCTGTTATCCAGTTGGCTTGGATCGCTGGTGTCGGTTGGCATCCGGGTTGAGACAGATTGCGACTGGAAATATTTGAAACAATCTAGGACAAAATCGAATGGCAGCAACCTCTTCCGGGCGCAAACAGGCCGCTTCAACCAACCAGATTCTTGATTTTATCGTCAGGAGTTGGGCTTACATCTTCCTGTTGATTATGATCCTGTTCTTTTCGTTGACAGGACGCGGTTTTTTTACACTTGCGAATTTTTCTAATGTGCTTGTAACAAGCACCATGGTGGCCTTGATGGCTATCGGGCAGACCTATGTCGTCATTACTGCCGGTATTGATCTGAGCATAGGCTGGACTGTCGGGTTGGCCTCGGTTATTTCGGCCCGTATCATGCGGGATATGGTGAATGCAGGGACTGATATAGGCGCTGCGATGGTGATCGCAGTTATTCTGGCGTTGGCAGCATCCATCATTCCGGGTTTTGTGAACGGGGTTCTGATTGCCCGTGTGAAGGTTCCTCCCTTCATCGCAACATTGGGCATGTTTGGTATTGTTCGAGGGGCGGCGTTTCTCCTCACGGATGGGCAACAGGTTGTTGGTGGTTTGCCCAACCAACTTCAAAGTGTGTTGCGATCTATCGGTAGTGGTAGTCTATTGTGGTACATTCCGGGACAAGGAATTACCTTTTTGAATCGCCCTACTGATTTGCCACCTGAAATTAGCCGGGGTGTGGCAGGCTTGCTCCCTTATCCTGTCATTATTACTGCCGTTGTCGTGCTGATCTTTGGGTTCATTTTAGGGCGTATGAAGTTCGGCCGGCACACCTATGCCATTGGTGGTAATCAAGATGCTTCGATCCGCGCAGGCATTAATATCCGGCGACATCTGATTTGGATTTATGTTTTCTCGGCGTTTACGGCTGGGATCGCCGGCGTACTGCACACTTTTCGTTTTACAGCAGGCGCTCCTAATGCAGCCGAAGCTGCGCTCCTGCAATCAGTCGCTGCGGTTGTGATTGGCGGAACTAGTTTGTTTGGTGGCGAAGGAAAGATTAGCGGCGCGGTGATTGGCGCACTCATCATTAACGTACTTTCCAACGGCCTTGTCATTCTAAACATCAACCCGTTGTGGCAGTTCATCGTGGTCGGTGTGGTCATCATTGTGGCAGTCCTCGTCAATCAGGCACAGACTGCTCTGGAAAGGTTGCGGACGAATGGCTGAGACAATTTTAAAGTGTGTCGGGGTTAGTAAATTTTTCGGTGGGTTGACCGCGCTCGATCAAGTCGATTTCGAAGTGAATACGGGTGAGGTTGTCGCACTGTTAGGTGATAACGGCGCGGGTAAATCTACCCTCATCAAGTGTATTTCCGGCGTGTATAAGCCAGAACAGGGCAAAATCACCTTTACAGGCAAGGATATTGTTCACTCGACTCCTGCTGAAGTTCGGGATGAAGGTATCGAGACTATTTATCAGGACTTAGCGTTAGCCGAGAACCTTGATGTGGGCGCAAATGTGTTTCTGGGTAAGGAGAGGATGAAAAAGGTTTTTGGCCTCTTCCCCGTAACCGATGATGAATATATGCGGCAGGAAGCGACTAAAGTGCTGGATCGTCTGGATATTCATATTCCGTCTTTGAAGCAGAAATTGGTCAATTTGTCCGGTGGTCAACGGCAGGCAGTAGCGATTGCCCGCGCTTTGTACTGGAACGCCAAACTGGTCATCATGGATGAGCCAACGGCTGCGTTGGGTGTGCCGGAACAGCGTAAGGTGCTGGCGCTGGTTCGTTCACTGCGGGAGCAGGGCATTCCTGTGATCCTGATCAGCCATACGATGCAGGATGTTATGGAAGTGGCTGATCGGATAGTTGTAATGCGCCGCGGGAAGGTTGCCGCCAATATGATGCGTAGGGACGCAACGGTGGATTTGATCGTTAAGCACATTATTGGCGCATCGGAAGTGAACGAGTAAAACCATGACAGGGTTGGATATTCTGACCTTTGGGGAAGCGCTGGTTGAAGTCATGCGGACGGAGATCGACCAACCGCTGGATCAGCCAGCGCTCTTTACGGGGCCATACCCCAGCGGCGCTCCTTTTATTTTCGTCGTACAGGCAGCGCGACTTGGGGCAAAGGTTGGAGCTGTTGGGGCGGTAGGGCAGGATGCCTTCGGCAAATGTCTGCTGGACCAGCTCCACCTTGATGGTGTTGATACGCGCGGAGTTCATACGCTGCCCGACTATACAACCGGCGTTGCTTTTGTCGGGTATCGGCAAGATGGGTCGCGCGAGTTTGTGTTTCATGCCCGTCATGCGGCAGCGGGTCAAATATCGCCTCAGATGCTAGACGAATCACTGTTTGAGGGCTTGAAGTGCCTGCATGTGATGGGGTCAACGCTTTCTATGCACGAAGGTGCTCTCCAAACCGGATTGCGCGCTTTGGAACTGGCGAAATCCGCTGGTGCTAAAATCAGCTTTGACCCTAACATCCGACCTCAATTGATGCCTGCTGAGCGTGCTCGTACTGCCTTCGCTCCATTTATTCAAGCCGCTGATGTTTTGATTCCATCAGCAGAAGAACTGCTGTTGTTGGGCGAAGGTGATTCGCTCGAAGCGGCTGTGAGAAATCTGCTGCGGGATAAACCGGAGCGTGTGGTGGTGGTTACACAGGGCGCGGATGGTTGTGTGGTCATGACAGGTGAGGGGCGGGCCAAGCCTGATTCGGTGCTGTCACGCATGATACCGGGTTATCCGGTCATTGAGGTTGATCCGACCGGCGCGGGTGATTGCTTTGACGCAGGTTTCCTAGTGCGCTGGTTGGCTGGTGATGACCCCGTGACTGCGGCAGTGTATGCTAATGCTTGTGGTGCGCTGTCCGTGACGGTTAAAGGTCCGATGGCCGGGGCTAGAAACCGGATTGATGTTCAAGCCTTTATAGAGTCTCATCAGTAAGCAGCAATTTACTGCCCACCAATATCATATATTGCTTGATCTGCGCTATGATTAGCGCTGCTTATGATTAGTTATCCCAAGGAGTTATGATGTCTCAAACGCTCACTCCGGGACGCTGGCGAGGGCTAAAAACCACCAGCACCCGCAAAAATGTGTTTAGTATTCTGGCTTTTGACCAGCGCGGAACCTTTCGCCGTATGCTGCCGCCGGAAACCTCTTACGAAGCCGCTGTGAGCATGAAGCGCGATATTGTGCACGCGCTCTCGTTCCATGCCAGCGCCGTGCTGCTCGATAACCAGTATGGGTTACAGTCTGTGCTGGATATGAGTGGCAGCAGCGGTGTGCTCATGTCCTATGAAGAGAGCGGTTACAGCGGTGATGCAACTTACCGGCGCATCAAGTTTGATCCGAACTGGACTGTGGGAAAGATCAAATCGATGGGGGCTTCTGCTGTTAAGGTACTAGCCTATTATCATCCCGGTACGGGGGCGTTGGCCGAGGAAATCGAAGGGGTGCTGAAAGATGTAGCCGACGAATGCCATCGTCATGATCTGCCGCTTTTCCTCGAACCGCTGTGTTACAGCCTTGATCCCAACGTGTCGAAGGAAAGTGAAGCGTTTTCGAAATTACGTCCTGATCTGGTAATTGAAACCGCAGAACGCCTTAGCAAAACCGGGACGGACGTACTGAAGATGGAATCGCCTGTTGATCCTAACTTCGACGGAGACCGCAACCGCTGGTCAGAGACATTCAAAGCGCTCAGCCGTGCCAGCACCGTTCCTTGGGTGCTGTTGAGTGCCGGTGTTGATTTTGAAACCTTTGAAGAACAGGCTCAACTGGCTTGCGAAGCGGGCGCGAGTGGTTGGTTGGCCGGACGTGCCATCTGGAAAGAAGCTGTTACGATGACAGACGCCGAACGTAAGGCCTTTTTGGAAGCTGCTGCCGCTGACCGGATGCAGCGCCTTAACGCTGTTTCCGATCAATATGCTCGCCCATGGACAGATTTTTATCAACCGCCTGCTAACTCGATTTCGTGGTTTACGGAATATAACCTCTGAGCCTGATCAATTATCGACATGGGATAGCTAATGCTGTCCCATGTCGATCCCTCCGATTTTCGCACAGCCGTGTAAGACCATCGTGTTTGGTCTGCGCTTTCCCGATTGCTAAACTTATCATGATTCAGCCGCAACTATACTCCACTACAGGAGGTTTTCCAGATTATGGCTCGACTTTTAGCGGGAGTAAGCAAGGGTGTTATCAGCCCGCGCGTTGGCGCTAAATTGATTGGCTACTTTGACCGGCACGAAGGTTCTATAGGTATTCACGACGACTTGAATGCGCGCGCGCTGGTGTTGAATGACGGGACAACCACGATTGCGCTGTGCAGCGTTGAAATGCTGTGGTTATGGTCGAACATTGTTAGTGCGATTCGTCAATCAGTTGCGGCGCGTTGTGCTATTAAGCCTGAAAATGTGCTGATATTTTGTACCCATACTCATGCCGGTCCGGCTCCGCACGTGACCGCAGATTGGGATCGTCCGCTGGTGGATTTGATCGCCGATATTATTGTCGCGGCCTTCCATGCTCAGCAACCTGCGCGGTTGGGCTTCGGTTTTGGTCAGTTGATCGGATATAACATCAACCGTCGCTGGTTGAATCGTCC
Source organism: Anaerolineae bacterium (assembly GCA_017303775.1). GTDB lineage: Bacteria > Chloroflexota > Anaerolineae > Aggregatilineales > Phototrophicaceae > CFX2. The sequence continues at coordinate 1,070 of JAFLCH010000034.1, read as the reverse complement.
CGCAGACCCATCAGTAGCAGTGATGCGCGTGGATACGGCTGATGGTAAGCCATTGGCTGTCCTCGGTAATTATGCCTGCCATGCGGTCGTGATGGGCTACGACAATAATTACATCTCCGGAGATTGGCCGGGGTATGCCAGCCGGATGTTGGAAGAGGAACTCGCCGCGCGGGGCGGGGAACGCTGCGTCGCCCTGTTCAGCCAAGGCGGGGCGGGGGATGTGAATCCGCTGACGGAAACGGTACGGCAGCGTCTCGCAGCAGGGCATCCTGTAGGAACCATCGGCAGCTTGACAAGCTTCTACGGACGATTTGACGTCGGGTTGACTGATTCGTGGAATATTGAAGATCGGGCAGGCGGAACTTTCTTTGAAGCTGAAACCATCGGACGCGCTTACGCTGCCGAGGTGCTTCGGGTTTGGCGTTCGGTTAATGCATCGGCTGATGTGCCGCTGTGGACTGAACAGATTGTTGTTAACGGTGCGGTTGGGCCGGATGAACCGCCGGGTGAGGGGTTGCCGCCGGAGTATAAGGCGATTGTACCCGAAATTCAGTCCGGTAATATCCCGCTAGAAATCATGGTAGTCGGCATTGATAACGCGGTTTTGGTGAGCCAGCCCGGCGAAGTTTTTAGCGAAACGGCTGTTGAACTGCGCAAAGCAGGGCAACAGATGGGGTATGCCTTCCCGGTGCTGGTGAGCTACGCGAATGGGAGCTATGCTTACTTGCCACCCGCTAACGCTTTCAGTGAGGGTGGGTATGAGGTGCAGTGGGCACGTAAGTATGGCCTCAGCCGCCATCTTCAGAATCGTATTGCGGAGGCGATTCTGCCTATTCTTCAGCGTCATGTAACACCGCAGCAGTAAGTTACAGTCGGACCATCTTGGTTGATGAATTCGGAAATGAAAACGAGGGATGCTCTGGCATCCCTCGTTGTTTTGAAGTCCCTGATTCGATCCGACTTGCTTATTTATCATCCTTGGCTTTGTGACCGGCCTGCCGCAGCGCTGCGTGACTGGCTGCCAAACGGGCTACCGGTACGCGGAAGGGTGAGCAGCTCACATAGTTCAG
>JAFLCH010000339.1 GCA_017303775.1 Anaerolineae bacterium | reverse complement strand
CGCACAAGGCGCTGCACGCCAAAGGGCGAGGGGCAAAGGCAGGGATGCCCGACGTGGTGGCCGTTTTTGCCGATTGGTGAGGGGGAAATGGCCGGGTTGGCGGCATTGGCGGCAGTGGCATTGGCGTTCTGCGGCCAATTCTTTTTGCAGCAACAGCGGCAGCGGCGCAGAAGAACGTCACCCCAAAGCCCTCTCCGAAAGATTAGAGGCAAAGGCGAGAACGCCTGAGTCGGAGGGGTTGGCGGCGGCAGCGGCGGCGGCGTGGCGGTGCAATGCGGCGGGAATGAGGGGAGCTGCCGTTGACATGGACGTCACAGCCGCCACACGGGGGCATGATGGGGACAGCGTGCCGATGTGGCTGCCGGTGAGTATGTGGTTGGTAAGCTGCGCGGCGTCACACCCCCTCCGGCACTTCGTGCCGCCTCCCCCAAAGCATTAGGGGAGGCAAAGACAGGACGCAACCCTAGAACTAGTGTAGCACAAATGAGCGATGTTAGGGTTACCAAATGGTCACTTTTTGGCGACGAATTTTCTAACGTTTTGAGGGAAGCGGATTGTTAAGACGGTTGATGAATGGTTAGAAAACGGTTTGTGGAGGTTTTTGGGGGTCGTGATGCGATCAACGAGGGGTTGATGCTTCAGAGGGCGATGAGAGGCCAAGAAACCGATTGTGGCGGTTTTGTTGTCGGCACGAGGGAGTGACAGTACACTTAGAAGCTCACCGTGACACACTGCCCGACCCACTTGAGGAGAAAATATGCTTTTAGAAGGCAAGAACGCGATTATTTATGGCGGGGCAGGCGATGTAGGCGGGGCGGTGGCGCGCGCGTTTGCCCGCGAAGGCGCACGGGTATTTCTGGCCGGACGTACTGCTGCCACGCTGGAAGCTGCGGCAAGCGAAATCCGCGCGACAGGTGGCCTAGCGGAAACAACGCAGGTTGATGCTCGTGATTTGCAATCCGTCGAACAGTCGTTGGATGATGTCATCGCCAGAGCGGGGCGTATTGATATTTCGTTCAACGCAGTGGGGCATGACGATGTGCAGGGGCAATCTATGTTAGCGATGTCGCAAGCCCTGTTCGCACAGCCCATCACCAACGCTATGATCACTTATTTCAATACGTCCACCGCATCCGCCCGCCGCATGGTTCAGCAGGGATCAGGCGTGATCCTTGCGATCTCGGCGAATGCAGCCCGCCAAGCCTATCCGAACATCGGGGGATTTGGCGCTGCGTGTGCGGCGATTGAAGCGTTATGCCGGCAACTGGCGATTGAAGTTGGCCCGCAGGTGCGAGTGATGTGCCTGCGTTCGGCTGGCTCGCCGGATGCCCGTGGACTGCGTGAAGTGTTCGCTATGCACGCGCAGGAACAGGGGATGACACTTGATGAATTCACGGCACAAGCCGCCAGCGGCATTCCACTGAAACATCTTCCTTCGCTGGCAGAAGTTGCCAATACAGCGGTGTTCGCCGTATCGGATTATGCCAGCGCGATGACAGGAGCGGTTATCAACGTGACCTGCGGGCAGATGATGGATTGACGGAATGCGTTTTTCGCGTTATTGGATTGATCGTTAGCACAAAATATCAATTATTCGAGCAATTCTTTCTATGATTCGCAGCACGATTTTCCTCATCGGCTGTTTGTGCGTGCTTGTGGCCGTGCGCGGCGGGCTGGCACAAGAGCGTACAGCCATCCTGCGAGCGGTTCAACAGATCAGCACGCATCCGCTGGACGCGATTGCCCTGAGCGCGGACGGGACGGTGGTGGTGAGCGGCGGGCGGGATAACGTGGTGCGGGTGTGGGACGCGGCAAGCGGCCAACTGCGCGGCGAACTGACGGGACACAGCGCATGGGTGACGCGAGTGGCGATCAGCCCGGATGGACGGACGATCGCTTCGGGAAGCCAAGACAGCAGCGTTCGATTGTGGGACGTGAGCGAGATGCGGCTGAGGACTATCCTCCAGAATCATCGTGGTTCGGTGAGCGGGGTGGCATTCAGCCCAGACGGGCGGTTATTGGTGACCACCGGATTGGATGGGGTGATCTGGTTGGGCGAGGCCAGCAGCGGCCAGATGATTATGCAGCTTGATAATTTCAGCGGGGCGGTGTGGAGCGCGGCGTTCAGCCCGGACAGCCGACGGCTAGCCAGCGGCAGCGAAAACGGCACGATCTGGATTATCGGACTCTATGATAATTCGGTCACCCGATTGGATGGGCATGAGGGGGCCGTGACGGGGCTGGAATTCAACCGGACGGGTACGCAGCTCCTTTCCAGCAGTTGGGATCGGACAGCGCGGTTATGGGATGTCAGCTCTAGTACACCCGCGCAAACCCAAGCGATGATTATTCTGAGCGGGCATGATGGGCCGGTGACGAACGCGGCCTTCAGCGAGAGCGGGTATGTGACCGGCGCGCTGGATGGCCGGCTGCGGGTGTGGGACGAGGATGGGCAGCTTTTGGAAACCCTGTCGGGGAGCGCTACGATGATCGGCGGGCTGGTGGTGAGCCAGAACGGGCGGTGGTTGTACAGCGCGGGAGTCGATGGGTATATCGAAAGCTGGTTCTTCAACGAAAGCGCGCCGGTGGAAGTGGCCGTTGTCCCCAGCGCGACACCTGCTCCAAGCAGCAACGCTAACAGCTTATCGTTCCTGCCGGTATTCACGGCACAAGCTCCGCCGACGCGAATCTTGCAAGCGACTCCGGCAGCAGTGACTGAAAGGAGCGCGGCGGTGGTTCACGAGAACAGCGCCGCGGCGGTGCCAGCGGTAAGCGGCGGGACGATCCTTTCGATGCCAACGGTGAATGTATTCACGTCGATCAAGACCTTCCCGCTGGATGGGGTGAGCTGGGCGATTGACCCGTGGGAGCGGTTGGTCGGGCATTTGCAAGGCACGGCATGGTTCGGCGGACGCGGGAATATTGTGCTGGGGGGACACTCGGCGTATCCGAACGGGCGACCCGGCATTTTCGCAGGGCTTTACCAACTGAATATTGGTGATCCGATCATCATCACGCATGAAGGAAACGAACAGCGCTTCACGGTGACGCAGAAGTTCAGCGTGCGATTTGATGACCTGAGCGTTGCTACGCCTAACGGTGAAAACCGGCTGACGCTCATCACCTGTGATCTGCCATCGTATAACCCCGACACCCAGTTTTACAACGAACGGCTGGTGGTGGTGGCACTGCCGGCGTAAGGGTGTGATGGTCACTGCTGACGGAACTCGATCCAATCTACAGCCAAGGCCAATTTGCGCGGATCATCACTCTGGCCGATGTCACGCGGGACGATGACGCCATCGTAGTCGAGGGTGAAGGTCAGGCGGCGTCCGGTATCGATAAAGCGTTCAAGCGGCAGGGTGAAGGTGAAGGTTTGAAGCGAATCGGGCTGAACCGTGACCGATTCGACACCGCCCTCCCCTGCTAGCGGAAGATCATCCACGAGCAAGCGCAGTTGACGCGGTTCGGCAAAGGCCTGCGCTGTGAGGGTGATCTGGTAGGCAGCGGGCAGAAGGTCAACATAGAAGCGGGTTTGGGGGTATTCGCCCAGCCAACGCCAATTGACTCCCGCGCCGACTGTTTCCTGCCAATGCCAGCCCCAACCGATGTAACGTTCATCACCGCTGCTGCCGATGTCGATGCGGTACGTTCCGGTTTCGGTTTGGGGTGGGGTGCGGGAGGGACAGCCACCGGGATGCCACGCGGTGCGATAAACGACCGCGTCGGCTTCTACCCAGAGTGGACAGAGCAGATCACTCAAGCTGTTAAGGTAACCGATGATTTCCTGCGGAGTCGGGCCAAAGCGCCCGATGTCATCCTGATGCACGACGATGTAACCAATTGGCCAATCAAAGATGATCTGCCGCAGTTCAGGTTCGACCAGCTCCGGCTCTAGAAAACGGCGCTGGCCTAGCCATGCCAGGAGCGGGTCGTCGTAGCGCACCGGCCAGAAGTTTTCGATGGGGGCGCGGGAGATGAAGCCGTTGAGCATACGCTTGCCGTGCAGCATGCCGTAAAGCTGGTACTGGATGGGGCGGGACTGACCGATGAGGGTTTCGCCTGTGCCAACACCGGTCGGCACTTCCAAGATGACTTGATGATCGTAGGGTTCGCCCTGTTCGCGCCCGATTTCTTCATAGAATTGATAGGCGGGCAGCACGTCTTCCAGCGGGGCGGTTTCATAGAGGCGGACATCAACGGCCACCAGCAG
>JAFLCH010000338.1 GCA_017303775.1 Anaerolineae bacterium | reverse complement strand
AGATTCAAGTCCGCTTATGATAGAATTACAACATTGAAAGAAATAGCAATATTATGAATCTGTGCGGCAGGTTAGGTTCACAATACAAGTACATGATGTTGCAAACCGAGGCCACCAGAGAACCGAATGACCAGCAGACTGTATGAGCTAGAATCGCGTGCAAATACAGCGCTCAATGATACGGATCTAATCGATGCGCTCAACGCCTTGGGTGAATACCTGAGCGAAGTCGATACCAAACGCGCCAACTCCATCGGCGAACAGGCTCGTGTCTTAGCCTTGCGCGCTGGCTACCAGCGCGGTCTGATCGGCGGTCTCCTCAATCAAGCCCGCGTCAGTTTCACCACCTCGGATTACACCCTCTCCGTCAAGACCACCATGCAAGCCCTCAAACTCGCGCGTGAACACGCCGAGAAAATCTACGAACTCGATGCCCTCACCATCCTCGGCAGCAACCACAACGTGGTCGGCAATCGTACCGCTGCCCTCGAGTGCTATCTCAAAGCCCTCGCCATCAGCGAACAGATCAACCAGCCCATCAAAATCGCCTCCATCCTCAACAACATCGGTCAGCATTACCTCACCGCCGGGGATCTCAAGCAAGCTTTGGAGCATTTCCGTCACGCCGCCAAACTCTACATGGAGCACCACACCACCGGCATCCAGCCCGGCATCTCCCTCCTCAACATGGCCGAAACCTATAATCGCGTCGGGGATTACAACCGCGCCCTCCGCTGTGCCGGTGAAAGCCTCAAGGTCTTCCAGAACGAGCAGTACATCATCGGTCAAACCTACGCGCTCGTCCACACCGGAACTGCCTGCTACAAACTCGGCAAGCCTGCCGAAGCCCATCAGTACTTCCAGCAAGCGCTCGACCTCATTCAAACCACCGACACCCAATTCCACGAGGGTGCGGTTGAACGCGTCATCGCCAGCGCCCTCATCGAACAAAATAAACCCCAGCACGCCATCCCCTATCTCGAACACGCGCTGGAAATTTTTGAAACACTGCACACCAAGCCGGAAATCTACGCCACCCACGACCTCTTCGCCAGAGTCTACCAATCGCTCGGTGACTATCGCACCGCCTACGAACATCTCGAAAAATTCCACCACATCAAAGAGGAAGTCTTCAACGAACAGGCCGACAGCCGCCAGAAAACCCTACAGGCCATCTACGAAGTCGAACGTGCCCGCCTAGAGGCCGAAACACAGCACCATCGCAACGCTGCCCTCGAAGTCGAAATCCAGCAGAACGCCCAGCTCATCGCCGAACTCGACTCCTATGCCGATAGTGTCGCCCATGACCTCAAAAACCCCATCGGGGTCATCGTCGCCTACGCCCGCCTGCTCGAAATGAACCTCGCCGAAACGTTGGACGAAGAAAGCCGCACCTACCTCGACAACATGCTAGCCGCCGCCGACAAAATGGATGAAATCGTCGAAGCCCTCCTCAGCTTGGCGCGCGCCCGTAAGCAGGAAATTCTCCCCCAACCGGTGGATATGACCTTTGTCATCTACAGCGCCATGCAGCGCGTCCAACCCCAAATCGAGGAAAGTGCCGCCGTGATCGAGGTGCAAGACCAGCTTCCGGCGGTCATGGGTCACGAATCTTGGTTAGAAGAAGTCTGGGCCAACTACCTCACCAACGCCATCAAGTACGGGGGGCAGCCGCCTCATGTTTATATCGGCGCGACTCCCGAAGGCGGCGGTTTCATCCGCTATTGGATTCGCGACAACGGCAAAGGGCTGACCGAAGAACAACAAGCGCGGCTCTTTAATAAGTTCGAGCGGCTTGGGCATCACAAAATCGATGGCTACGGTCTCGGCCTCGCCCTCGTCAAAACCATCATCGAAAAACTCGGTGGGCAAGTCGGCGTCATGAGCACCGGCGTCCCCGGTGAAGGTTCTGTCTTCAGCTTCACCTTGCGTGAACAGCAGCCCGACTCTGTAGCCGTCCCCTAACCCATCAGTTCCCCATCTTTCGCTGTCCTCCATCCGGCTGACACCCGTTTTGGCGACTTCTATCCCCTCGCCTTTTTACCGATACTGCTATGCGTATCACACCTTCGGTTCGGCTGGTAAAAATAGTGAGGAGAATACCCATGGCTCACGGAGATTTTCATCGTGGCTTGCAGCACAATAGCCAGATTCAACGTTCGGAGTTTGCCCAGCGCGGTGTCTTCGGGCGCATGTTCCCCACGCTGGATGTACAGGAATTCGACGACGCCCTTCTGGAACGTTTAGCCGCCAAGATGCGGGATAATTCGGGTGGCGAGGATAACGCCACCATCCCCGCCGGTTACACCTTTCTCGGTCAGTTCATCGACCACGACATGACCTTCGACCCCACCTCCAGCTTGGAACGCCAGAACGATCCGGAAGCCATCTATAACTTCCGTACCCCGCTGCTCGAACTCGATAGTGTCTACGGCTCAGGCCCCGGCGTCAGCCCCCACCTCTATGACCAGTCCGAATTCGGCAAACTGCTCATCGGGCAGGACTCCGCCGGAGCGCCGGAAAGTGATCTTCCGCGCAACCTGCAAGGGACAGCCATCATCGGTGACCCCCGCAACGACGAGAATCTCATCGTCTCGCAGCTCCATCTGGCCTTCCTCAAGTTTCATAATCGGGTGCTCGCCAAGCTGAAAGCCGATGTCCCCAGTCTCGCCGATCCGCAGGATCGCTTCCGCGAAGCCCAGCGCATCGTCCGCTGGCACTACCAGTGGCTCATTGTCGAAGAATTCCTGCCACGTATCCTCAGCAAAGATACCTATGGTCAGATCTTCAAAAAGGACTCGCAAAACAACATCGTCGAAGTGAACATCGAGTTCCTTCACTTCTACAACGATCCCTTCATCCCGATAGAATTCGCGGTTGCGGCCTACCGCTTCGGTCACAGCATGGTGCGTCCCGGTTATTCGGTTAATCAGAACTTCAGCGTACCCCTATTTGGTGCCCCCAACGCCCCCAGCCTGAATCCCCGCACCATCCAGAACGCGGCCAATATCTCCGGTGCAGGTGTATCGGCTACCTTGTTGAATCCCCTCTGGTCAATCGATTGGTCGCGCTTCTTCGAACTCGGCCCGCAGCACACCAAAGTCGGGGCAAATCTGCCTCAAACGCAGGTTGTAGATGCCAGCACAATCCTGCCGGGGGGACAGATCACCGTCTCCGTGCCGCAACTCAGCAAAAAGATCGACTCCAAGCTGTCTGGATCGCTCTTCAGCCTGCCGGGGGCTGATCCCAACGACATTCGCGCATCCCTCGCCTTCCGTAACCTCAAACGGGGTGCTGTGTTCAGCCTGCCGTGGGGGCAAAACGTCGCCGATGCCATCCTCAAAAACCCGTCCCAGAAGCTCACCAAAGCCCAGCTTGACCTGACCGACTCGAACGGGCCGATACAATTCCCGGCGGATCGGGTGCCGCTCTGGTACTACATCCTGCGCGAGGCTGAAGTGAAAGGTAAGGGCAAGCACCTTGGCCCGGTCGGCGGGCGCATCGTCGGCGAAGTCTTTGCCGCCTTACTCCTGCACGATCCCAAGTCGTATCTCGCGCAGCAGCCCGGTTGGCAGCCCAACGAAAACGTCCCCATCCGCCTCACCACCGCTAACACCTTTACGGTGGGCGATTTCCTCAACTTCGCCAGCAGTTAACAGAAACAAAAAGAGGGTTCGACCATAATGGTCGAACCCTCTTTGCTGTAGCGTTATTGAAAACGATCAGCGCTGTCGTTTAGCGACGGCGGAACGAACTATCATTGCGGCGTCCGCCACCAAACCCACCACTGTTTGAACGTTCTTCACGCGGGCGAGCTTCGTTGACGGTCAGAGCGCGGTTATCCAGTGTGAAACCGTTAAAGCGCTTGATCGCGTCCTGCGCACCGGCTTCGGTCACCATCTGGACGAAACCAAACCCCTTGGCCCGACCCGTGTCACGGTCAGTAATGAAGTTGATTTCGCCGACTTCTCCGGCCTGTGTGAAGAGGGTGCGAACCTGATCTTCAGTAGTGCTGTACGACAAATTGCCAACGTATAACTTGGTTGCCATGAGGCATTCTCCTTGAATTGAGGGAACTTATTTGATTGATAGAGCAGGTAAGCGGAAGTGGCAATCAGTGCAGAAGAAAGAAACAAGTCCCTAAATGCAGTGGAAACCAAGACGTTAAAATACCCTACCATTCATTAGTATCGCACAATTGTCTGACCTTGTATAGAGGCAATACTCCAGCCA
>JAFLCH010000337.1 GCA_017303775.1 Anaerolineae bacterium | reverse complement strand
CTGCCGCATCTTGCCTTAGCCCGCGCGGCCTTCTTGGGCGGGTTTCTCTGCCTGTTCCGCGCCCTCTCATCGCCCACCATCTCCTTGCGCCCGCTGATCTTCAGCGCGCTCTGCTGGCTGGTCGTCGGCTTCGCGGTGCCTTTTTACCTCGCCATCCTCTATGTCATTCTCGCCGTGTGGGGTTTATGCCGCTGGGGGATCACCCGCCGCTTCCCGCTTGATTTCGCCCGCAAAGCCGGGGTCGCCGCCGCTCTCACGCTGCCCCTCTTCTTCTACTTCAGCCTATCCTTCGCCTCCAACCCAACCTTCAGCCTCTGGTCAGCCCAGAACATCCTGCGCTCGCCACCCCCGCTCAACTACCTGCTCGCCTATGGCCTCATCACCGCCTGTGCGCTGCTTGCCGTCCGTTGGGCCTCCCGCAAAACCAACGCCCCGCACTACGCCCTCCTGTTCTGGCCGCTCGTCGTTCCGCTGCTCGTCTATCTGCCCATGATCACCGTCCAGCGCCGCCTCGCCGAAGCCGTCATCATCCCCCTCGCGATTTTGGCCGCTGCCGGTTTGCGTCTGCTCGCGCGCCATCCACTCGGCAAACGCCTGCGCCCCCTCCTGCTCGTGCTCATGTTCACCAGCACCCTAATCTTCTTCGTCGTATCCACCCTTGTTGTGTTCCAACCGGCTGCCCCCCTCTACCGCCATCAAAACGAACTTGACGCGCTCAACTGGCTTAACACCCACGCCCCGGCAGATAGCGTCGTCTTGGCGGATTACGCCCTCGGCAACATCCTCCCCGCCTACACCAATCTGCGCCCCTTCGTCGGTCACGGGCCGGAAACACTGCGCGCCGATGAGAAAAAGCAGCTTGTCGAGCGTTTCTTCAGCGGCAGCATGCCGCTCGCCGAACGTCAAACCCTTTACGCAGCCTACAACATCCGCTACATCATCCAGCGCATCGAATCAAACCGCCCAATCAGTGACACCAATTGGGCAGGGGATGCCCGCCTCATCTACGATGAAGCAGGTTACCGGATTTACGAGTTGGAAGCAGAAGCGGAATAACCCCTTCGCCTGAATCAGGCCGTCCACCGCCGCACAAATTCCGTCAGCAGCCGTACACCATACCCGGTTGCCCCCTTCGGCACATACGGGTTATCCGGTTGGTCGAACATCATCGACGCCATATCAATATGCGCCCACGCCGGATAATCGGTGAAGTGCTTCAAGAACATCGCCGATGTCCCCACGCCGCCCCGCGCCCCGCCGCTGTTCTTAATATCCGCGCTCGTCGCCTCGATCAGCTTGTCATATTCCGGGAACAGCGGTAACGGCCACAGCTTTTCCGCCGTCTCGCTGGCCGCGCCCATCAGCACATCCCGCAGTCGGTCGTCCGTGCTGAACAATCCGGCAGCCACATTGGCCCCCAGCGCCGTCACGCACGATCCTGTCAGGGTCGCGATATCCACCACTGCCGACGGCTGGTAGCGTCCGGCGTAAACCAGCGCGTCCGCCAGCAGCAGCCGTCCCTCCGCGTCCGTGCTGATGATCTCAATCGTGACTCCGTTGCTGGCCGTCAGCACATCCGACGGGCGGTAAGCATGTCCGCTGATCATGTTATCAGCCGCCGGAACCAGCCCCACCACATGCAGCGGCAGCTTCAATCCCGCGATGGCCTTCATCGCCCCGATCACCGCCGCGCCGCCGCCCATATCCCCCTTCATCGTGCTCATCCCGTCAGCCGTCTTAATATCATAACCGCCGGTATCGAAGGTCACGCCTTTCCCCACCAGAACCACCGTCGGCAGCGCATCCTGTCCAGCGTTATGCTCCAGAATGATGAACTGGGGCGGTTGGTCGCTCCCCTGTGCCACCCCCAGCAGCGCCCCCATCTTGAGTTCCGCCATCGCCTCGCGCTCCAGAATCGTGCAGCCCAACCCGCTGCTCTCCGCCATCTTGCGCGCCGCCTCCGCCAGATAAGCCGGCGAGCATACGTTCGGCGGCTGGTTGACCAACTCCCGTGCCAGCACCACACCCGCCGCAATCGCTTGCCCAGCCTGAATACCGGCGCTCGCGCGGGTATCATGCTCATCAAGAATCAGCACATCCAGCCACGTCGGCAGTTCAGCCGGAGTCTCGCCGCTCTTATACCCGTTCCAGCGATACAGCGCCAGCAGACTCCCTTCCGTGACGGCCTGCGCCGCCACCTCAATCGCCAATCCCCCCGCGCCCGAACCGTGCGCGATGCTGGCGGCGTGCTCAACCTTCAACTCCCGCGCCCGCAAAATGCCCGCCGCAGCCGCCCGCCGTGCCGCTTCCACCGTGAACGCTTCCGCCTGTCCCAACCCCACGAGGATGATCCGCTTCGCCGGAATCGCCCCCCGCGTGTAATGGACAATCACCTGACCGGCCTTGCCGCTAAAATCCGCTCCCATCAAATCCGAAATCGCGCCGTCCAGTGCCGCGTCCACCGTTTGAATCGCGCTGGGGAGCGTCCCCCCTTCAAACAAACTCAAAATCAGCGCGTCACACGCATAAGTTTCCAACCGTCCCGGAACTGCTTGAATCTCCATCAACAACCCCTCCACATCGCATCAACCATTTTGGTCATCAAAGTGTAACGGCAGGCACGGATGCCGCCAAACTCGATGGTCAGCCATCCGCCTGTTGCCCTCCGTGCCTGCGATGGTATACTGACCAGCATGAATAACATCAACCCGCCGAAACCACCTGCCGGAGCAATTCCGCCGGTATCACCCAACCCGCCCCTCACGGTGCAGCAGGTGATCCCGCCGCTCCCCAATTACACCCTCTCCAGCGTCTGCCCCGCCTGCACTGCGCCCACCATCCGGCGTGCCTGCAAGGTGCGCTGCGAGCGTTGTGGCTTCGTCTGGGATTGCAGCGAGCTATAAACCCATGTCAACCAGTCTACCTGTCGCCGCCTCACAACCGCCCTCGGATCGGGTTTACTTCCCCGGCTTGAACGGCATCCGGGCGTTGGCTGCCTTCTCCGTCCTCATCGCCCATACGTACGAATTCAAGTGGCGCATGGGCATCGTCCTTCCGCCAGATTACCCGCGCTTCCTCTTCACCGGCCTCCACGCCGTCATCATTTTCTTCGTGCTCAGCGGCTTCCTCATTACCTACCTGCTGCTCGTCGAAATTCATAAAACCGGCACAGTCAGCGTCCCCAAGTTCTATCTACGCCGTGCCTTACGCATCTGGCCGGTCTATTATGTGACCGTCTTCTTCGGCCTCATCGTCATTCCCCTCATCGTACAGGCCTCCGGCTTCACCGGGGTATTCGTCCCCGAACAAATCAACGGCATTCAATGGGTGCTCTACCTCCTACTAGCCCCCAACGCCGTAGGCTTCTTCGGCACGCCCAGTTCCATCACCGCCCAGCTCTGGTCGATTGGCATCGAAGAGCAGTTCTATATCATCTGGCCGGTACTCTCCAAAATTTTCGCCCGCCGCATGCTGGTCGCGCTCATCGGGGTGATTGCCTTCAAAGTCTTCATCATGAACTACCAGCAAACCATCGTCGTCGACAACAACCTCCCGCTCTGGTATCGCAACTTCATCGCCTTCGTCAACAACCTGCGCTTCGAGAACATGGCCGTCGGCGGCTTGGGCGCCTACATCCTGTTTCATCGCCATTGGCTCCTCAAACTGATCTACCACCCGCTGGTCGAAAAACTGGCCCTGCTGGGCGTGGCCTATATCGCCCTCTTCTTCGACCATTGGGACGACCCCCGCGTCAACATCCTGCTGACCATTCCCTTCATCATCTTCATCATGAATGTGTGCAGCAATCCCCGTTCCACCCTCAAGCTGGAAAATCGCCTCTTTAATTGGCTGGGGCAAATCTCCTACGGCATCTATATGTATCACCTCGGAATCGTCTATCTGGTGATGCTGTTCTTCACCTTTGTTGACCTCTCCAACTGGAATGGTTGGGTATTCAACATCCTGCTCCACCTCATCGTGATCGGCCTGACGCTCGCCGTTTCCGAAGCCTCGCGCCGTTGGTTCGAAGGCCCCTTCCTCCGTCTGAAGTCCCGCTTTACCATCGTCAAAAGCGGCCTATCCGTCAAGGAAGACCCGCCTCAACCCGCAGCCGCCGATGCTAATCTGCCTGTACAATTCAATAAATAGGCCACTTTAGGCCATCAACACTGGTCATCAACGCCGGTTAACGGTAAAGTATTGGGATAGCATTACAATTGGTCTGACGCTCAAAGAGGGAA
>JAFLCH010000336.1:1580-4277 GCA_017303775.1 Anaerolineae bacterium | reverse complement strand
GTGCAAGTGCCATCGGCCAATCCGTCCAGTGAATCAAATCCTTGCTCACCGCGTGCCCCCAGTGGATGTCACCCCACAGCGGCCCATTCGGATTGTGCTGGTAAAACAGGTGATACTCCCCTTCCCACTGAATCGCGCCATTCGGATCGTTCATCCATTTGGATTCGGGAAGGAAGTGATAACGGGGACGATGATGATCGTGCGGGAACAAATTCTGTCGAGGAAGTATGGAGTTTGTTGGTGTCATTTCTCTAAATTCTTAAATCTAGTTAGTCAAACAGGAATTAATTTGTGATCGATCCCATAAACATACTTAAACACTGTGATCGATCCCGTATTAAAACTATTACATTTGTGATCGATCCCACAACCATGTTCACTATAACACCACTCCCCACATCGCGCAACATTTCCATCATGAGACTTCTGTGGTTTAATAGGGTTATATCCAAATGGATTCTTGATTAGAGAATTACACGTAACCATCATGTCCCAAAAGCACAATATTGAAGACATCGCTCACCTCGCGGGCGTCAGCCGAGGTACTGTTTCACGCGTCTTGAATCATCATCCTGCCGTTAGCGATGACACCCGTCAAAAAGTGCTCGAAGTCATCGAACGCCTCAATTACCGCCCCAACTTTAGCGCCCGCCATATGCGCACCGACAACTCGAATATGGTCGGCTTTGGCCTCATTGCCGACGAAGTCATCACCACCCCCTACGCCGTCGATATGATTCGCGGCGCACAGGAAGCGCTCTGGGCACAGGGCAAAGTGATGCTGGTCGTCAACGCCGGTTATAATGCCGAGATGACTCAAGCCTCGCTCGAAGCCCTGCTCGAACGCCGCGTCGAAGGCATCATCTACGCCGCCATGTTTCACCGCCCCGTCGAACTGCCCCAATCCGCCGGGCAGGTTCCCATCGTCCTCACCAACTGCTTCGTCGAAGACCGTTCGCTGCCCTCCGTCGTGCCGGATGAAGTCGCCGGAGGTTACGCCGCCACCAAGCATCTGCTCTCCAAAGGGCATCGCCGCATCGGCTTCATCAACCTCGGTGACCCCGAACGCAATGTCCCCCCTCCCCTGCCCGCTTCCAACGGTCGCCTCGCAGGTTACAAGCAAGCCCTCGCCGAATACGACATTCCCTTCGACCCCGAACTGCTCTGCTACACCAAACAAACGCCGGAAGACAACTACCGCTTGGCACGCCAAATATTGGAACTCCCCAACCGGCCCACCGCCGTCTTCTGTGGCAACGACCGCACCGCGCTCGGCTGCTACGGCGCGCTGTCCGATCTCGGCTTGCGCGTACCGGATGACGTGGCCGTCGTCGGCTTCGATAACTTCATTGACATTAGTGGTGGCACATGGCCGCCGCTCACCACCGTCCAACTACCCCATTACGAGATGGGCCGCTGGGCTGTCGAATACATCCTCTCCGGCCAAGCCGCCAGTGGCGAACCGGTGCAGCATCTCGCCAACTGCCCGCTCATCATCCGCGAATCCGCTTGATCGTCATGCCACATCCATAATCATGACATTCGACACTATCCACAGTTCGATCATGGGTTCTACAATGAAGTTAGAACTGAATGTGCGGTTTTAACAGCCGCTGTTATTCCATCGTGATACCTCGCCTCAGCAAATGAGATCAAAAACCTTATCCATAACAGCGGGTAGCGTTTTTGCTTAGCATCGATCAGGGGAGGAAATCATGAAAGGGTTACTTCGCTCCATTCTAGTCATCACCTTACTACTTCTGCTCTTCACCACCATCCCCGCACAAGCCCAGTCGAATCAAGAATGCACCCTCACCGAAATACACAGGCTTGATACCGATCTGACTTATGCACTTTTCGGAGCCGGCAGCCTTGAAGAAACCAGCATCGTCGGAAACGAGCAAATCGCGCTCATATTCCGCGTTGTTGAAGCAAACAACGCCTGTCCCGGCAATCGTCCTGCGCTGCTGATTCTCACCACCGGCGATTCGCCCTATCACCTCAGGATCAACAATGCGTGGGTGTCCTTCAGTGGGCAGGTCGAATTCACCATCAATATCACCACCAATGTCTTGTCGATCTCTGTCCTCAGAGGCAGTGCAGCCGTGTTCAAGGGCGACGAGGATGTCATTCTCATTCCAACCGGCTACAGCATGTACGCCACACTCCGTGACGAAGACACACAGGTCATCGGTTATTGGGGTGGCCAAACCCCGATGCAGGGCGTAGACCGCGAGAATCTCCACAACCTCGAAACCGGGAACACTGACGTGATTATCGAAGTGCCTACCAAGGATCAAATAGGGCAATCGCAGGAGCAGTACGGGAACGCGAATTCAACGACATCGTCCTCTAACGGGGGTTCACAGGTATCATCTGTGCCGGCCATCGGTGATGCGGATCTGACAGCCATCAACTGTACATCGCCGGATTGCATGGTTCCCATCGTCAACACCGCGCCGAATCAATCGGCGACGACCAGACCGGATCCCTGCAACGGTTGTGAATTCTTCATCATCGATCCAAGTCTGATAACCAATCCCGATCTCATCACGAATCCGATCTTCGTAGTTCCTATCCAGCCCATCATCGAGCAGCCCATTCAACCGATCCTGCCGCCGCTCTTCCCGTAAAATCAGCGCACTAAACCTGCTGTGCCCCGTCCTCATCGGGGCACAGTGGTTGAATCTGGTATTG
>JAFLCH010000336.1:0-1480 GCA_017303775.1 Anaerolineae bacterium | reverse complement strand
GTCAGCGCTTTCCCACTTTCCACGTCCCAAACCACCGCTGTCCCGCTCATATCCCCCGACACCAGCCGCCGCCCATCACGGCTGAAGGCCACACTGCTCACACTCGCCTGATGCCCTACATACTGCTGCACCAACACATCAGTCGCCACCGACCACAGTTGGACAGATCCATCATACGAAGCCGATACCACGAACTGTCCGTCCGGGCTGAAGGCCACGCTGCTCACCCGATCACGAAAACCAGAGAATCGTGCCGCCTCATTCCCCCGCCACAAATCAATGAAGCGAACGTTCCCATCCGCGTCGCCCGCCAACAGCATACGCCCATCAGGTGTCAGCGCGAGGCTCGAAACAGCCGTTGGCGAATCATCAAATACCTGAACCGGCAAATGAGTCTCCAAGTCCCAGACCCGTATCGAGGTATCATAAGAGCTGGAATATGCCAGCCGTCCATCCGAACTGAACAAAACTTGATAAACATTGCTCAAATGGTGGAACACATGGATCGGCAGCCCCGTTTGCCCATCCCACAAAATCATATTCCCGTCTCTCGATCCGGAAAGTACACGCTGTCCGTCCGGGCTGAAGGCCACACTAAACACGCGGTCAGTATGCCCCACAAAGTCACGAACCGTCGCCCCGCTGGCCGCATCCAGCATCCGAACCCGCCCATCGTCACTGCCCGTCAAGAGCCGTTGTCCATCTCCACTGACCACGATCCGGTTAACCGCCGCGCCGTCCGGTTCCCCGCCAGTCACCGACCATTCCGCCTCTTGGTTCTCCATGTTCCAGCGTGTCACCCTGCCCCGGCTGCCCGAACTAAACACCGCCTTTCCATCTGCGCTGAAGCTCACGCCCATTAAAGGTTCTTCAGCGTCAATCTGCCAGACGATCTGCTTGGTCTCCAAATCCCACAACACCAGTAATCCGTCATACCCTGCCGAAATCAAATACGCTTCATCCGCGCTAAACGCGACATCATCCACCGCCGCGAGTTGCTCACCCTCCCCGCGTGGATGCTCAAATCGAGCCACCTCGGTGCCGCTGATCACGTTCCATAACACAATATCGCCGGCCAATGAGGCCGAAGCCGCCAGCCGCCCGCTCGTACTCACTGCCAGATCCCACACCCAGCTTGTATGCCCATCCAGCAGCCATCGGGTACCGGGTGCATAAGCGGCATTGTAGAGGGTAATTTGCGCAAACCGTGACGGCTCAGAAACACGGTTCGCCTCAAGAGCCAGTACCAGTGCCATACTGGATTGATGGTTGATCAGGTTGAACTGTGAATTGCTCGCGAGCGCGACACTACGGGCTTCCTCAGCATTGCGTTCGGCTTGGTCGCGTTGGACAGCCACCTCCGTTCCCCGCACTTCGCTCAACCCCAGCGCATAGGTCGCGGTCGCTGCTTTTTCCGCCGTCCGATCACGCTGAAACTGTGCCTCCTGAGCCAGTATCACGGCAATAATCAACAGCACAA
>JAFLCH010000335.1 GCA_017303775.1 Anaerolineae bacterium | reverse complement strand
AGCAGTTGCAGCGCTATACCGAACGTATCCTGTCCATCTTCGCCCAACAACCCGTCCCCGATGTCACCTTCAAAGTCACCTTCGAAGATGTACACCCGCCCATGCCGCGCACCGAACCCGTCGCCCAACTCGAACAGCTCACCATCGCCCTCGCCCATCAGCTTGGCTTCGAGGTCAAAGGCACCAGTACCGGTGGCGCAGCCGACGCCGCCTTTGCCGCTGCCGAAGGCGTTCCCGTGCTGGACGGTTTGGGGCCAATCGGCGGCTTGGATCACAGCCCTGACGAGTACATCCTCAAGAGCAGTATCGTCCCCCGTACCGCCCTACTCGCACATCTCATAATGGCTATCGCCAAGCGTGAAACTACGTAGTATCGTTAAGCGCTAACAACTTTGGACGGTGCGTCTTTCACAGGCGCGCCGCTTTACAGGTCTCCGTCTTACAATTGAGGATTTCCACATGACCGACACGATTCAATCTGCGATCAATTACGCCCATCACCACAAAGAAGAATCCATCGAAGGCTTCATCAAGCTGCTCGGCTTCCCGTCCGTCAGCGCCGATCCGGCCTACAAAAAAGACATTCTCGCCTGTGCCAACTGGCTGGTCAGTGAACTCAAGCGCATCGGCTTCGACAACTGCCACACCATCGACACCGACGGTCATCCTGTCGTCTACGCCGAATGGCTCAAGGCTGGCGCGGATAAGCCCACCGTCCTCGTGTACGACCATTACGATGTCCAGCCCGTCGATCCGCTCCATCTCTGGAAGTCGGAACCCTTCGAGGCTGAAGTGCGCGAAGGACGGCTCTACGCCCGCGGTGCCACCGACAACAAGGCCGGCGTCTGGGGCAACCTCAAGGTCTTCGAAGCCCTCCTCGCCGCCAATGGCACCCTCCCTCTCAACGTCAAAATCCTCATCGAAGGCGAAGAAGAATCCGGCTCGCCCAACATGGAACCCTTCGTCGCCTCGAACAAAGAACTGCTCAAGGCCGACATCATGGTGAACTGTGACGGCGACTTCGAACCCGCCAACCCCACCCTGTGCTATGCCGGTCGCGGCATCATCAGCGCCGAAGTCAAGGTCACCGGCCCCAAAGCCGACCTCCACTCCGGCACATTCGGCGGCGTCGTCCAGAATCCGCTGCATGTCGCCGGCAAGATCATCGGTGCCTTCCACGACGACCAAGGTCGCGTCCGCATCCCCGGTTACTACGACACGGTCGCCACCATTGACGATGCCGAACGCCAGCGCATCCACGCCGGTTGGCAGCCGGAACGCATGCAGAAGGACGCCGGAGTCCCGCTCACATGGGGCAGCACCATCGCCCCGGACGCGGAACGCGCCACCGTCTATCCCACCCTCGACATCAATGGCATGACGGGCGGTTATCAGGGTCCCGGCACCAAAACCATCATCCCTGCCGAAGCCAGTTTCAAAGTCACCATGCGCCTCGTGCCGGATCAAAACCCCCACGAAATCGCGCAGGCCTTCAAGCGCTATGTCGAAAGTTTCGCCACCGACACCGTTAAAGTCACCGTCGACATCGGTGAAGAAGCATGGCCGTTCGTCATGGAAACCGAAGGTCAGTATGTCGAAGCCGTGCAGGATGCCCTCCAATCGGTCATCAACCGCCGCGCCCAGCTCACCCGTGCCGGTGGTTCTATTCCCATCTTGGGCATGTTCAACCGCTTGATCGGTGTACCCATGGTCAGCTTTGGCTACGGTGAAGGGGACAACATCCATTCCCCCAACGAATACGTCGTGGTCGATAGCTTCTTTCAGGCGATCGAAGCCGGCATCCGCCTCTACCACAACCTCGCCAAAACCACTAAGTAATTCACCATCACATCCATCAGGCAGGGCTGGCCGTCGCGCTAACCCTGCCTGATCTTCCTCCAATATCCTTCACGCGCCCCTCAAACCAGCCGCATCTTATGCCTTACGTTTAATTCAGGTTTGTCCACAAACCGTTTTCTAACCATTCACCAACCGCCTTAACAATCATTTCCCCTCAAAATGGTTAGTGACTGAAGCCGAAAAGAGTTACCAAATGTTCTTCCAAATGGTCACCCTAACGCGCCCCAACTCTGCTACACTGTCCATAGCGTCTGTTCCATCAACAGGTCGCTGCGCATCTTAACAACCGCATACCGCGACCCTGTGGCAGCCATGTCTGCGCCAGTTTCCCGTGTTCCCGCCGCATTTCACCGCCACGCCGCCGCCGCCGCTGCCGCCAACCTCTCCGCGTCGGGCATCTCTGTCTTTATCCCCCGGCAAGGGTCTGGTCGTCGTCCTGTCAGGTCTCTCCCGCTTGTAACTTGTCACAATACGGCCAATGCCAATGCCGCCATTCCAGCCACTTCCCCTCACCAATTGGCACAAAACCGCGAAAACAGACCAGCGGGGAAATCCTTGTCTGCGCCGTCCTCCCTCATTCCCGCCGCCTTTATTGTCGGCGCTTCCGACGACGACGACGACAAACGCCCCCTCCGGCGGAAACCGCGCCTGCTTCCCGCCCTTTTTGACCACCGCGCTGCTGCCGCTGCTGCTGCAAAAAAACAGGACGGCGCGCGCCGTCCTGTCATCACATCAGCCAGTCTCACCGCTTACTTGACATGCTGCCAAGCCGTATGGATTTCCGTCTCTTGCGCCTTCATCGCCCGCAGCAAAGCATCCTGATCAACCGGAATCGCGTAAATGCGGACGCCCGTCGCGTTGTAAATCGCGTTACAAATCGCCGGCGTCGTGTTGATCGACGGGATTTCGCCCACGCCCTTTGCCCCGTATGGCCCGTCCGCCGAACGCTCCTCCACCAGATGCGAGATGATCTCCGGCGTGTGCTTGATGCTCGGCATCTTGTAGCGCGACAGCAGCCGCGACCACGGCACGCCATCCTCGATGATGAACGCCTCGCTCAAGCAGTTCCCCATCGCCATGATGATGCCGCCTTCGATCTGCCCTTGCAGCATCAACGGGTTAATCGCCCGCCCGATGTCCGTGCTCGAAAGGATCTTCAGCACATGCACCTCGCCCGTATCAAGATCGACCTCTACCAGCGCCGCCTGTGTCGCGTAGCTGAAGGCGAAGTGCATATCCCCGCCCGAACCCAGCGGCTGTGTCTTGGGCGCCCAGTATTCATGGCGTGTGCGTGGGGATAGGCCGTTAGCCTTCATCCACTTCACCACCGTGTGCATCTCAACCGAATCGCCGTTATACCGCAGCAGCCCTTCCTCGTAGCGGATCTTCTCCGGCGGTACATCCATCATCTCCGCCGCCGAAGTGGTGATCGCCTCTCGCAGTGCGCCAGCCGCCAGCCGCGCCGCGTTCCCCGTCATAAACGTCTGCCGCGAGGCCGTGGTCGGGCCGCCGTTCGGGGTCAAATCCGTGTCGCACAGCAGCACCCGCACCTTCTCATACGGCAGCTTCATTTCCTCAGCCGCGCACTGTGCCACCACATGCGCGATCCCCTGCCCCATATCAGCCGCTGCCGTCCGCACTTCAATCGTGCCGTCTTCAAAAGCCTCCACTTCCGCTTCGGATTTATCCGGCGCGCCGCCGCCCAAACCGGTGTTCTTGTAGGCACAGGCCAGCCCCCATGCGTAAGCCTTATTACCCTCGCGCCACGCCCACCGGAATCCGTGCCCGTTGGACTTCGCCACCATATCCCGCGCCACATCATCAATCGTTTCCAACAACCCCACCGACTCGCGTAAAAGCTGTCCGGTAGCCGTTGTCACGCCCACTTTCTGCGCGTTCATCCGCCGGAACTCCAGCGGGTCAATCCCCAGCTTTTCCGCCAGCATATCCATATTCTGTTCTACCGCGAACGCCGACTGTGTAACGCCGAAACCACGGAACGCCCCCGATGGCACATTGTTGGTATACATCGCGAAGCAGTCAATCTTCGCGTTCGGCACTTCATACGGGCCGGTCGCGTGGGTCGTCGCCCGCGTCATCACCTTATCCGAAAGGGATGCGTAAGCCCCGCCGTCCCCGTACAATTCCGCCTGAACCGCTGTCAGCTTACCGTTCTTCTTCGCGCCGGTCTTAATCCGGATGATCGTCGCATGTCGCTTGGGGTGGAAGATCAGCGACTCCTGCCGTGAATACAGCATCTTCACCGGCTTTCCCGTGGCCGTCGCCAGCATCGCAACATGAATCTGTCCGGCAATATCTTCCTTACCGCCGAACCCGCCCCCGATCAGCGTACCGATCACCCGAACCTCATCATCCTTCAAACCCATCGCCAGCTTAATCTGGTCGCGGTCTTGGTACGGAATCTGCGA
>JAFLCH010000334.1 GCA_017303775.1 Anaerolineae bacterium | reverse complement strand
GCGAAGGGCTTTCGTCCAATCAATCGGGCAGGGCTTACATGTGAACCTTGATGTCCTTCGGGTTAATCACACCCTTCGGCGTCCCCCGCATGATCGCCAGCTTCACCTCACCAATCGCCCGCGTCACTTCAATCCCGCGTGGGCAGGCTGGCGTACAGTTGAAGATCGTCCGGCAGCGCCACACACCATCCGGCTCGGAAAGCGCGTTCAGCCGGTCTTCCGCCGCCTGATCACGGTCATCGAAGATGAACCGGTGCGCCTGTACCACCGCCGCCGGTCCCACATACTGCCCGTTCGCCCAGAAGCTGGGGCACGAAGTCGTGCAGCACGCGCACAGAATGCAGTTCGTCGAATCGCTGAAAATCTGCTGCGCTTCCGGGTCTTGCAGCCGTTCCCGCCCATCCGCTGGAATCGGGTCGTTGTTCACGAAGTACGGCATCACCGACCGGTAATGATCGAAGAACGGTTCCATATCCACGATCAAATCTTTCTTCACCGGCAGCCCCAGAATCGGCTCAAGCTGAACCTTTTCCCCCACGTCACGAATCAGCAGCTTGCACGCCAGCGCGTTGCGCCCGTTGATCCGCATCGCGTCCGACCCGCAAATCCCGTGCGAACACGAACGCCGGAACGCCAGCGTCCCGTCCTGTTCCCACTTAATCCGGTGCATCAGTTCCAGCACGCGGTCGGTCTCCGCGACATCTTTCAGGCTGAATTCCTGCCAGTAGGGTTTATCCTGACCCGGAATCTCCGGGTTGTAGCGTCGTATACGAAAAGTTACGTCCATAAGTATTGGCTCTCAATCCTCATTAAATGGTCGAAGAACTCTGGGAAACCCCTTAATACGCCCGTTCTTTCGGCAAGAAGCGTGGATCTTCATCCGCCAGCGACATGTCCACTTTCTTGTTGATGTTCAGTTCGACTTCTGGCGGTGTAACAGGATACGCGATCTCGCTCTTACGGTACGCCAGCGTATGCACCAACCAGTTATCATCATCGCGCTTCTGGTAATCTTCGCGGCTGTGTCCGCCTCGGCTTTCCGTCCGGTTCAGCGCGCTGATGGCCGTCACTTCCGCCAAGTCCAGCAAGCATCCCAGTTCCCACGCTTCCATCAAATCGGTGTTGTACTGGTAGCCGTTGTCGTCGAATGCCAGATCAGTCTGGTAACGTTCCCGCAGTTCCTGCACCTGCTTAACCGCTTCCTTCATGGCGCTTTCTTCGCGGAACACGCCCACGTTATCCATCATCACCTTCTGCATCTGCTTCCGCAGCTCGTAGGCGCGTGTCTTGCCCTTCGATGTGCGCAGCCGCTTGAACTCCGCTTCAATCTCACCGGCTGGGTTCGCCGGCAGCGGAATGAGGTCAGCGCCCTTCACATACTCGGCGATCTTGATCCCGCCGCGTCGCCCGAACACCACCAGATCGACCAGCGAATTCGTGCCCAGACGGTTCGCCCCGTGGCAGCTCACACACGCCACTTCGCCCGCCGCGTACATACCCGGCAGCACCGTCCAGTTCTCGTCCATCACCACCTCGGCGTCCACGTTGGTCGGAATACCGCCCATCGCGTAATGCGCCGTCGGTTGGATCGGCATCGGCTCGGTCAGCGGATCAACGCCCGCGTACGTCCGGCAAACATCCAGCGTTTCCGCCAGTGCCCGCGCGATATAAGCATCATCCACTCGGCGCGTTTCCCCCGCCTCCGCCAGATAACGGTTCACCGTAGACGGGCGGATATCGAGGTGGACGTAATCCTTGCCACCAATCCCCAGCCCATCACGGACTTCGAGGTAAATCGAGCGGCTCACCACATCACGGCTCGCCAGATCTTTAATCTTCGGCGCGTACTTTTCCATGAAGCGTTCGCCGTTTTTGTTCAGCAGGATACCGCCTTCGCCGCGAATACCTTCCGTCAGCAGCACCCCCAACCCGTACAGGCCGGTCGGGTGGAATTGGAAGAACTCCATATCCTGCATCGGGATACCGCGCCGGTAAACCACCGCTGCGCCGTCCCCCGTCAAGCTGTGAGCGTTGCTGGTGATGCGCCACACGCGTCCCCAACCGCCCGTCGCGAACAACGTCGCCTTCCCGTGGAAGACGTGGAACTCGCCCGTCCCCAGTTGGATCGCCACCACGCCCACACACGCGCCTTGGTTCATGATGACATCCACCACGTGGAATTCGTCGAAGAACTTCACATCATTCTTGATGCACTGTTGGTAAAGCGTCTGCAAAATCATGTGGCCGGTGCGGTCTGCTGCATGGCACGCGCGTCGCACAGGTTTTTCACCGAAGTTGCTCGTGTGCCCGCCGAAGCGTCGCTGGCTGATTCGCCCCTCAGGGGTACGGTCGAACGGCAGCCCCATGTGCTCCAGTTCGATCACCGCGTCAACCGCGTTCTCGGCCAGCACTTTCGCTGCGTTCTGGTCAGCGAGGTAATCCCCGCCCTTGACCGTGTCGTAAGCGTGCCACAGCGGCTTATCCTCGTCCAGATTGCCCAGCGCCGCCCCGATGCCCCCCAGCGCCGCGCCGGTATGGCTGCGCGTCGGGTACAACTTGCTTACCACCGCTACATTTGCGCCACCTTTGCTGGCGTAGAGCGCGGCCATCAATCCCGCCCCGCCCGCGCCAACGATGATGGCGTCATACTGATGTGTCTGCATTCCAATAACTCCTCAAAATCGCTCGACAGCTTTTGTTCTGCCCGCGAAATCACTTTATATCGAATTGTTTGTGTTCGTTCCAACCCTTACGGGTGCAGTTCCAAAGCCGCTTCCTTAGCGATCTCGATAGCCGTGCTGTCAATCGTCAGAATCAGCGCCAGCGACCCCAGCGTCAGCAGGATCACCGCGCCAATGACCGAGAACAACACCGCAGCGCGCTTGAGTGTCGGGCTGAAGTTCGTGTAATCGGTCAGCACCAACCGCAGACCATTAAAGCCGTGTACCACCACCAGCGCCAGCAGACCAAAATCATAAATACGCCACACCGCGATTCCAGCGATCAGCGCGTTCCAGCGGCTCGCCACAAATTCCACCGACGTGCCGCTCTCGTTGATAAGACCGGTTCCGACGACGGTATGCCCCGCCGCCGTAATATCGAACACGCCCTGAATGACGTGCATCATCGCCAGATGTCCGAACACCAGCGGGACGATCAACACACCGCTGATGCGCATATAAGACCACCAGAAACGCTCGATTCGGCTGCCCTGTGGTTTACGCTTGCTGGCCGCAGTTTTCGACCCGTTGCCAGCGATCAGGCCGTACAAACCGGCCAGTACCACCGCCGCGACCACCGCCAGCGCGATGCCGATCGCGAATGGAATCTGCGACCGAATCACCACGTCCAACCCCAGCACCTGACGGTTCGGGTCATTGTAAAAGTCCAGCACATGACCGAACATCAGGATGAATACTGGGATACAAATGATGACCGAGCCAATCAGCACATAGATCGCTGCCCTCTGTTGATGCTTCCACCACACAGGCTTGAAGTCGATCACAGCGATTCGTAACCCGTTTAACGCGTGGTAAACCACAGCGGCGATCAGCGCGAATTCACCTATTGTGAACAGTGGAGTCTGGTAGATAGCGATCGCTTCTACGTAGAGCGCGGGGTAAAAAACAGCCCATGAGGTATCAATGACATGAAGGGTGAGAAAAAAGACGACGCCCAGACCTGTAATCCGGTGCAGCACCCAACTCCATTGCCCAAGCGCTCCACGGTAGCGGAGTGTCTCGGTGACGGTTAAGACTAGGGAAGTCAAAGTGGTTAATCCTCCTAAAGAATAGAGCAATATTGGGGCAAGGGAAAGCAAGCATTGCACGCGAGCGGATGTAAATGTGATTATAACACTCCTTAGAGGCGGCGCAACGCTTTTTCATCTTGACATGGTCATATCGGGGGGCTAGAATGCGCGGCAGTGATAAACGGGCCTGTAGCTCAGTTGGGAGAGCGCTACAATCGCACTGTAGAGGTCAGGAGTTCGAGTCTCCTCAGGTCCACCTAACGAGAGTTTAGTCGAACAAGAGCCAGCGGAGATGCTGGTTTTTGTTTTTCTGGACCCGTTGCTACTACTTTCCCCGCCACCTACGCGATCAGACAACTGATGCAAGTAGGAGAACGGCGGGAGAAGTTCCACTCGAATAACCTTGCCGCAAGGGTCAACCACGACCCTCTCGACAATCTCGCGCAGCAGGTCTTTTTGACTGCTTGCGTCAAGTCTTCTAAATAATACACCGATTTTTGCGATTATGTGCAGCGCATCATCCAGATGAGCAATGTGATACTCGGTTTGCTG
>JAFLCH010000333.1 GCA_017303775.1 Anaerolineae bacterium | reverse complement strand
TCGTCGCCAAATAGTGACCATTTGGTAACCCTAAACCCGCTCATTTGTGCTACACTGATACCAGCGTCGCATGTATCACCGCGCCGCGCGCACCTTAACAACCGCATCTATCACCAAGTCGGGTATCCCCGCCTTTGCCCCTCGCCTTGGCGTGCAGCGCCTTGTGCGGCTGCCGTGGGGCACGTGAGCAAGGCGAACGGGGGTGAGGTTCTGGGTGAGCGTCTGTGGCGGCCTTGTCAACGCCGTCTGTATTTTTCCTCCCCTAACGCTTTGGGGGAGGATCGTGAGCGTAGCGAACGAGGAGGGGGTATTCCCGCCGCATTTCACCGCCACGCCGCCGCCGCTGCCGCCGCCAACCCCTCTACGTCAGGCATCCCGTCTTTGCCCCTCGCCTTGGCGTGCAGCGCCTTGTGCGCTGTGAGCGAAGCGAATGCACGTGAACGAAGTCTGCGAGCGACTATAGCGAGCGTGGGGGTGAGGTTCTGATCACTTGTCCTATAATGCCAATGCCACTGCCGCCAACCCTGCCATCTCCCCCTCACCAATCGGCAGCAGCTGCCTTTAGGGGTGATATTCTGAGCGTGTCTGCGCCACCCTCGCCTGTTCCCGCCGCAATCTTTGTCGGTGACGACGACGACGACGACGACAAACACCCCCCTCGGCGGCAATCCCGGCTTTTTCCCGCCTTCTTTGACCACCCCGCCGCTGCCGCTGCTGCTGCAAAACCCTGCTCAAAAAGCCAGCAGCCGTCGGGGCGTCTCAATCAACATCCGGTCAATCACCGCCGCTTCCACACCGACCTCGCGCAGCCACGGCGCGAACCGCCACAGCACATACCCGAACCCCGGCCCCCGCCAGCCGCCGTAACCGGGGAAGTACGCCTGCCGCGCCAGATCACCACTCAGCGCGATCTGGTCACCATACCCCGCCTCCACCAACCGCTTGATGAACGACACCCGCAGCGAATCCGGGAAGTACTTCTCCTTCCCGATCTGGTCATACCCCAGCGTCACGCCCAGCTTCGCTAGCCGCACATGGTAATCCCAATCCATATTCCGGTCGCAGTGGCCGATCAGGATACGTTCAGCCGGAACGCCGCCCGCCATCAGCGCTTCCGCCTGCTCCACCCCCATCGTCCCCGCCTCCGTGTGCGTGGAAACCAGCGCGCCCGTCTTGCCGTGTGCCAGCGCCGCCGCCCGCAGCACCTTCGCCTCCTCAGGTGTGATAACCCCCTTGCTGCTGCCGGCCTTAATCACCCCCGCCCGGATGTCCGTGTCGTCCATCCCCGTCTCAATATCGCGGATCATCTCCTCAGCCAGTGCCTGCTCGCTGCGCCCGCTTGACCACTGCGTATACCCCGCCTCTTTGATCCATCCCGTAATCGCGATGATATGCACGCCCGTCGCCTCGGAGATCCGCTTCAACCCCGCCGGATTGCGCCCGTAATCCCTCGGTGACATCTCGACCAGCGCCCGCCCGCCTGCCGCCTGCAAGTGCGCCACCTCCATCGTCATCACCGCCTCGTTGGAAAGTTCCAAATCGCGGTCTTTCACCACCGCCGAAGGCATCGTCAGCACATGCTCATGCAGCAGCGTCACCCCCAGCGTCTCCGGAGCAATATCCCCCCGGACGGTTCGTATCTTGCTCATCGCGCTGTCCAACCTCCGTCTACCGTCAGCACCGCCCCCGTGATGAATCGAGCATCATCCGAGAGCAAAAATGCCGCTGTTCCGGCGATATCCTCCGCCGTCCCCATCGCCCCCGTCAGCGGTTGCAGTTGGGGCAGCCGTGCGAGGATGTGCTCGTTCGTCTGTGCCCTTTGGCTCATCGGTGTAGCGATCAACCCCGCCGCGATCACGTTCACCCGCAGCCCGCGCGGCGCGTAATAACTCGCCATCGACCGCGACAATCCCACCACGCCCGCCTTAGCCGCCGCGTAAGCGTGTGTAGCGAAATCCTCATCGCCGCCCACCAGCCCCAGCACCGACCCCAAATTGACAATCGCCCCTCGCGTCTCCAACAGGTGCGGCGTCGCGTACTTGCACATCACGAACATGCTCGTCAGGTTCAGGCTCATCGTCGCCTCCCACCCCGCCAGCGTGCAGGCGTCCACCGGCCCATCGCCGAACCGTCTGCCGCTGCCCCCTGCTACGTTGAACACGCCGTCCAGCTTCCCCCCATCACGCACCAACTTCGCGACCGCCTGCCGCACCCCTTCCTCATCCGTCAAATCAACCGGGTACGACTCGCTTTCCTCACCGCGCGCCCCGATCAATCCAGCCGTTTCCCTCAAGCCGTCCGCGTTCCGGTCAATCAGCGCCACCCGCGCCCCTTCATCAGCGCAGCGCAGCGCGCTCGCCCGCCCGATGCCGCTTGCCGCCCCCGTCACCGCGATGATCTTTCCAGCCAAACGTCCCTGTTGCATGCTGACCTCTGCTTAAGCCGTTCCCGTCAATTCCCGGCGCACAATCTTCGCCCCTTCGACCATCGCCACCAGCTTCCGCCGTGCCGCCCACCGCGCCGTCTGGCTGAAACCGCAGTCCGGCGTAATGCTCAACTTCTCCGGCGCGATATACTTCAACGCCGTCCGCACCCGCTCCGCCACGTCCTCAGGCGTCTCGCAGTAATAATTCTTGACATCGATCACCCCCGCCGCCAATTCCTTGTCGTTCGGGAATTCCTTCCACAAATCAATCTCGGAAAGCTCCCTATTCGCGAATTCCAGCGCGAACTGGCTGACGTTCATATCCAGAATGAACGGAAACAACGGGTGATACGTCCGCTTCGCCACCGGTCGTCCTGCGAAATTTCCGAAGCACAAATGCACGCCGATCTTCGCCTCCACCCCGCTCACCGTCGCGTTGAACAAATCCACAAACGCCTTGGGGCTGTGCGCGTGTACCGCGTAAGACGGCTCGTCCACCTGAATGAACGTCGCCCCCGCCTGCACCAGCGCCTTCATCTCCCGGTTGATGATCTCGCTCAACGCATACGCCACTTCCATCCGGTCTTTATACACGCTCCCCGGCTTAATCCGCCCCGCCAGCGTATACGGCCCCGGAATCGGCATCTTAATCATCTGTCGGGTTCGCTTCACCAGATACTGATACTCTTCCACCAACCCTAACCCGTTCGGAGCCTGCACCGCCTCCGCCGCTTCATAACTCTCGCGTTGGTCATGTCCCACCACGCCCGTCTTGCGTCGCGCAGGCAGTTCCCGCAGTCCGGTCATATGCCCATAAAACTCCGCCGTAAAGAATCCGATCCGCCGCATCTCGCCGTCAGTGATGATGTCCACGCCCGCGTCTTCCTGATCGCGTAACGCCAGCTCAACCGCGTCGTCCTGTGTTTCCTTCCAATCCTCCGGCCCATACTCGCCGCGTCCCATTGCCGCCAGCGCCGTGTGCAGCCATCCCGGCCACGCATATGAACCAATCACACTTGTATAGATCAGGGGAAGTTGATAATCTGTCATTTGTTTTTAGTCCTTACATAAATCGGTTCAATTTCGATTGCTTGCAAAAGGAAGCGGCTAACCATGATTCAACCCATTCTGCGCGGTCAGGCCTTGTTAGCCGACATCAACAGCGCTCGCCCGCAATCCGGTGAAGTCTGCGTCTGGTGGCTGGGCCAAAGCGGCTATGCCCTCAAAACTGCGTCGGGGTTGTTCTATATCGATCTCTACCTTTCCGAGCATCTCACCCAAAAATACGCTGCGACGGAAAAACCCCATATCCGCATGACCGAATCCCCGCTGCATGGTTCGGAGATCAACAACGCCGCGTGGGTCTTCGCCAGCCACAAACATTCCGACCATCTCGACCCCGAAACCTTACCCGCCCTTTTTGCAGCCTCACCCGACGCTCGGCTCATCCTTCCTGCCGCCCTCGCCGGTCACGCCCTGTCGCTTGGCCTCCCCGCCGAGCGTCTCATCCCCACTCGCGGTGATGAATCCTTCCAAATCGGCTCGGCCACCGTCCACAGCATCCCTTCCGCCCATCCCGACCTGAGTTACGATGAAACCAGTGGCTATCCCTTCCTCGGTTTCCTCATCGAAGTGGATAATCTCCGCATCTATCACAGTGGCGACACACTCGCCTATGACGGGCTTGCTGCGCGCCTCAAACCCTTCGCGCCGGACATCCTCTTCCTGCCCATCAACGGCACTGATGCCCGTCGTGACGCGCTCAAAGTCCCGCCCAATATGAATGCTGCCGAAGCAGTTTCGCTCGCGCAAGCCGTCGGCAGTGGGCTGGTCATCCCCCATCACTACGACATGTTCACCTTCAACACCGCCGATGTGA
>JAFLCH010000332.1 GCA_017303775.1 Anaerolineae bacterium | reverse complement strand
CCGGTTCATCTTGCGCCAGCGAATCCGGCACTTGCGGGACGGTCAGCGGTTGCAGCCAGTAATCATCGTTCGCCGCTTCCCCTTCCGCCGTCCAGCCCTGCCGCCCATCATAAGCAAGCTGCCACCAGACATAACCATCCGCGCATACCGGCCCATCCAATACGCGAAAGACATCGCCCGCCGGAATCTGCCCGATGCGCGCGGCGGAAAGCCCCGGTTCGGCACGGTGGTTGAGCGTGAAGGTGGCGGCTACCTTGCCCCAATCACCGCTTTGCAGGCGTGGGGCGAGCGCACAGGCCGGTTGCGCTTCCTGCGCCAGCGCGGGCACAAGTGCTGTGATGACCAGACCGAGAATGATCAAAAAACGCACGCGATTGTTCCTCCTCATGCTGCCGCTTCCAGAAATAAACTGTCGTCCGCGCCCTGCGCCGTCCAGCCGGTTATGCCGTCATAGCGCACCTGCGCCCAACGGATGCCGCCGGCGCAGATTCCCTGCTGCCCATCGACCACCTCAAAAGTGCTGCCCGCCGGAATCTCGCCGATCTGTTCCGCTTCTACGGACGGCGCGCTGCGAATACGGTTAGAACCGCCGCCTTCAATCACCCGCCCCACACCGCCCGATTCGAGCGGCAGAGCCGGCAGTGTGCCACAGCGTTTGCTGTTCTCGAAGTCGGTGGTCGGCTGGACAGGCATGCTCTGACCATCAGCGAGGACGACGGTGTACTGCTTGCCGCCCCAGACCAGCGCGGTGGCGTTCATGTCGATGGTCTGCGTGCTGCCGTCGTCGAAGTTGTAAATGTTGATATTGGTTCCGATCAGGACATAGGCGAAGCGCCGCCCATCCGGCGCCAGGGTGAAATCAACGGCGAAGGGGGGTTGGCGCGGTGGGATGAAGTTCGCGCCGGTGATGGGATCAAAGACTTCTGCCGGACGAGTATCGTTGTCATCCCGCAGGAAGATGGCGGATTGGTCAGGCGTGGTGGCGCTGATGCTGGAGATTAGCCCTTGTATCACACCGAACTCGCCCGTCAGCATATCCATGACGTAAACCTGACCGCCGTTCAAATCCTCGTAGGGAACGACGTCGGCGCTGCTGATGACGGCATAAGGTCGCCCCTGATAGGACATATGACCGCGCACGATTGAGCCTTCGGTGAGGAAGTTGTGCGCGAGGATGGTTCCATCCGGCGCGAACAATGTGGTGTGCGCGGCGATCCCTTCGGGGAACCATGTCATCGGCCAGAAATTCTCCGGCGTCCCGCTGATGGTGCGGGTGCTGCCCGTTTGCATATTGTAGACACGAATCCGCGTCTCGTAATAGGAGACGTTGATGCGGCGCAGCTCGGCATATGCCAACTGAGTCCCATCCGGCGACCATGTGAGTTCACTGCGATACCACAGCCGTTCCGCGTCTTGCCAGCTTGTGCCTTCCGCGTGGTGGGCGAGGACGGTTTGCTCGCCGCTGGCAGTGTCCAGCAGGATGACATCCGCCGGAGTCGTCCCCAGATTGCCGGTCAGGTTATTGGCAAGCGCCTGCGCGAAGAAATCCGGCGTTCGCAGATAAGCCAGAAAACGCCCGTCCGGCGATATGGCCAGATCCCGCTGGCTGCTGGGCATCGCCTCCCCCGCGACGAGGCGATTGGCCGTGATGGGTGTCGCCGTTCCGCTCGCGTCCACCGTGTAGAAATCCCCTGCCCACAGGATGATGAGCGGTTGGTCAGCCTCCTGCGCGTTGATGCTCGAATAACTGAGAATCATCATCACCAGTATGATGAATAACTTCATATCGAATCCCCCTCCGGTGTTCGGTTGCATCTCTCTTTTTACCCTAGCACACAGCGATTGGCTATACTCTATCCTTGTTCGACGCTTATTCAACGTGAGGTCTGCGATGCAATCAACCTTTGTCCTGCTGGCGGCGGTGAATGGATTCTTGGGGGTGGCGCTGGGGGCGTTCGCGGCGCACGGCTTAGCCACCTATTTCAGCGACAAGCCGCGTCTGGAAGCCAACTTCAAGACCGGCGTGCAGTATCATTTCTATCACGCGCTGGCACTGCTGGGCGCGGCGTGGGCGAGCAGTGAATGGCCGTCAGGTTTCATCAGCGCGGCGGGTTGGCTGTTCCTGCTGGGCATCATCCTCTTTTCCGGCAGCCTGTACATCCTCAGCCTGACGGGTAAACGCTGGTTGGGAGCCATCACCCCGCTGGGCGGCGTGGCCTTTCTGGTGGGTTGGGTGTGCCTGTGCATCGGAGTCCTAGCGTAAGATGCAGATCGTCGAACGATTGGCGGAGCTGCCATACTTCGCCGCACTCGCTCCGGCACAGCTAACCGCGCTGGCGCAGCACTGCCAGCCGCGCGCCTTTCCGGCGGAGGGCAGCATTTTTCTGGAAGGCGAACCGGCAGCCGGTTTGTGGCTGATCGAAACGGGACGAGTCAAGATTCACAAGGTTAACCCGCAGGGCGAAGAGCACATTTTGCATCTACTGGGGCCGGGGAATACCTTCAACGAAATCGCCGCGCTGGACGGCGGCCCGAACCCGGCTGACGCCACCGCGCTCACGCCGGTGCAGCTCTGGCTGCTGCCCTCCGCCGCGCTGCATCGCCTGCTGCAAACCGACGCCCTCCTCTCCTACCGCATCATCGGGATTCTGGCGGGACGGGTGCGCATGCTGGTCGGCCAGATCGAGGATCTGGCGCTGTACTCGGTCACCATCCGGCTGGCGCGCTTTTTGCTCAAGCAGTTGGATGACCCAGCCCTGAGCGGCCCCGGCGTCACCCGCGCCGCCATCGCCGCGCACCTCGCCACCAAGCCGGAAACCGTCAGCCGCGCGCTGCGGACGCTCGAACAGGCTGAAGCCATTCAGTTTGACCGGCATCGCATCATCATCGTGCGACAGGACATCCTGCGGACGATAGCCGCCCTCTAATTCCACACAACCTTGCCCGACTTGATCTATATCAAGGACATGCCCCTTAAAGGGGGGTACGCTGTCATACATGTGACCGTATTGCGTTCAAGGTGTCGTTCATGTCTGACGATCAATGGTTCCCCATCATCCACAAAGACCGGTGTGTGGGCTGCGGCGCTTGTATCGCCCAATGTCCCACACAGGCCTTAGAGCAGCGCGGCGGCAAAGCGGCGCTGGTTTGGCCGGAACGGTGTATTTACTGCGCGGACTGTGAAACGTTGTGCCCGCACAACGCGATTGAGATCCCGTATCTGGTCTGTCTCCCAACCTCCCATAACCGAAAGGTAAGCTAATGACTTCCAAATCGTTCAATTCCAATTTATTTTCCGCCATCTTGCTGTCGGTGACGGTGCTGGCCTTCGGGCTGCTGCTGCCGTTTTCCATCCGCATCGAGCCGCGCACCAGTTCCGCTGACGAAGCGCCAACGGTCGAATATACCCTCAAGACGGTCATCGGCCTGACGCCGCCGATGGCCTTCATCGGCGTGGGCGGGGAGATCGACGGCGTCATCAACCCTGACCTCAAGGCCAACGTCGGCGATACCGTCCAGATCACCGTCATCAATGGTGATCCGGTGCTGCACGACCTCGTGATTGACGAGTTCAACGTGAACACCGGCAACATGACCGAAAAGGATCAAACGGTGGTGCTCACCTTCAAGGTGGATCGTCCCGGCGAGTTCACATACTACTGCTCCACGCCCGGTCACAAAGAGATCGGCATGGTAGGCAAGTTGATCGTAACCGGGGAAGCGCCGGCTTCTGCTGAATACACCGCCGCAACCATGCCGATGGATACACCTGTGCAGGTGGTTGCTCCGGCAGACCCGAACGCCGTGTCCATCGTGCGTAATCCGGCGGATCTACCTGCGCCGGTCGGGGATCGTGGCGCGACCACCGTGCGGGTTGACCTGACGGCGACGGAAGTCAACGGGCAGTTGGCGGATGGCACAACCTTCACCTACTTCACCTTCGATGATACGGTTCCCGGCCCGATGATCCGCGTGCGGGTGGGCGATACCGTTGAGCTGCATCTCAAGAATGACACCAGCAGCCTCTTCCCGCATTCCATCGACCTGCATGCGGTCACTGGCCCCGGCGGCGGCGCGGTCTTCACGCAGACCAATCCCGGTGAAGAAACCATGTTCACCTTCCAAGCCCTCAACCCCGGTTTATACGTCTATCACTGCGCCACGCCCAGCGTCGCCCATCACATCGCCAACGGTATGTACGGCTTGATCCTCGTCGAGCCGGTGGGTGGGCTGCCGCAGGTGGATCGGGAATTCTACGTCATGCAGGGTGAGGTCTACACCGCCCAACCCTTCGGTACTGCCGGTCATCTGGACTTCA
>JAFLCH010000331.1 GCA_017303775.1 Anaerolineae bacterium | reverse complement strand
AATCGGCGCTGTGTCCCAGCCCGATGTCCGTGCGGATCGTGGTCGAAACATGCCCGTCCACATAAGCCGACATCACCCCGACCGCGCTGCCAATATCCACCGCCAGCACACCCTTACCGCTCATCTGCCCCAGATACTCGGTGATGATGCTGTAACTCTGCGCGGTCGGCAGCACCGACAGGCGGCTCATCCGCCCCAACTGTCCCACACCGCTGTGGTTCGTCAGCCGTTCATTAAAAGCCAGCGCCAGCTGCAATTGGGCGCTTTCCAGTTCTTCTTCGTCCAGCGATGGCCGGATATTCGGCGCGATGAAAATCGTCGCCAGCCCGTCGAATAGGTCGCGGATGTTGGAAACCAGCGCGCTGTTGCCGGCGTACAGCACAATCGGCTTCCGTCCGCCGCGCACCAGTCGCAGCGCCGTCCGCACCACATGCGCCAGATCCAGCACCGGCTTTTCCGCCCCGCCTTCCATCCCGCCCGTGATGAAGATCAAATCAGGCCGGCTGCTCACAATCGCGTTCACCTGATCTTCTTCGCTGCGGCTGTCTTCCAAACTCAGCGTGCCCACGATCTCCACATACGTGCCTGCCAGCGCCCGGTACGCGCTCGCCAGACTCACGTCCGGCACCAGCCCCACCACAATCGTGCGCAGCGTGCGCCCGATGCTGGCCGTCGTGATGAAATGATCCACGCCGGAACGATCCTGCTGCTCCGGCGAAAGAATTCGCCCGTCGTCCAGCAGCAGTTTGCGTCCGGTCACGGCGGTGATCTGTTCCACCGCCCGCTGCAAGCCCACCCGCGCGTCATTCGCCGGAAAGCCTACGGTTGTTCGGGTTTCCCCGCGCGCCACCAGTCGGTAAATCCCATCAACAAGGTCAATCAGGATGGCGCGTGTCTGGATATTGCCGAAATCCACGGCAAGGATTGATCCGGAGCGTTCGTCAGCCACCCTTATCCTCCTGTAATCCGCGCAAGGATGAACCCGATGCGTTCACTGAAAATCGTTAAACTCGTCAGGATTGCCCCCGCGTAAATCGCGCCCAGCGTGATGATGATGAACACTTGCCCCACGCCGCTCAACGTGCGCGTCAGCAGGCTGCGCTGCACCCGTCCGTCCGTGCGCCGCCGCGCCAGATATTGAAAGTAGGCCAGCGTCGTCGCGATGCCGATGAATATCAAGAAGCTGTTCAGCGGGTCAAGCGCTACACCGCTCCCCGTAGACTGTGCCAGCGGGATCAAGGTGCCTGAAATCGCCCCCACCAGTGAAACCGCCGTCCCCACACCGATGATGAAGGCAATCGCGATATTCCCGATTCGCCCCAAACGCGGCGACGTTTTCAACAGCAGCAGCAGTCCCAGCACGAACGGAACCACCGCCAGCGCTTTCGTACCCGCGTCCGCGCCGGGGTTCAACAGCGTCCCCCGCAGCCACGGCAGCAGCACCGTATCCACCGTCACCAGCGTGATATACCCCGCCGATAAGCCCGTGAAGACGTACACCGCAATCCGGTAGAGCGCGTTATCCCCCAGCAAATAGCTGAAAACCATCAGGGTGAAGATGAATCCCACCCACAGGCCGATCTGTTCACCGCTCACTTACGCCCCCTTCGTATCAGGCTGCGGAGAATGTTCACAATTGCCCCCACCGTGATGATGCCGATCACCGCGATCAGCCCCAGCGTCATACCATACCACCGCTGGTCACGGTACGGGAGAGGAGGGCTGCTGCTCACCGGCGGCAGCGGGATCGGTGCGCCCGGCGTGGGCTGCACCACCTCCAGCGTCGGCGTCGGGCTGCCATCGCTCTGTTGCAGCCGTATCTCCACCGCCGCCGGCAGATACTGCGAGTCGCTCACCAGCCCCACCACTGACCGCGCCGGATCATAAGCGCTCACCGTCGGCGTCGCCGGTTCGATAATCCGGATCAACCGTGCCGAAACCCAGCCCTCGCGGTCATCCGGCAGCCGGATTTCCAACCACGTGCCATCTTGATTCCGCCCGATAATCCGTACCGTGACGCCCGGTTGCAGCGAAGCAATCGCCGGGAAGTCGGTGCCTGCGCCTTCGCGCACATTCACCGCCTCCGCCACGTTCACCACGCCTTCCACCACGATCCCCGCGCCGCCACCGCTGATTCCGCCTGTATCCGGCGTCGGTGTCCATGTCGGCGGCAGGCTCGTCGCCTGAATATTCGTCGCGGTAGCCGTCGGCGTGAATGTCTCCGTCGGCGTCGAGGTGATCGTCGGTGTCAACGTCTGCGTCGGCGTCGGTGTGATCGTCGGCGTCTGCGTGGCCGTCGGCGTCACGCTCGGCGTATACGTCACCGTCGGCGTCTCGGTCTCCGTCGGAATCGGCGTCTCAGTCGGCAGCGCGGTCGCCGTCGGACGCGGAGTCTCCGTCGCCCCCAGCACCGGCACCAGCGGCACAGCCCCTTCCAGCATCGAACGGTAAGTATAAGCGTCGCGGTAGCCCACCAGCAAACCGCCCACACCGCTCCCGCTGATCCGTGCATACGGTTCTGCCAGCGGCCCCGCCGCAGCGCTCACCGCGATGATCAACGGTTGTCCCGCCAGCGGTGCCACCTGTTCCGCCCACCGCCGCACATCCTCGCCCCGTTCCGCCACCACCACAATCGCCCCGAAGTCGCCCAGCGACTCAATCGTCAAATTCGTCGGGTTGCCGTCAATATCCGTCGCCAGCCATCCCCCCGGATCATCGCTGAACGTCCGCAAACCGATCATCTCAGCGGGCAGATAGCGCCCCACATAATAATCCTCGTTGATCCGAATCTCGCGCCCGAAGCCGTCCACCGCTCTGCCGGGGTTGACCACAACCCCCGCGCCGCCGCTGCTCCCGCTCACCTCCAACCCGTAGGTCGCGCCGTAGAGCAGGGTATTCCGCGCGTGCAGCAGCCCCACCGGATTGCTGCTCACCAGCACCGGTTTCGCGCCCCGTTCCATCAAATGTTGCAGCAGCGTGCTCAGCGTCGTATCCAGTTCCGCCGCGCCCGTCGGCCCATACTCCGCCGCCACCAGCACCAGCGTCCCCGCCTGCAATCCTTCGATCCGGTTGAACGCCGCTTCCTGCGGGCTGCCTGCGTTGAAGCGCGGCGGTGGCAGTTGTCCCACCCGCAGTCCCCGCACCACGAACGGCAGAATCACCGCCGCCGCCAGCAGCACCCCGATCAGCAGCCGGTCAATCTTCACCCGTCCCCGTCGCCGCGCACGCCCTCCCGCTGCCGCCGCTTGGGGCGCGGCCAGATCTTCCAGTTCCGGCGTGTCCAGCGTCAGATCAATCGCCGACGTCGGCCTGCCGCTCTTTTCATCCGTCGTCGCCACCAGCGTCTTCAGCAGGTCAACCTTCTCACGCTGCGCGTCGCTCAGGAACACATCTTCCATCAGCGCCGGTTTGCCCGCCCGCACCCCCGTCGATGCGATCACCTCGTTCACACCCGGCAGCAGCGCCTTTATCGCTTCCGGCGCTTCGCTGTCCAGCGGATTAGGCAGTTCCAACCCCGCGTCATGCAGCTTCTTCAGCCGGTCAGGCAGTTCTTCCAGCGGGCGCTCCATCTGTGCCTGCTTGCGCACAATCGCCGCCGCCGACAGTTCATCCGAGCCAACCGTCACACCCAGATCAGCCAGCCAATCCGGTGCGTCCGGCCCGAGTTCATTCAGCTTGGCGCGTTTCTCGGCCTGCCCCCGCAGTTCCGCCACCCGCCCTAATTCCTCGTCGTTCAGCAAACTGTCGATGTCAAAATCGCCCGTCGAAAGGGCATCGAGGTCAGTATCCGGCAGCGTATTATCAACATCTTCGTATGAGGACAGCAGTTCGTCGATATTCCGCAGTTCGCCCGTGTTAAAGAACTGCCCGCCGCTCTGCGGTGCAGCCGCTGCTGGCGCAGCCTCGGCTTCCTCACCAAACAGCCCGCCGAACAACTCATCGTCCGAGGGCATCTCGAACTCGGCCTCCGCCGGAACCGCGTCCTCCACCGCAAGATCACCCTGCGCTTGCAGTTCCGCCAGCCAATCCGGTGTCCCGTCGCTGGCTTCCGCCGCCGGTTCTGGCGGAGGGCTGGCCTCGTTCATAAAATCGGGGAAGTCCGGCATCCCCGGCATATTCAACACATCGAAGTCGCTGTCCGCCGGCGAATCCGCCTGCATCCCTTCGCTCCGGCTCGGCAAATCCGGGAACAGATCATCGTCCTCCGGCAGCTCCACCTGTGGCGAAATCGCGCTCGCCGTCAGCCAATCCGGCAGATCAGTTGCCGTTTCCGCGCTCGCCGCCTCATCCCAATCAAAGTCATCCGCCGCGCTGCGCTCACTTCCGGCCTC
>JAFLCH010000330.1 GCA_017303775.1 Anaerolineae bacterium | reverse complement strand
TAGCCTGAGACGCCCGCAGCAGTACGAACGCGCTCATGCTCATCACCACCACCACGCTGAACACCGCCAGCGCGATCACCACCCACGCCCACTCCCCACCGCGGTTGCGGGATTGGACTCGTCGCCGCCGCACCCGTTCTCGCGCTGCCGAATCGCGCAGAGGCGGCGCGGGCGGGATGGGTTCGTTATAATGGGTTGTGCGGGGTTTCGGTGGCGGAGGAGCTACGGGCAGCATCCCGTTGACAGTCGGCGCGTCCGCGTCGTTTTCAGTTTCTCGCCACCGGTAAACCGGACGTTGGTTTTGCACGGTGGGTTCATGATCTTGAGGCCATTGATTTTGCATTGGTTTTATGACTCAGCACAAAAACAAAACACGAGCATATGGTTGAGTATAGGCGGGGTACGAATATGCGTCAATGGCGCTTGATCTACGATTTACCTGCTGCCGGTTCATGGAACATGGCGGTTGACGAAGCCATTCTCGAAGCCGTGGGTCGCGCTGCCCAGCCGCCCACCTTGCGCCTGTATGCCTGGCGCCCTGCCTGTCTTTCGCTCGGTTATGGCCAGCCCGTCGCTCATATCGCTCATCAAAACCTTGCTCAGTTTGGCTGGGATCTCGTCCGCCGTCCCACCGGGGGCCGTGCCATCTTGCACACCGACGAACTCACCTACAGCCTCGCCCTCCCCATCGACCATGAACTCGCCGCGGGCAGCGTCCTCGAAAGCTATCACCGCATCAGTCAGGCGCTTCTCTTAGGCCTTCAACTCCTCGGCGTCCAGCCCACCACCGCCCCGCCCGACACATCTCCCCCCGCCGACACCGGCCCCGTCTGCTTCGAAACACCCTCACCCTACGAAATCACCGTTGCCGGACGCAAGCTCATCGGCAGCGCGCAGGTACGCCGCAAAACAGCCATCCTTCAACATGGCACACTCCCCCTCACCGGTGACTTGGGGCGCATCGTCGACGCCCTCACCTTTGCTGATGAACCCCAGCGCGAATCCGCCCGTCAGCAGGTGCGCCAGCGTGCCATCACCCTTCAACAGGTCTTAGGCCTTGAACTGGATTGGTCGTCCGTGGCCGAAGCCATGCGCGCCGCTTTCGTCCGCACCTTTGCCGTCAATTTCAGCCCTACGCTCGTCTCCTTATCCGATCTTGAACACACCCGCGCCCGCCAGCTTCAATCCACCCTCTACGCCGACTCCGGCTGGACTAATCGCCGCTGAACTATTGACAGAATACGAACAAATGTTTAATCTATAAGGACTTGCGTATAGTCATCGAGGCTCAGTTCATGTCAGACTTACGACAAATCCCCCTCTTTCAGAATCAGCCGGTCAAGCCGGAAGATCTCAATAAGCATACCGAGCTGCGTTATACCATCCCGCTGTTCCAGCAGCACCTCCTCAAAGAAGGCAAATCGCAGCACACCATCAACGCCTTCACCGCCGACTTGCAGCTCCTTGCCGAAAATACCGGTGGGGAAACGCTGGTAGGGGACTACACCACCAACCGCCTCAACGACTTTCTCGATTGGCTGGAAAATGGTCGCGGCGTCCCCTGTAGCCGCAAGTCCTACGCCCGCCGCGTCACTACCCTCAAAGTCTATTTCAAGTGGCTGCATACCATCGGTGCCATCCCCCACGATCCCGCCAAAGCCGTCTTACAGCGTTCCGGCCCCGCGCCTTTGGCCTACGCTCTCTCCCGCGATGAAGTCACAGCCGCGCTCTTGGCCGCCAGAGGTATGCGCAAAGGTGACGAGGTGGATACCCGCCCCGAAATGCTCTTCAGCCTCATCCTCAACACCGGCATCAAAAAGAGCGAAGCCATGGCCCTCAAACCAGCCGACATCGACCGCTACAATCGCGAGCGCCCCGTCGTCACCATCAAGCACAAAGTGCGCAACGTCTACAAAGAACGCCGCATCGAATTGGATGCCGATTGGCTCCGTCTCCTCGATGAATACCTCGTCCAATACGCCCCCAAAGACACCATCTTCAACTGCACCGCCCGTAACTTGGAATACATCCTTTCCGATATTGGCGAAGCGGCGGGCATCCCACAAAAAATCTCCTTCGAGATGCTGCGCTGGACATCCGCCGTGCGCGATATGCGCGACGGACAGGATGAAACCTTCGTCCGCGATAAGCTCGGCCTCAGCCCTATCAGTTGGCAGGAAACCCGCGCCAAACTCAAACGCCTCATCGAACTCCAACTGCGTGCCGAAGAACGTTAGCCGCCTTCACCGCTCGAATAGGGCAGTACCCAGTCGGTCACACAATTCTTGTAAGATCGGCGGTACTGATTTTTGAGGTTGCCGATCTCTACACGTGTGAACTTGTAGCTCATGATTGCAAAGTTTAGTGCTGCGCCCTTTGAATATTACAGTTTTAGGTTCGCAATATTGCCAACTGTATTCAAAGGATTTGATTGATACAAATTTATAACGCTTCCTTTTGTACTAACTTTCAATCTTCAAATATAATAAGTAAAATTTAAACTTGATTCATTAGCAATAATATGTCTTGTTTTGAGGGTTTCAACTTGCGAATCGTCAGACTATTGCTTGATACATCTTGGGTTGCGTGTATTCCCGTTAGTCTATCTCATCAATTTCCCTGAGATCTTTGGAGACATTTACATCCATGAGCGATACAACACAAAGCCGAACTGAATCCCTTCTTGATATAGTGAAGGGCATCCAATCTAAAGCGATAATGCTGCCAGAATTCCAGCGTGATTTCAGATGGGAACTCGACCAAACTTATGATCTATTTGACTCACTTATAAGGAACATTTTTGTTGGCACGATTATTTATGGAAAGCCGTCTTTTGGACTAACTCTGCGTGATATTGATGATCGCCCTCGCAAGGGTAAGGGAAGCAACGCGCGCCTTAACACATTTGATATGTCACAAGAAGAGATGACCAAAAAAGTTCAAGCTCAAAATCTGCGGATCGTGTTGGATGGTCAGCAACGCATAACCTCGATTTACCGGGCAATCACAGGTATAGATACAGTTTATGTGACATTGCATGAGGATCTCAATGCCTTAACTGTCACAGAACGAAGTCTTGAAGACATGTTTTTCTCAGTTTCAGGCGAAGAAAGTCGTACAGCAATTTCAATAAAGTTGTCTGATGCATATGATGGAGAAACAAAAGGTCTTCGAGAAAAGGATAAATTGGAAAGGTTCAGACAGTCGCAATATGTACAATTCTCATTGATAAACAAGAGTGATGAGGAGCGAGAAGCAGCAGATGAAACATATCTGGTAGCAGTAAAACACATCATTGATTTATTCAAACGTGAGAAGATGCTTTCTTATTATCTCCTCGATATGGGTTTAGATAAATTTACTATCTTTTTTGAACGTAGTAACAGTCGAGGTATACAGCTTAATTTCACTGATATTCTCGCTGCC
The DNA here is from genome assembly GCA_017303775.1 of Anaerolineae bacterium. Classification (GTDB taxonomy): domain Bacteria; phylum Chloroflexota; class Anaerolineae; order Aggregatilineales; family Phototrophicaceae; genus CFX2. Next base: position 963 of record JAFLCH010000330.1, on the reverse strand, counting down.
AAGTTATATCATGGCTTTAACCTACGTCGCAAAATTGAAGAATTTGAAAGTGAAAGCAAACTCACGCTCAATCGAGAGATTATTGTGCGAGCGATTGCTTACATTACGGGTACAAAAAGAGGTGGGACAATTTCAATAGATAAATCTTATATTCTAAAAAATCTTGATGCTGACGATTTCAATGAATATTGGGACACCACAGTAGGATTGTATGCAGAAACCATCAATTACTTAACGAGTCAGTACTACATTTTGTCTCAAGATTGGATGCCTTCGGAAAATATGGTCATCCCGCTGATGATGTTCCGCAGGCAGCTTAAAGGCTTTGATCAAATGTCTGAGGAGCAGCGGACATTTATCGAATTTTGGTATTGGGCTTCTGTTTTTGCAAACCGCTATAGTTCAGCCTCAAATGAAGTGATTATTATTGATAGCACCGCTCTTACCAGCATAGCAAAGGGAGAGCGAATTACTGCACGGGGATTTTTCACTAAGATGCGGTCATTGGTTCAAGAAGCAGATGACCTGTTTGGGTACAGCAAAAAATCAAGTGCCATCTACAGAGGCATTTTGAACCTATTAGGTTATAGTGCACGTGGATTATTTGACTGGAACAGCGCTCAGCGTATTACCCCTTCTATGAGGCTCGAAGATCATCACATTTACCCACGAGCCTATATTTCCAGTCAACCCTCTCTCGACTTGGATCATAGTGAGGCAGCACAACTCGTTGACTCAGTTGTAAATCGCACACTGATTCCGAAGCTATTAAATATTCAGATCGGCAAAAAGCCGCCGCAAACCTATCTGGCTGAATTGAAGCGTAGCAATGTAAAACTCGATGAATGTCTAGAATCGCATCTAATACCCAGTGAGATTCTGACAGATGTTGATCGTAACGAATTCTTTAAGACCTTCCTAGAAGATCGAGCCAGAGCAATTTTTGGTTTGATAGAACGGTAT